>JBNKSG010000111.1:0-12188 GCA_050297195.1 Opitutaceae bacterium | reverse complement strand
CAAGATTCAAGTCTTCCCGAGTGAAGTCTTCAGAAACAAACGGCCTTCGTGGCGTTTCTACGAAAATTTCCACCTCGCCATACCCAACCGTTCCTAGGGAATCCATGGCGCTAGCGCGAATACGGTGCATCCCAGCCGAGAGCTTATCCAAATCGATGTGGCGCCCCTCTCCTTCGAGCGGTCCATCCAAGTCGGAACTCCAACGAATCTTATCAGTTACGTCGCCGTCTTCCGAATCGATTGCCTCGGCCTCAAGCGATACGCGATCGCCCAATATGTACTCACGATCTCCACCGTTGATCAATACCGACACATACGGCTCAATATTGGAAAGTACACTCAAGTTGATTCGAGCTGCAGCCACTTTCTCACCATTATCATAGGCAAACAGACTAATCGTGTGGTAACCCACTGAAAGATCGGTCGCCCTCCACTCATCGCGGAAATCCCCCAGCAAACCGTCGATGTCTGAGTTCCAGACGAGTTCGTACTGAGAGCTTTCGCCTCGCTCCGAGAATACACGAGCAGCAAAACGTATAGATTCGCCCTCTACAAAAACCGAATCAGGCGCCGGTGAAAGAATCGAGACCTTTGCTGCAGGAAAAGCTGCATTCACTGAAAACACACAAACGAACAGCAAAGCAGTAGTCGCATAGCCACGCCAGCGTCCTAACCCCTCTAATAGCCTGTCTGTGAATATACTCATTTCTACCTTGGCTCCCGCAAAACCGTTTAGGCCAGTTTTCAATTAGGCGAAGCGACACCGCCGTCCCTGTCCCCTAGTCCTGCATCTCGGCCCATTCATTTATTTGTAAACCTCCCACCGAAAATGCTCTCTCGCATGGGCAACTCGCTCCAAGTAGTTGTCCGACGAAGCCTCGAGAGAGTACAGTGGAACCGCTCGCGCTCGCGCCTTCGTCCCCATAGCCCCCCATGATTCTCGATCTTTCAATGCACGTTTCACCCCCTTCTTGAAACATTCCTTCGTAGGTTCCGAAACCAACCATCCGGTTTCGCCATCGACTACCGTTTCTGAAGGACCGCCCAACGCGTATGCCAACACAGGGCGCTCCATGAACTGAGCCTCGATTACGGAAAGGCCAAAGGGCTCCGCATTCAGCCGGCTGTTTACAACTACATCCGCCAAACTGATATAAGGACGCGTATCTTCAACTTGCCCTACAAACCGAATGAGATGGCTCGCTCCACTCTGGCGCACTTTCGCTTGAAGCGCTCTCGCATAATCGGAGTCCAACGGTCCTCCCGCCAATACCAAAGCAACCTCCACCCCTTCGTCTACGAGCTCCAAAAACGCATCGACAACGAGGTGCTGCGCCTTCGCTTCCACAAGCCTTGCTGCCACGAGAAAGACTGGAACCTCGCTCGCCAAACCGAGACTCTCTTTCTCTAAACGTGTGAATCGAGCCGTGGGAGAAAAAGCGCATTCATCCGTACCCGGATAGATCACTCCACAAAACCCACTTCCTCCCCCCAAAGAAACTGCTGTGTGTCGGCTGTTCGCCAACGGCCTAATGCCCCAAAAACGGCAAATGAATCTATAGGCGAGCGACTGAAGCCCGAACGGCAATTTCGAGTTAATAGTATTATGAATGTGCCAGAATACCGGAACATGAGCCGACCTTGATGCAAGACCTGCCTTCAAAATGCCCGAGTTTATCGAAACATGAACCCAGTCCGCACCGAACGCGCAAATCGCGGCCTCGATCTCCTTTTTGTGGATCAATGAATCTCGCACACTATCTACACAACCAAACAGATATGAAAAACCTCTTCGACGTATACCTCTATCCCTATTCCGCTCGCTGAGAAAAAATACCTCGTAGCCCGCAGCCATCAACCCATCCGCGAACGTGCCTTTTTCACGAACGACAAAGCCAACCGTAATCCCGCGACGACCTAAGTCGCTAGCGAACCCCAAATGCGCCCTGCGAAACCCGTAACCTTCATCGCCACCCACGATCCAAAGCAACTTGCTAGACTTTTCTATCTCCTCCTTCAATGCGAACGCAGCTTTGCTGTCCACCGAACTACTACCTACTTCTGAAGTATATATGTTCTTCATCGCATTCAACGCTCTCTCCTCCCAATCACGGCACTCCAGACTACCTTCGTTCCCTCTTGTCCGCCATCAGTTTGCTTACCAGCGAACCACCGCCCTTTACCGCCTTTGCGCGTTCCTTCTCACGCGTTTTCTTGCGCCTATCGAATTCGTACTTTTCATAGCCTGAACGATACGCCAGGCGCGGATTAAAGCTTCCTGGCGAGTAACTGTTTAATACTATTCCGAGTACTGGAGCCGCAGTGTTTTCTATATCCATAATGACGCGCCTAATCTGGGCGACAGGCGCGCAGGATTCGCGGGCCACGAAAAGCGTTTCCCCCACATGCTTAGCGAGAAGTTGAGCATCGGGATACAGCCCCAACGGAGGGGTATCTACCAGAATCACATCAAACTCCTCACTCAAAACTTCAAACAACTTATCAAATGCTTCGGATACGAGCAATTGAGACGGCTGCTTATAAACCCCACCCGCTAGCAATATATAAGTCCCATTTTCCAATTGCTGGATCCCCAAAGGCGAAGCGTCATCCAACAAATTTTCCATCGGACAACCAGCCTCCGCCCACCAGATCAAGCCTTTCTCGCTTTTTGCGGTGTAGAACTGCTGAAGTCCCGGCTTCCTAAAATCACAGTCGATTAGCAAGGTCTTCCTGCCTAAGCGCACAAACCCATCAGCAAGATTCGCACATATCGTCGACTTCCCTTCCGCTTTCATTGCGCTCGCTATCACGAACGATTTGCATCCAGACTGCCGAGACATCAACTCAACCTGAGCGATTAAAGCCATAAACGGCTCGACATAAGTGATTCCTAAATCATCGCATACGATCCGAGCCTTGTCCCTAGGTCGAAGTCGCGAAATGCGAGGAATACCGCCCACTAACGGCTTGCCGAGCTCTTGCTCGATGTCGGTCGCCACCTTTATGCGCTGGTCAAACAAATGCAAAGACAAGGGTGTCGTAACAAACGCGCCAAAGGCAAGAAAACCGATAATCAGAGCAGTTACCTTTCGCTTCGAGAGCTTCGGTCGCACGATGAATGCCGGATCGATGACCCTCATCACGTCCTTGGGCAAGTTACTGACGACCTCCGCTTGATTGGCCCTTCGCTGCAAATCCTTCAGCGCATCACGCTTGGCCTCGATTTCACTATCGATCAAGAGCAGCTGAGCCGACAAACGTCCGATTTCAATCCCTTTTTTGAAGACCGTATTGAACTCGCGATCGAGTCGCTGCTCCATGGCAACGAGGTTCAAAAACTGGCTCTCAAGGTCGCGATATCCCAACTCAAAGTTACGTTTTATATTATCCTCGACACCTCGTATTTTCCCATCGATCTCTAACATTTTCGGGTGCATTCGGCCGTATTTGAGTGCCAGTACGGAACGATCCGCATTTAACGCATCCAACGATTGACGAAGTGTCTGGTTGTTAGCGAAGTTCGCGAGATATACATTTTCAAAGGGCTTCCCCTCTACCGCCAAGTCTCGTTTCGCTTCTTTTAATTGGGATTCGAGGTCAAACTTCCGAATACGCGTTTCAGTCAGCGACTTGTTTAAACGTTCGAGCCTCAAGGCATGAAGGCTGTCTTCCTCTTCCAATGACGAAATGTTGTGCTCATCCCTAAATTCCCTTTGGCTCTCTTCAAGTTGAGTTATTTCGTCCTGCAGCTGCTTCGATTGAATATGTAAAATCTGAGCTACCGACTTATTGGTCTCCTTGATTTCGTCTTGAACCAGATCCAGGTAGGTCGCCGTCATACGATCGGCGACCATGACCGCCACTTCAGGGTCGCGGTGCGTGAACCGCAAAGTAAAGAACTCGCGGTCTCTTTGCCGTTCGGCTCCCGATCGACTAGAGATCATATTGATGAACCGGTCCTCTGTCAGTGTCTCTCCTTCCTTAAGTAAAGGCGCCGCAATCCTCTGCTTCTCATCTTCCGAAATAGCCTTGGATATCGCCACGCTAAATCGACGGCTCTGCATCACTGACAAATGGTTGTGCAGGAAATTCTCCTGCACATCCTTCCTAACGCTTTCATTGCCATTGATTTTCAACAGCTCGTCCAAAGGACTTTGGGCAAGCATGGTCGAAACCGCAGTATACTCCGGCACCGTTCGGCCAAAAAAGTAATAAAGCGTTCCGCCAGCGATAACAGCGGCTAAAAATGCAGAAACCCAACGCTTGCGGATGATCACTATCAGGGCCCGAAGGCGACCGATAACTTCTGCAATCGTCATATCGTGAGCGGGCCCACTTTTCCGTGCCTGGTAGCTGTAGCTCGCAGTCGACGGCAGGTTCGCCCCTGGGTAGTCGAACCGTCTACCATCATGCGCATCGCTATAAATACGCCGATTCGCATTCCTGCGGAATCCGTTCGACGAAGAGGAATCGTTATCTTGATTCGCCATTTAAAACCACTTCCATTTCTGTATCATTATCCCTGATAGACCGAAACAAACCGCCCCTACTACCTAGCGCAATTCCCCGAACTACGCAAACCACGAAGTACCCTTCACTTGCCCCTAAGTCCCACCGCCTGACCTGATAACACCAACAACAACAATAATAACAGTCGCTATTATAAACAGATACTTAATTTTCTTCGATTCATCCATATAAACATCCTCCACTCAGTCATACGCTAGTATGCGTTCTTATATTGAAACAAAGTCCTTATCTGGATAACGATATCCAACCATATAGACCAGTTTTCGATGTACTGCAGATCGTGTTTGATTCGATCTTCTAAACTTGTATTGCCGCGTAAGCCGTTCACCTGAGCCCACCCAGTCATGCCCGGTCGCACCGAGTGGCGGCTCTGGTAATGCGGGATTTCCTCCAAAAAGCCGCGGATCAATTCTGGGCGTTCGGGGCGTGGACCCACCAAACTCATATCCCCCTTAAGCACATTCCAAAACTGAGGCAACTCGTCGATATTCCACTTTCGCAGAAATGCTCCAATTTTCAACCGCCGACCATCGTTCTCGCTGCACCAACGCGCTTTCCCGTCTGATTCTGACGAAAGTTTCATCGACCGAAACTTATATATTGTAAATGGCTTACCACCAACTCCAGTTCGTATCTGCCTGTAAATCACCGGCCCAGGACTTTCCCGGTGGATTAGAAAATAGACGATCGGGAAAATTGGCACCGTGATCGCCAAACCAACAAGAGCTCCAGCAATATCGAGACCCCTCTTGATCAACCTGCTGAATATATTGTTTTGCGGTAATTCCGAAACGCCCAGAACCGGTTGACGACCAAGCAACTTAAGCCCCAAACACTGGGTAAAGATATCGAACTGGTTTGGCACCAAATTGAACTCAACAAAGCGACGCTCACAAATCTTAGCGATATTCAAGGTAGCCTTAGCTCCAATCTCGTTATCCGCCACTACAACGTCATCAACCGAGTTGCTCTCAAGAACCGACTCTAAAGTATCTAAACCGCCCATGACCTGTAGGTTACACCACTTTGTACCAACCAATTTACCATCAGCCACCACACCTACCACCTCGCAGGGCTCATTACGGCTCATTGCGAGCTTTTCGACAAACGTTTGATTCCCATCAGGACAACCGACTACCAAAACCTTGCGGACAAACCTTCTGCCCCCCCAAATCCCCTGCACTATCTTGACCCTAGAAATCCGCCACAGCGGCAGCATAACGCACATCAAGCCACAGGTATATCCCACAAAAAGGCGAGAAACTGGCGGCGACAGTTTCAGAATCAGCGACAAGCCTAAAAACATGACTGCCCAATACAAGGAGACCTTGATCAAGCGCGACAAAGAGCGCTCCAACGACTGCGCAACATTTGTATCATAGAGATCCAAATTCCAAGCGAGCAAGAAAAAGAGAGAGAAACCCGCTGAGTAATGCAAGAAGTACGCAAACACGGGAGGGCGCTCCCCGCCTTCCACAACGCCAATATTCAGGACATAACGCAGGTAATACGCAATAAACATGCAAAACGCTACCACCATGCAGTCCCCAACAAACATCCACGAGATGAGATATCTTTTTTTGCGCGCAACGGGCATTGGTTCATTTTTCATGGCGAAAACTTAACTGTTTGAATTCGGACGTAAGCTCTACTCTTTAAGAAAGAGTATACGTCCCTCGTTTTATCTATTCATTTTCATTTGGTAATCCGTAACATTTTAAAATGTCCGTTCGGGAACGAACACGATATCTCCAGGCAGTAAGGCGAATGCCTTGGCTTCAGAATTTTTACGTTTCGATTCGAAATATGCTTCCAAATTGACGGTTATACGATCCTCGGACCCCAGCTTATCTTGCCGCGTCACTTGAATCGCGTCGATTTTCGCGAGTCGCGTAAACCCTCCTGCTTCAGTGATCGCATGGACCAAATTCATAGACTCGGCTTCCAAGGGAAACAGGATCTGCTCAGGTCGATTCACCTGGCCCAAGACCGAGACGCTCCGCAGCGAATACTCCTGCATCGCCAATAGCACCTGCGGATTGATGTAGTAATCCTGCTCAATATACATCCTAACCAACTTTTGCTCGGCTTCGCGTAACGTTAGTCCAGCAATGTTTACGATGCCGATTAACGGTAATCTCAATTCCCCACTGGCAGAAACCCGCTGTACGAGGCGCGTATCTGGTTCGTCGTAAATCTGAAAGGTCACCAAGTCCAAAGGAGCAATTTCATAGTCGTTCAGCAACGTTACGTCTCCGCCACCTTTCACCATAGTCGCTTCAAGCGATATTACCAAAACGGCCCAAACTCGAAGCCAATGCCGCGCTTTCATATTGTAATCGGTTTTCAAATTCATCGCTCCACTTTCCACTAGTATCTCCAGCCGCTTACCAAATTGTAAAAAGTCCGATCCACATCGAAGCGCTCCACATCAGAGTTGCTTTGGTAGAGTTCGGCTGCGAACCGGACAAAAAAACGTTTTGTAAACGCGTACTCCAAGGCGCCACGAAAGCGTAAAAAGCTGTCGTCCCGAGTTTCACCATCCAGCATCTCAAAGTCCACGATGCCGCGTTCGAGGTATCCAATGGCACGGAATCCGTCTCCCAACTCTTTCCTGTATTCAATATCGAATGACTGAAGCTTTGAGGCCGACCCATTCGCCGAAAAACCGTACTCGTTTCTCAACCCAATTTTCGCCTTGGACAACGGGGACGGGATCCATGTCAGGTCAGCATTGAAAACAGGCCCAGTGTCCTCGAAGTCGATCAGACCCTTAAATTCTGCACGCCGCACGCCTGCATAAAAATCGCCGTTGACCTTCTCGCTGAGCTTTCCCCTCCCCCTCAGCACTAATAGATGCTGCGTCGATTCGGAGCCGGTATCCGAATCGAGAGACCTCAAGCCATATTCCAACGCCCAGCGTCGCTCAACGCCCCACGAACCACTGTAGCCGCCCCTCAAGGCTAAAGTCTTCGAGACGTCCAACCCATCATCCGAGCGGTCAACCTGGTTCGCCACAACCGAACCAGTCATTCCAGATTTCGCTGAAAAAAGAAAATCGCCCGAAGCCCGGACTCCGTAGATCGTCGGCTGTATCCGCTGCCCCGTCTCTATGCTTTCCCGCGTCGTACGGTTCAAATACGTGTCCGCTTTCCAAAAGGCGGTTCCTTCCCGGTCGTTTGGATAGACAGCGGTCACCGCCAGTCCACCATCTGTATAATCCGAATCGCCTTCTGAAAAAAACTGGGTGCGAGCCAGATTGCCGCTGAAAACCAAATCCGTAAGGCTGTTCAAGCGCGAAATGGATACCGAGTGCGAGGCCAGAGCGTAATAGTCATCACGAGTAGCCTCCGCGCTGCCATCGATGTTTTCGTCAAACCCCAAGCCCACTTGGGTCTCCTGCTGGACGCCCCATCGCTTGAATAGCTCGTTGCACGCGAGCTCCTGCATTCCACAAGTCAAAGACACCAGAAGGAGAGCCGCTGGTCGGGCTAGTTTCGAAGCTGACTTAGTTAGAGAGGACATACACAGAGGAGGTCTCGAAATAGGTCAATTGCTGCATCGAGCAGCCCTTCACCCTGTCGGCGCATTCAACAAATTGAATGCCATTGAACTTTATACTCCCAATGGAAGGTCTGCCTTTTTGCTTTCTGACGGCAGATTTTACACGCTGCCGCCAGAACCGTGCTCTAAAGCAAAAAGGCAGACATCAATTGGAAACCTGCCTACATTGTATCCTATCAAAGGCCTCTATTTTCAATGGTTTTTAACGAATCCAGACCTATATGAGATTTCCCCCTATCCCCAATCCGGACAATAATAGTAGCAATAGGACACCTATCCCCTTACGGGTATATAGAAGGGGCAATCACTCCTACCGCCTTGCTAATAGCATACCATATAGAACATCAGTTTCTATAATATATACATTACTCCCTACTAGGCCCGTAATATTACAATTAATATTCGACCACAGACCACCTAGGCAATTGCCATTACTGACGTCGCACCACGCGAAACCCAATTCCCTCGCCAGAGAAATCCGGAGAGCTGGACGACCGATTCGCAGAACGACAGTCCTGAGCCTGCGAATTCCAGGCGCCGCCTCTGATCACGCGCGCCCCGCCTGTCCGCGCTCCCATAGGATTCACAGCATCGCCGCCGCAATCGCTCTCGTACCAATCGGAACACCACTCGTTCACGTTCCCATGCAGGTCGAATAGTCCATGCGCATTCGGAGCTTTCGACGCTACCGCTTGGGTTCCCTTTCCGGCAAAGATCGGATAGTCTTCATTGGCCGAATTAAGGTCGTAGAATCCAACCCCGTTTAGCGCTGGATCTATTTCGGGACCCACTGGCTGCGAAATAGAACCGTTGTAGAAGGCAGAGACGGATTCCGCCCGGCAGGCGAACTCCCACTCCGCCTCCGTCGGGAGGCGGTATCCAGTCGCATCATGATCAACCGTCCAATCCCAAAGGTCGACCGCTTGCGACAAGATTCCCTCCTTGCGGGTGAGGTAGTTGCAGTAAGCCATGGCGCCAAACCAGCTCACTTCAAAACACGGGTAGTTCTCTCTCTCTTCCTTGACCGCAAAATAGGAGTATACTTCGGATTCCACAAAAACGATCTGGCTTTGGTCGAGCTTGAGCAGCACCTCGGAACGCCCTTCCGCATTCCTGACCGAATCCGAGGCCACCTCGAGCAAGCCCTCCCCATATGCCCAATTCAGTACGTCCGCCATCTGAGCGTTCGTGACCTCTGTTCTGCCCATGAAAAAGAACTGCGTCAGGCTCACCTCTCGCTGCACTTCGTCAGAACCTCGTCCCAGCTCATCGTTCGGTGACCCCATCGTGAAGGTACCCGCCGGGACCAAGGGATATTCGGCATCCGCATTGGCCATAACAATGACCTCAGCGGCTTCCAAGGCGCGTCCATGAATCCTCAACTCATCCAATTCCCCTGAAAAAGAGCTACCGCCAAAACCCAGGCCCGCTTTGAGGACTTGAGACCCTCCCCCCACAATACCAGACCAACGATTGGTCAGCCCCTCGCCCGAATACGCGTCTACTTCAGTCACTTCAACGCCATCCACCCAAAGACGGGCTGACGCACCCACGGTTTCAGAGGTATCGACGACCAAAGCGATGTGTTGCCAGCGATCCGCCTCTAGCCCCGCGTTGAAGGCGTTACGTATCGCCTTCCCATCGCTGTCTTTGCCGCCCATGTAAAGCGTTCCCGGTCCATAACCAAGCTCATCGCCCGTTGCATCCCTGACCCGCAGCTCGAAATCACCGACCTCATAGGATTCGCCGACCACGTTCGACAGGATCACCCGATCGTCTACCTCGTTGGCTTTAAACCAAAAAGTGATCGAGAAGAGCGAGCTATCTAGCAACTCGCTAGAGGCCCCAAAATCCACTTCGCTATCGGTCCCGTTAAAACGCAGAGCCTGACCGACGATCGCCTCAGCGCTGGCATTCACCGACTCTCCCACCACGCCATTTACATCACCCTCGTGATCGAACGCGTCACCATCGAACTTGTAATGGTGGGTCGGCATGTAAAACTCCCCCACAACTCTATGAGCATCATCCGCTACGACGCGAATTTTGACCTGAGGATACACATCCAAAGACCACTCCGCGCCCGCGTTCCACAATATCGCCTTGCCCGTACCCACCCGCACAAACTTGCCAATATCGCCGGCCGCTTCTTCAACAGCCTCCCAATTCACGCCATCCAGGCTCGCTTCCAGCGATACGCTCGATGCAAGGCCTTCGCTGTGATCCAAATCGTATCGGATATCGACGACTCCCGTGCCAGGCCTCTGCTCGGCCACCACATTGGAAACGATTGGCGCCGCCCGCAAGTCCGCGACCATCGCTGCTCCGCCAAGCGCTAGGACCGATCCACCTAATCTTATACGCTTCCAAACGCTATTCGTCTTACCCTTCATTAATTGTCTCCTTCCAGGGCCTCAGTTTCCACTTTCCGCCGATTCAACTAAAACCAATCGGAATCCCGTCGTTCGCTCCGCATCGACGGGGTCCACCGGAACGCGAGAGGCAGACCGGGAGCGCTGCACGGCGGAGGCAAAACTACCCCCACGCGCCACGCGTTCGTCGCAATCGCTGGAAGCGATCGGATTAAGAACCCCGCCGCTGCCCCAATCCAACAGGTAGCGATCCCAGCACCATTCCGACACGTTGCCGTGCATATCGTACAACCCCCAGGCATTCGGCAACTTCAAGCCGACCTTGTGCGTGTCGCCTCCACTGTTCTGGCAATACCATCCCACCGAACTCAAGCTAATGTCCAAATTGCAGTCGCTCGCTTTATTGTCCCCAGAGCTGAATGCCGTATCCGTACCAGCCCTACACGCATACTCCCACTCGGACTCCGTCGGCAAACGATACCCGGAAGCGGTAAAGTCGTAGCTCCAGTCGACAAGACTCAGTCCCGATTCACGCCCCTCTTTCAGGCTGCGAAAATGAGCATAGGCGACGGCACCGAACCAAGTCACCCCGACGGCGGGGTGTTCGTCGAACCCTTCTTGCACGCCGAGCGTTTCGCCCGATATCAAGAGCCTGTCTTCATTGACTTCGAGATCGAGCAACACCGTACCGTTCAAGCTCAACTGGGACGCGCTGAGCTTCGCAAAGCCATTGCCAATAGCCCAATTGAACACCTCAACCATGGAAGCGTTCGTGGTCTCCATAGAATCCATATAGAAGGATTGGGTGAGCGTTACGCTATGCAATGTCTCCGTTTCCCTGCGATCTCGCTCCGTGGTTTGGGAACCCATCGAAAACGTTCCCGCATCGATCGGTTGAAACCCTTCCGGCAAATTGGGAGAGAGCTCGCGATCAAGTTGGACGCGGTAGAACGCCTTCTCTGAGAACCCGTTCAAATCAACCGTGTATTCGCTTCCGGACTTGGAAATACGAATTCCCGGAACCGGCATCCAAGAGTCGAGATCGGTGCTGAAGGTTAGCAACGAGCTCACATCTGGATGTATGGGGCCATAAAACAATTCAGCGCCCTTCGTATCCATCCATCGCACGGTCAGCTTGGAGTTTCTGTCCATAGGATCCGTCAAGGAAAGGTACTCCTCGCGATTCGTCAGTCCATCCCCATCAGGGTCCGCTTCCTGACTTGCGTAGAAGGCCTCGAGGAGCTGTTCTGCGGATAAGTATTGAGACAGCCATGAAGCATAACCGCTAACCGCGCTAACGCTCGCAGGATCAAAGCCCAAAGAAACCACGCCGCCTTCTTCAACCCTCACTTTGCGGGACGGATTCTCATAAACGGTACCGGGACGAAAAATCGAAACCGAATACTCCCCAGCAGGAAGCCCCCTTAAGTTAGTCGGCGTCGCATTAGGCAAGAGCTCTCCATTGAAGACAACAGTGGCCCCACCGGCCATGTCCTCGAGCGCGATACCTCCACCAAGCCCAGGCCCGTAAACAATCTTATCCACTGCCACGGCCCCCGCTTGTAGCGATTCGTTGCGAAACTCTATCTGGATACGTTTTTCGCCCGCCGACGGGTCAAGCAGTTGGTGCGACGCAAACCTTGAGACAGGCATCCAAGCCCCCCAAACACCATCCTCGCCGATCCTCATCTCATCGGCATTCTCAACCGCGATATCAAG
>JBNKSG010000110.1:0-12241 GCA_050297195.1 Opitutaceae bacterium | reverse complement strand
CTCCTCCAGCAGAAACAGCCGCAGCTCGAACCGCAGCAGTTCCAGCTCGGGCAGCAACTCAAGCAGTTCTAGCAGCAACGCCCACCGACGCACCCCGCCGCCCGCAACGCCCCCGCCCCCGCCATCACGCTCCAGCAGCCCTTCGCGTCCAGCGACCCAGCCCACTCGCGTCCCCGTCGTACGCAGCGCACCATCTACTTCGCAACCACGCGTTCAACGAACCGCTCCACCACAACGCCCCTCGCAACAGCAGCAACGAGTCGCCACCGCGACCGCACCGAATCGCAACAGCGTCCCAAACCGTCCAACCGTAAGTCGCCCCCAAAGGACTGAACGCCCTACAACCACCACAACCGCGCAACGACCGCAACGCCGCCCGACCACCACCACCACCACCACCACCGTAACCAGGCCTCAGACCCACAACTATCCGGGCGTCACCACTACGCGGAGCAGCGCCACCTCGCATAGGCGAATCGGACCCCAACGCCCCGAAACGAGCTCTACGCAAACGAGAAGAGCGACCATCGCCACCGTCTCGCGTGCCAATCGCAGCCAGCGGGCCAATACCTCTTCCAATACTGTCACCCGCCCCGCTCGTACCCAAACGGTAACTACAGTCACGCCCACCACGACTGGACGCCATACGCGACACAATCGCGACGAACACAACCACCAGGAGAGAGCCAACCGCCCAAGCCGACAGCAGACCGTCGAAAGAACCTACACGCAAAACCGCGACCTCGCCCGGACCGTGTACCTGGAACGTCGACGCAACACTCAAGTCACAGCCGCCAAAAGAAGGGAATCCGAACGCCGACGCGTGGTTCGCGAACTCGAAGACGGAAATCGAAACCATAGCCGAGACCAGCCCAGGGAACGAATCCGCAACGCGACCATCGCAAAAGCCAACCACGACCACGGGCACCGAGACCAGCGCCCCCGCAACAGCCGCCACGGAAACGTTACCACCCGCTACCATCACATCGACAAGCACAGCCACCGACATGGGGACGGCTGCGGCCACCACTTCTACGACAACCGCTGGCACGACTACCCACGCCAACACCGCCACTACGACGGCTGCGGACACTACCACCATTCGGGATCCTGGATCTCCTTCTCCATCGGACACGTTCATGGCTTCGGTTGCGGACACTTCTACGATAACGGAATCTGGCTCTCCTACTCCGGCAGCATTCACCGCCATCACATCGGGTGCGGCCACTTCTACTACGACGGCTTCTGGCACAACACCTCGTGCTACCACATCCACGGTCCCGGTTGCGGACACTATTACTACGACAATCACTGGAACGACTTTCCGCGCACCCACGTCCATACCGACTATTGCGAACACATGTACGACGGCAGTCGCTGGCTCATAGTCAGCTCCGATACGCACGTACACAGCGCCAACTGCGGCCACTACCAATTCTCCGGACACTGGTACGCGTATCCTCGCAGCTACTACACGATGAACCGAGAAGACAGCCTCTACTTCTTCGTAGACCTCGGAGACTACCGAAACCGAAACATCCCCGATTGGGCATACCAAGAGTATTTCGACGACAGCAGCCCCGTAGACATCTTTCGCTCCAGCAATTCGCTCGCCAAAGCCTACGCAGCTTTCGCCAAAGGGCGCTACTACGACTCGCTCGTCCAGTTCAAGACCGCCAGCAAGCAATATCCACAAAACGCCCTCATCCACCTCGCTCAAGCGCAGGCCCAAATCGCCGTCAAGGACTACCGGTCCGCCTTCGACGACATCGTTCGCGGCATGGAACTCTTCCCCGAATGGGCCGACGCCTACGTCAACCTAAGCGAAATCTACTCGAACACCGAAGACCTCGAGCAACATAGCCTCGAGCTAACGCAATGGGTCGAACGCTACCCGCGCGACTTCAAAGCCCATTTCGTTCTCGGGTACTTCTACTACTTCCACCAGGAATACGACGCGGCTAAAGACGAGCTCCTGTATGCGCTTTCTTGGGACGAGGACTTAAAGCCCGCTCAGATCCTGATGGACAAGATCCTCGAATTCGAGGCCGAGGCCGAAGTCCTCACTATCGAAGAAGAAGCCTCCCCCGAGGAAGAAGCAGTCATCACCACCGAGTAAGCGCCCCAACCCGTGGGAGCGTGCTTGTCACGCGATATCAAAAAATCCCTCACGACTTCCCCTCTTCGCGTCCTTCGAACGCTTCCCGATGGGCGTCGATTCGTAGTATCTCCGTCTCCAATATCTGTATACGCTTCTGAGCTCTTTCCTTTTCCGTATCGGAAAGCTCGCCCATGCCCTTCTCCAACTCGATCTTCTCCCTCACGAACGCGTCGCGTTGAAACACCAATCGCTCCACTGTCTCCGCTTCCTCGGCCTTGTCGAAAATTCGCTCCTCCGGAACATCCTCCTTCATCGATTCGCTCGCTGGCAGCGGACTCGAGCAAGGCATGACCCGTTGCCCGTCCTTCAAAGGACGCTGCATCATCGCGCTCGGCGAAAGGATTTCGATCCCAGCATCGTGCAACGTATTCAGAACACTCACGTTCAACTGAGAGCGACGACTCACCAGCTGCTTCACCTCCGTCAACAAGCCAGCCACCCGATACACGACCGAAAAGTCGCCGAGCTCCATCACCCGAACAAACGGATCGTCTAGACCGGTGTTCCGAGCCGCTTCCAAAAGCAAGGCTTCCACCCTCCCCTGGTGCACGTCATAGCCAAGCGAAACGCTGGCCGAAATGATCGTGCCCGAATTTCTCACCACCGTAACCGGATTCGTCACGAGGTACAGGTTCGGCAGCGTCGTCAGGTCGCTGTCCTCGGTCTGGATCTCCGTATGGAACAAGCCGCGCGCAGAGACGCGCCCAAAGGTATTCCCCACCCGCACGAAATCGCCCGAGCGGAAGGAGGCGATTGACCGAATCATAAAGCCTCCCATCGCATTCGCCACAAACGTCGTCGAAGACAAACCGATGATGGCGGTCATCACGAGTCCGAACAAGCCAAGCAGCTGGTCCTTCGTCCCATTCTCCAGCGGCAAGGCGATGATTATCGCCACCAACGCGAAAGCCGAAAGCATCAACATCACGATCGGGCGCGAAAAATTGTTATGCGTACCAAACTTCGCCGTCTGCCGCGCAAAATACCACCGTGTCCCTAGGAGAGCCGCTGCCGCGACCGTCAAGGTCACCAGCAAAGGCAGAAAAGCAGGAAAAGACTCAACGAGGTCAGCAGCATTGGGCATCTACATAAACAAATCCCAAGCCAACGCCGCGACAACCTCAAAACGGCCCCACGCTCATGGCCGCACCGCGACCTAATTCTCGCTATGCGGCACGCGGATCACCTTTTCCATATCGTAATCCCGACGGGCCAACTCGAAAAGCAAGCGCTCGTAGTCACGGTCATCCAAACGCGGCGACCGCGTCATCACCCACGCCAAATCCTTGTCCGGGTGCCCGATCACCGTCTCCTTGTAGTCCGGCGAAACGTACAAGATATAATACGGCGCGGTGAATATCCCAAAAAAGCGCATCCGCCACTCCGCATTCGTTTCCGTATCATACACCCAACCGCGCGGCTTCATCGTTTTCCACTTCCCGTCGAAGCCGCCCTTCTGGAATCGGTAGGTCGTCTGGATCTTCCCATCCTCCCGCAACTCATACGCCTCGGTCGCATTGTACGCATTCTTGTCCAAAGGAGTCGGCGTGTAACCATGCACATACCAAGCCCCCATGAACCGATCGACATCTACGTACACAGCAAGCGATTGGTTCGGAGCCTCCTCTTCGCTTTCGGAACAAGCAATCGCCAAAACCCCGGCTAGCATTACCACTACAAACGTTTGTATCCATTTCACCATACAATTCCCCTCTACTTTCTTCTTACCGAACAACGAACCAAAGCCGCCATCGACTCCAAGACCCAGCTTTGCTTCCTTCACTCCACCGCCTTTACCAAGTCTCGGATGCCTCGATGCCCCAAAGAGCTCGCTTCCTCTGCATTTTCGCTGGATCTATCTCCAGCGATAATTCCGTTTCCAACTCGATCTCGCCGGCGTTCACTAGCAACATATCCCGATCTCCAATACCGCGAACCAGCGATCCAAGGACGCCTCGACTTCCACCCGATCCAACTCAGATGAAACGACATACGCCAACACCCGATTCTCCCAACGGACGCTTGCAAGCGAACGGGATTCACGAGTTGGCTGAGTGCGGCAATAATCGCGTTCATAATTAATTCAAACAACCTAACGATTGAGAAACACCAGCGAATGGAGCAAATTCCACAAAGCATGAACGGTCCAACAATTGTTCAACCCTAGCGTTCCAAGATGAGTGAATCACCTCCTCTTTTGTGTTCGGGCCTCAGCAAAACCTTCGGCAAGCGAACCCTCTTTTCCGGCATCGACCTCGAGCTCAAGCCGCGAGAACGGCTCGCCCTGCTAGGAGCTTCGGGCTCCGGCAAGTCGACCCTCCTGCACTGCTTAAGCGGAGTCATGCCAGCAGACTCGGGCAGCGTTTGGCTGGGAGGCGAACGCCTCGACAGTCTCAATCGAGACGAGCTGGCGAATTGCCGCAGGGAGAAAATTGGCACCGTCTTCCAGTTCTTCCACCTCCTGCCGACCCTCACCGCCCGCGAAAACATCGAGCTCCCCCTGCAACTCCTCGGACACCCGCCCGCCGAGCGCAACGAGCGGGTCGACGCCTTGCTCGAACGCATGGGCATCGCCCATCGCGCCAACGCCTACCCGGCCAAGCTATCCGGCGGAGAAATGCAGCGTATCGCCATCGCGCGAGCCATCGCCCACCGACCACCCATTCTCTTCGCCGACGAACCTACCGGAAACCTCGACAGCCGATCCGGAGCCAGCGTCCTGCAGCTCCTCAGGGAACTAACCGACGAGGAAGGCGCCGCCCTGCTCATGGTAACCCACAGCGACGAGGCCGCCCGCATCTGCCAACGTCAACTCCACCTCTCGGATGGACTTCTGACCGAGAGTTCCCCGGCTTCCGCCTAGGATGAACGCTGCGCTTTTCGCGAGTCTACTTTGGCGTTTCGGCATCCGCTACTGGATACGCCACTGGGTAAAACTCATCCTGCTCGTTTCCATAGTCGCCCTCGGCACCGGAGCCTTCCTCGCCATCGGATTGGCCAACCGAGCCTCCACCCAGAGCTTCGACCGCTTCGCCCAAACCGTCTCCGGACAAAGCCAGCTCGTCATCACGTCTTCACTCTCCGACCTCACACTCGAAGACTTGCGGACCATCCGTATCGCCCTTCTCGATACAGAGGCGACCATCGTCCCTCAAATAATCGCCAGCGCCCGGCTCAACGATCGCCCAGACATACCTCCCTCCGAAACCGCTTTCACTATCGTCGGGATGGACCTCCTTTCGGCCTCCAACTTTCTGCTGCGGCACGATGCGGAAAGCACCTTCCTCACCAGCCAGCCAAGAGCAAAAGCCGGCTCCCTCGCACGTCCACGAGGCGTCTACGCGCAGGCCGAAACGGCTGCCGCCTTTGGCTGGGAAAATCAAAATTCTCTCAGCCTCTTCATCGAAGACAAAGTCGTAACCCTCCCCTTCGTCAGCCCCCTCCCTCATTTGGACAAAGACAAACGCGCCGCCTCCAACGTCCTCGTCATGGACTGGCGCGACCTGAGCGAACTGCTCGCCAAACCGCTGCACGCGAACCGAGTCGACATCCTTTGGACCGAAGAAGACCGCTCTGCCTCCCAAATCGAAAAGGCCGCCCAACTCCTAGCGAAAGCGAATCCGGGCAACTGGGTCATCGAATCCCAAAGCCAACGCCAAGCAACCGGGGCCACCATGACGCTCGCCCTGCGCATGAATCTGCGAGCCCTCTCCGTACTCTCCCTCCTCGTCGCGATCTGCCTCGTTTTTCAAGCCATGGACAGCACCGTCGCCCGACGGCAAGGAGAAGTGGCAACCCTGCACTCTCTCGGCGTATCCACTCGCCTCACACAACTTCTCTGGTTCGCCGACGCCTGCCTCATTGGCTTTCTTGGCGGAGGCATGGGCCTGCTCCTCGGCAACGCCATGGCCCGCGTCTCAACCGAAATGGTCGGACAAACAATCAATACGCTTTACTACAACGCGAGCTCGATTTCCCACCAGTACTCCCTCGCCGAAGCCAGCCTCGCCTGGTCCCTCACCATCCTGTTCTGCATTCTAGCGGGCTGGTGGCCGGCCCGCCAAGCCGCACGCTCACCAGTCATCGAAACCATTCGCCAAGGCAACCACCGGTCCAGCTATTCGAGACGCACCTACTGGATCGCCGCAACCGCGCTCGCAACCCTTTCCGTAGTTGCATACCTGATACCTCCAATCAGAGCGGGCAACGGACACGCCATTCCAGTAGGCGGATACGCCTTAGCCATCTTCCTCATCGGTTGTGTCGCCAGCCTCGCTTGCCTCACCTTGGAATCGCTAGGCCTGCTTTGCTCGAAACTGGGCAAGCGCTTCACCAGCCTTCGCCTCGCCTTAAGCCAATTCAGGATTCCCGTTACCCGGCACCGCCTAGCCCTCGCCGGAGTCATCCTTTCCGTCGGCATGACCGCTTCCATGATCTTCCTGATCGGAAGCTTCGAATCGACCGTGCGAACGTGGATCGGAAACACCTTGCAAGCCGACCTATTCATCCGCCCCAAGTCAGTCAGCGCCTCCCACCACGCCCCCGGCATTCGAGTCGAAATCCTAGAAGCAATCAAAACTGATCCTCGCGTCAGCGACCTCGGAGTCATCTATCGAACATCCACACGTATCCAAAACTTACCGACTCAACTGATCGGCTTCGACAGCGAGTATCTCCACCGAATCGACCATACCACTTGGATCAAACGCCCCGACAATCTGCTCGACCTGCAAAGCGACAACACCGCGATCGTAAACGAAGCCTTCGCTAGCCGCTTCCAAAAAACGGTAGGCGACCGAGTCCAGCTCCCAAGCGGAAAAGGAACCTTGGAACTTCGCGTCATCGGCATCATGGCCGACTACGGAAACGAAAACGGCAGCCTCGGAGTCGACAAGGAAACCTTCAAGAAGCTCAGCGGAATCACCCGCCCCAGCGCCTTCGCCCTGCATGTCGGAAATCCAAGCGACATCGACGCATTCGCTCGCGAACTGAGCGAGGCTTACCCCGCCCTCTCCGTCATGACCAATCGATGGCTCCGCGAGGAAACCCTGCGCATCTTCAATCGCGTATTCTCCATCACCTACGCCCTCGAGGGAATCGGGCTGCTCATTTCCGTAATCGGCCTCGGATCCATGCTCGCCTCCCTCCTCATCGAACGCCGCGGCGAGATCAGCACCCTCCAACGCATCGGCTTCGACGTCCGCACCATCGCCCTCTCAAGCCTCTGGGAAGGACTCGCCCTCGCCGTCCTCGGCATCCTCGCAGGCATCTTCCTCGGCTGTCTCCTGGGCTTAACCCTCGTCTTTATCATAAACAAGCAATCCTTCGGCTGGACCTTAAACGTATCCATACCATGGATCACCCTCGCTGGGCTAAGCCTCCTAACCGCGACCGGAGCCAGCATCGTCTCCTACTTCGTCGGCCGCTGGTCCGCCAAGCTACCGCCACAATCCGAAGAATGAAACGCCTCGCCACCATTCTCATTTGCTCGATTTCACTCGCCGCCCTCTCCGCCCAATCGCCTTTCCCCGTAGAGCCCGATACCGGATTCGCGCTCGCCCGCCCCGAGGCGAAGCTCCAATTTCCCCGCGACCACGGCAGCCACCCAGAATTCAAAACCGAATGGTGGTACATCACCGGCCACCTGAACTCCGACTCCCGAGCCCTCGGCTTCCAAATCACCTTCTTCCGCTCAGCGAGCAAAGACACACCCGACTCGGAAGCCCAACAAGTCTACCTCGCCCACGCTGCCATCGTCGACAAAGCAAGCGGTGAATTCATCCACGAGGAGCGACTCAATTCCGCCGACTGGAACGCCGCAGCCGCAACCGGCAGCCTCGATCTCTACAACGGAAACTGGTACCTCCGCATGCTTGACCCGAAAACCGAGCAAATGAAAACCCGCTTCTCGCTGAAAGATTTCGGCGTGCTCGAGCTCACCTTGACGCCCGCAAAACCCAAAACCTTGTTCGGCGACGACGGCTATTCCCAGAAAGGTGACGAAAAAGGAGCAGCCAGCCACTACATCACCTTCACCCGGCTCGAGGTCAGCGGCGCGCTCAAAAACCCGCAATCCCAGACCCCGCTCACTGGCGTCGCTTGGATGGATCACGAATTCAGCTCCAGCCAGCTCAGTTCCGAGCAAATCGGTTGGAATTGGAGCAGCCTCATCCTCGACGACGGCAGCGAACTCATGGCCTACGTCATGCGACGACAAGACGGCGCCATCGACCCCAACTCCCGCCTCACTCTCATTTCCCCCGACGGAGCCAAAACCGAATTCAAAGGGACCGCCTTCCGCTGGAAACCGCTCCACCACTGGACAAGTCCACACTCCGCCGCGTCCTATCCCGTCGAATACGAGATCGAATGGGAAAACCAAAAACTGCGGATCCAGCCCTTCGCCGACGACCAAGAACTCCACGGCTCCATCGGCGACTTCGCCTATTGGGAAGGCGCCTGTCGCGTGCTCGACGAAAACGGCGAGCCCATCGGCCTCGCCTACACCGAACTCCCCGGCTACGCCGAATCCCTCAACGGCAAGTTCTAATCAACAATAGGGAGGGTCCGACCACCAGTCGGACCACATTCAAGAGCTTTGTGGGAGCGTGCTTGTCACGCGATTTCTTCTCCCCCAAAAAACGCGAATGGGTCGCAGCGCCACATAAGCGCCACGACCCACTATACCCCGTAACTGAAATTTAACTACTCGACCTATGCAGCGACCTCGGAGCTCACCAAGTCCGCATGCAAGCCACGCAGAGCGCGCAGAGCCGCGGACCTCTTGGAGAACACGCCGTAAGGCTCGGCCTCATCAAGCAGGTTTTCGACATAGGAGCGAAAAGCGGAGCGGCGGATATTGCCTCGCTCCAGCATACGCCGCATCGATGGAAATTCTTGCACAACCAAAACACGGAACCCCATCGGCAACCAAGTCTCGCGCATCGTCGCGTCCAAGAGCCCCATCAGTTGACGATTCAAGGACGCTTTCAAGTCGCTCGCCTGTCGGGCCGCAACGGTGGAAATGCCGTTTGATACTGGGGTCCCTGTAATTGCGTGCGTACTCATTAGATGTCCTTTCACTTTGTTTTAGTTGATCTGAAAGATTCGTTCTTTCAGCACCCACGATCTAGCAACGCCCGCGCCAACTTGCTAAACCAACCGCTTCAGATCAAAAAAATGCAGAAGATACGCATATCCCTGCGCTCCCGCTTTGCCCGAAAAAAAAGTCCAGTTCACCATTCACACTTCCGCGTTCATTCTACACAGTTTTTCCTTTCCATGATACGACACCCCTACCTCGCAAGCCTAGCAACCCTCTCCCTAGCCCTCTCGGGCTGCGCTCCCTCGGCGGACGACCTCCAGCTTCCCCCGCCACCCAAAGCCTCCCCCCAGGTCGACCTGAAGCGCTTCGCCGGAACCGAAATCGGCAATCCCATCGGCGACCGACGCCCGTGGGTCGCTCACGTCCGAGCCGTCGACCTCGACCAAGATGGACGAATCGACGCCATCGGCTGCGAAGCCAAGGACAGCGAAGTCGTCTGGCTCCGCCAACTCGAAGACGGAAGCTTCCAAGAAATCGTCATCGCTGCCCAAGCCCAAGCTCCCGTGCACGCCGAAGCCTACGACCTCGACGCCGACGGCGACCTCGACGTCCTCGTCTCCTGCATGAACATCGTCTTTCCCAACAACGACAAGATCGGCACCCTCCTGGTCCTCGAAAACGACGGTTCGCAAAACTTCACCCAGCGCATCCTTCTCGAAAACGTCGACCGCGTCACCGACGCCCGCGCTGCCGACCTCGACAAGGACGGCGACCTCGATCTCGTCGTAGGACAATTTGGATACGATCAAGGCGAAGTTCGCTGGATGCGAAACCTCGGCAACTGGAAGTTCGAATCCCAAACCGTACTCCAACTCTCTGGCACGATCAACGTCACTATCGACGACTACAACGGAGACGGATGGCTCGATTTCGCCGCCCTCGTTTCCCAGCAGTGGGAGGAGATCCACCTTTTCGAAAACGATGGAACCGGCGGCTTCAAGAAAAGCCGAGCCATCTGGGGATCCACCAACGACGACTACGCCATCTCCGGCATGTCCTCCGCCGACCTCAACCGCGACGGACTCCCAGACCTCGTATTCACAAACGGAGACGGCTTCGGCCCCAACCCCGTCCCGGGCCCACGCCCATGGCACGGCGTCCAGTGGCTCGAAAACAAGGGATCCGGCTTCTTCAAGTACCACCGCATCGCCGACCTAGGCGGAGCCTACTCCCCCATTGCCACTGACATAGACAATGACGGAGACGTCGACGTGCTCGCCCTCTCCAGCTTTAACGACTGGGCCAACCCTCAAGCCGAATCCCTTATGCTCTACGAAAACGACGGCAGCATGAACTTCCAATCCATCGTACTCGCGCACGATCCCATCCAACTCCTCAGCATCGACGTCGGCGATTTCGACGGAAACGGGCGCAACAGCATCGTCTCCGGCGGATTCCACGCCTACCAACCCTACGAGCGCATGAGCCGCTTCATGATCTGGAAACCCCAATAAACTCCCAGTTCGCACGCACGCAATCACGAGCCCGACCCCATCTCACCTTGAAGAAACTCATCCCCATCGTCCTCGTCATAGCCGGAATCGCCGCAGGATTCCTCCTCTGGCAAAAGTCCAGCAAAACGGCCACCCTCATTTCCGACGCGACCCCAGCCATTCCCTCCGCTGTCGAAAACGCGGAACTGCTAAACCGTATCCAAAAAGCGACCACCCAATCCCAAGACGGCCCCGATCAGCTCAAAGGCCTCGCCGAGCTTAGTCGCCTCTACCACGCGAACGGATTCACCCGAGAGGCTTGGCAATGCTACGCCACCCTCGTCCTCGTCGACCCGAGCGAAGCGCGTTGGCCCTACCACTTCGGCCGCATCCTCGCCGGATATGGCCAGCTCGAAGAGGCCACCCCGCTTTTCGAAAAAGCGATCAATCTCGCGCCGGACTACCTGCCGGCCCGTATCCGACTCGGCGATACGCTGCTCAAACGAAACCGTTTCGAAGAGGCAAAGGCCGTCTACGACAATACGCTATCAAAAGACAAAGCCAATGCCTACGCCCTCGTCGGACTCGCGCGCGTCGCCATCGCCAACGAAGATTGGGAGCTAGCCAGAACCCACCTCGAACGAGCCGTAAAGCTGACCAACTTCCAAATCGGGGCCGACCTCCTAGGCGACGTCTACGAACGCCTCAACCTTCCGCACCTCGAAAACCGCATCCTTCAAAACATCGTCTGGGGCAGCTACGCTGACATCCCCGACCCTTGGTCGCTCAACCTCATGAACGACTGCTACGACGCCTACCAAGTCTCCATCGCAGGTGGTTGGGCCGTCCACCAAGGTGACGTGCGCACCGGATTACGCCACGTCGAGCGCGCCGTAAAACTAGACCCCGACACCTCTTCCCTCCGATTCCAGCTAGCCGGGATCTACATGAATCTAGGCAAATTCGAAGACGCAGAAACGCACTACCAAAAATGCGTGGAACTCCAGCCCGACTTCGCCGACGCCTGGCTCGGGCTAATTGAAATCGCCAAACAACGCCAAAGCCCAACCCTCGTGCGACGTACCTTGAACAACGCCTTGCGCGCCGCCCCCGACTCCCCTTCCCTCCAAATCGAAAAAGGCAATCAGCTGCTCGCCCAGAAGCAGTTCGACCAAGCCATCACCGCTTTCAAGAAGTCCATCGAAGTGCGCCCGCAAGAAGCCATTGGCTACACCTCCCTAGCCCAAGCCTACATTGCCCAAAATCGCTTGACGGAAGGCGTCGAGCAAATGAAGGAAGCCCTCAAGCGAGAACCAAACAACTCCATCGCCCTTACCTCCGTGCTTTTCGACGCCATCTCCCGTTCCGACAAAAAGGAATCCGACTACTGGTTCGCAAAAGTACGGCAAATTCCTCGAATCGAAACCAAGGGAGTCGGCCAGTTGGAGTCAATGTACCAACAAGCCTTCCACGCAAAGCCGCCCCAATAGAGCATTTTTCGTTTAGTCAGTCGCTTACACCAAAATCACAACACTCTGTGGG
>JBNKSG010000109.1:0-12336 GCA_050297195.1 Opitutaceae bacterium | reverse complement strand
GCGAAACGGCGTCAAAACCGCTTCCGCACTGGGCTCGCGGACTCTCGCTACGAATTTCATGAATAATGCAGGCTAGACCTTTTCAGTCATCTCTTTCTCGCATATCGTAGCTTTTATTCAAAGGCTCGAGCCCACGTACCATTCCCCCCCAACGTACCGAATTATGAGAAAATCCCTCCTAAGCCTCGCGGCCTTCGCCCTTGCCTTCTCGTCGCCGCTAGCGACGCACGCCAAGGACGAGCCCATCGACGTAATGCTGCTCACCGGCCGATCCAACAAGTATCACAATTGGAAGGGCAACAGCGCCGCCATGGAGAAGCACTTGAACGACGCCGGCATCTTCGCGGTCGATAAAGTCGTCACCACTCCCACTGGCGAATCCCTCGAAGGCTTCGCCCCCAACTGGAGCGCCTACGACGTCATCGTACTCGACTACGAAGGCGAAGAATGGCCAGAGGAAACCAAGTCCTCATTTGTTGAATACATGAAAAACGGCGGCGGCCTCGTCGTGGTGCACGGCACCGACAACTCCTTTCCTCACTGGCCCGAGTTCAATGAAATGATCGGCCTCGGCGGCTGGGGCGGAGCCGGCCTCCACGCGCCTCCCCTCTACCCCGAAACCCCCGAAAAGCGCGGCGGGCGCAACGACGACTTCGGACCTCGCGTCCACTGGCAAGGCTGCCAAGCCGTGCACGAAGAGGGCACCCCTGGCGGAGCCTTCCATCCCTACAGTCATGACTTTATAATGACAAACCGCACGCCCGAGCATCCCATCATGCGCGGCCTCCCCGAAATGTGGCTGCACGCCAACGACGAAGTCTACTCCCGCCTGCGCGGCCCGGCCAAAAACATGACCATCCTCGCCACCGGCTTCGCCAACCCCGCCATACGAGGGGCCTCCCCCTACAACGAACCGCTGCTCTTCACCATCGACTACGGCAAGGGCCGCGTCTTCCACTCCACCCTCGGGCACGTCGGCGCCAACCAGGACCACACCGTTCCCGCAGTCAACAACGTCAGCTTCATCACCACCCTCCAACGCGGCACCGAGTGGGCCGCCACCGGCAAGGTCACAATCCCCGTTCCAGACGACTTCCCGCACGCTTACCAAACCTCCGTCCGCCCCACCGACGCCTCCGGCTGGCAGAACCTAATCGACCCCGAGCTCAGCCAGTGGGAAACCTTCATCGGCATGCCGCACAGCACCGTGCAAGGGCTCCCCACAGGCACCTACCAAAGCGACAACGTGAACGAAGGCGCTCCCATGGGAGTGGGCAACGACCCCAAGAAAATCTTCACCACCTACCAGCAGGACGGCGAAACCATCCTCCACATCACCGGCGAAATCTACGGCGCCATCACCTCGCTCAAGGAATTCGAAAACTACCACCTCACCACCCAGATGCGCTGGGGCGAAAAGAAGTGGGAGCCACGCCTCGACCGCAAACGCAACAGCGGCATCCTCTACCACTGCCACGGCGAGCACGGGGCCTTCCGGAGCGTTTGCAAGAGCAGCCTCGAATACCAGGTGCAGGAGAGCGACCTTGGCGACTTGATCACCCTTGCTGGCGTCAAAGCCAAAGCGCCCTTCGTCAAAGGCGAGACCCGCAGCGTCTACGATCCCAACCGCCGCTACGCCGACTGGACAGGCCACTTGCACGCCGCCGTCGAACCGGACGCTCCACACGGAGAGTGGAACACGCTCGACCTCTACGTCCTGGGCGACAAAGCCATCCACGTGGTCAACGGCAAGATCGTCATGTCCCTCTCCGACGCGGTCGATAAAAACGGCCAGCCCCTCACCAAAGGCCAGCTGCAAATCCAATCCGAGGCCGCAGAAGTCGAATACAAAGGCATGAAGATTCGCCCCATCGAAGAACTCCCACCTGTACTCGCCCCAAAGGCAGGTCTCTGAGCGGTCCGCTCCACCACCACCGCAACAAGCAAATTCAAAAAGAAGGCCTCGTCTCCCCAGAGACGAGGCCTTCGCGTGCTACCAACGAACGCGAACACCCCAAAGGGCTCAGTAACGAGGAAATCGCCAGCTCCCTCAAGATTTCCATCGATACGGTCAAAACCCACCTCAAATCTCGATGTCAAAGACCGCGCCGAAGCCGCCGTCACCGCCATCCGACACGGCATCGTGCGCCGCGCGCTAAAAGCGTGAAGCGGCCTCGTGCCGCGATACACTCCCCCCCCTTTTTTCCAAAAACTTAGCTACCGAGCCCACCCCTAAAACAATCTACCTGAGCGAAGCGACAAGCTCAACTTCCACCCTAATTGGCTCTACAGGGTTTACATATTTACCCCTTCCCACCCCCATTAGGAGGAACGATCCAAGCGATTAGGAAAACGAGAGCTTGCGCCTAATGGCTACTACGCATTTCGTACTGTCAACCATAGCAATTCCCTCCTCAACCCAAGTACCTCCCCATGTCGCATACTGCAAAGACCTCCCTCAAGCGGGTCCTATTCGGCCTCGCCATCGCTCTCTTCCTCGCTTCCCACTCCCAAGCCTACAACTGGGACGAAATCTCGCAGGACGACCTAGCCGCGACCGAGTGTGAGCTCGATCCCAGCGCCCCTGCTGAGGTCCTCTACAAGGAAATCATCTACGATCTCATGGATACCGGCGGCTACATGCCCCAGCGCCTCATCAAGTACCACCTGCGCACCAAGATCTACGAAAAGAGCGCTCTCGACCCAGCCCGAAGAACCAAGGTCTGGTACCCCGACCACTTCAAGGCGTCCAGCATCCACGCCCGCGTCATCAAGCCGGACGGCAGCTACATCGAAGTCGAAGACGACGACATCGTCACCCAAACCGAAAGAAAGAAAAACGACGACAGGTGGCGCACCACCACCATATCCCTCCCGCAAGTCGAGGTCGGCGACATCGTCGAATACAAGTACCGCATCATCCTCGAGGAATACTATTACCTGCCCAAAGACGAAGTCTCCTTCCAGGAAGAATGGCCCATCCGCAAGCTGCACCTGAAAATGAAACCCTACATCTATCGCGGCAACGGCTTCAAGTGGGCAGGAAACCGCACCGGGAAGCGCATGGAGAAGGGGAAGCAAGGCTTCTACGAAATCACTCTCGAAAATCAAGACGCGTATCCAGAAGAGCCTTACCAAGCCCCAGACAGCGACGCTCGATCCTGGTTCGCATTCTACAACGTGAGCTCTCTCAAAGAAGGGGATCTCTTCTGGAAAAGCGAAGGCAAGCGCCTCTACCGCGAAATGCTCTCCAACACCAAAGACGACAATACCGTCAGCGCCAAAGCCAAGGAACTCGCCGCCGGCAAGAAAACCAAGGAGGAAAAGCTACGCGCCTTCTACGACTTCTGCCGCTCCGAGCTCATCAACGCCTACCACGGAAAAGCCGACCGGCTCACCTCAAAGCAGTGGGAAGACATCGACAATAAGTGGTCCGCCAGCAAAACCCTATCCAAAGGCTACGGCTACCCGCTCAACATAAATACCGTCTTCTGCGCCCTCGCCCGGGCAGAGGGGATCGACGCCCGTCTCGCCTACTGCGCCGACCGCAGCACGTACAATTTCACCCGAGTCATGGAACAGGTCGATATCGCCCTCCCCCACTCTTTGGTCGCGATCAAGGAAGGCGACGATTGGGTCTTCCACAACCCCGGAGCCAAGTACATGCCCTACGGCCAGCTCGACTGGATACACGACAAGGTAGGCGTTCTCGTACCAGACAACAAGAAGCTCATCCTGATCAATACGCCAGCGGCTCCTCCCGAGCAAAACACTACCTCCAGCAAAGGCGAACTGCAACTGAGCGAAAACGGAGACCTTTCCGGTTCGATCACCCTAAGCGCCACCGGCAACGCCCAGCTCGACTTCAAGCAATTAATGGACGATCGCAGCGACAGCGAACGCGAGGAAGTCTTGGAAGAAGCGCTACACGAAATCTGGTCCAACGGAGAAATCAAGAACATCGTCGTCAAAAACGCGGCCGATCCCTTCCTCCCCATAGAGATCACTTTGGACATCCACCTGCCCAGCTACGCCGAAGTCGTGGGAGACCGACTCTTCTTCCAGCCCAACGTAGAGCAACGCTACGCCGAGCCAGAGTTCCCCAGCCCCACCCGAAAAACCCAAATCTTCTTCGACTTCAAGTATCGCGAAATCTCCGAAATCGAGATCGAACTCCCAGACGGCTACGCTCTCGAAGCCCCCAGCGCCCCGCGGCCTTTCGAAATGAAGGCCTTCATGAACTACGCCCCTAAGCTCTCGTTCAACAAAACGAAAAACTCCATCATCTACCACCGCACCCTCGACTTCTCGGGCGACACCTACCCTCCAGAAGCCTACCCCATCATCAAGAAGACATTCGACGAGCTCATCGCCCAGGACCACCACACCCTCACCTTGAAGAAGCAAGAGGCCAGCACCAGCAACGAAGCATCCTCCACAGCGGACAAGAGTTAAACAAAACCTCCATGAGATTGCTACGACCTCTTACGGCCGCCCTCGTTTTCGCTTTCGGACTCGGCACTCTAGCGAGCGCAAAACCAAAACTCCCAGACTGGGTCCAACACGCCCTAGAACAACCCGCTCCACCGCGGCGGGACAAAGAAGAGCCCACCTTCGAAATCCTCTGGGACGAAGCCGAGTACCAGGTGCTCTACGACGGAAAAGTCAAAAAACGCATCCGCTACGCCATTCGCATCCTCGACCTCAAAGAGCGCTGGCGAGCAAATGCGAGCTACCCCTACTACAGCTCCTCCGGAACCCGCCCTAAGATCGACGCTTGGACACTTCATAGCGACGGCGAGGTCCACAAGTATAAGAAATCAGACCAGTCGGAGGAAACAGACTCCGGCTACCTCACCCTCAAAAGCGAAACCCACACCGTCAAACTAAACGGATGGAACGAAACCCGCACCGGCGACGTATTCGCTTACGAATGCTCCACCACGGAATCGACCATATTCACCCAATTCCACTGGAGCTTTCAAAGCAGCGCTCCCGTTGCCCTTTCGCGCCTCACCGTAAGCGCCCCCGAGGGTTGGACCATCGAAGAAACCTACTTCGATGCCTCCCCCCAAAAAAGCAGCAAGGGCAACACCGTCACTTGGGAATCCACCAACATCCTCTCCAAGGAATGGGAGCCCGACAGCCCCAGCTCCGCCGCAAAACGCGAGCACATGTGGATCGCAGTGTCCCCTCCCCCAGGCAGTCAACTTCGCTTCTCCAACCTCAAATTCGAGACTTGGGAAGACCTCGCCGCCTTCCAAGCGGAAGTATCCGACCCCATGGCAACACCCACCAAGGAGATCGCCGCCAAGGCCCGCGAGCTGACTAAAGACGCCACCACGGACTGGGAAAAGATTCAGGCCCTCGGCGAATACGCCAAAGCCATCAACTACGAAAGCATCAACCTCGACCTTGGCAACGGAGGCGGCTATACCCCCCGCCCCGCCAGCGAAACCTTCCGCGTGGGCTGGGGCGATTGCAAAGACAAGTCCACCCTCCTGCGAGCCCTGCTCGCCTCCGTCGGCATCGACTCCTACGTCGTAGCCCTCAACGCCATCGACAACGACTGGGCCGACGAAAAGCTCCCCGGCCCCTTCTATTTCAACCACTGCATCACCGCCGTGAAAGTGGACCCCAGCATCGATACCCCCGCCGTCTACGAAGACGAAAACCTAGGTCGCCTCCTCTTCGTCGATCCCACCTGGAACAACAGCCCCATCGGCGAAATCCCATTCGAAGCTCAAGGCGGACTCGCGGTCGTGGGCAAGCTCGCTTCCAATCCACTCGTCCGCCTTCCTCTCTCCACTCCGGAGCAGAACAAAGTCCAACGTACCATCATCGCCGAGATCTTTGACCACTCAGGTATAATGGGGCGTGTCGAGACCACGAGACATGGGCAATCCGCCGTAAACGAGCGACGCAAAGTCAGCAGCATGAATCGCAAGGAGTACCTCGAAAGCATCAACGATCGCTATGCCGCCAACGGCAACCCCAGTCCTGCTACAGAGCTAAAGGAAGAAGCAGACAATCTCCTCGGAGACCGCACCTATAAAACCACCGTCGACTTCGCGTTCAAAGGCTACGCCAAGCAGATGCAAAACGTGCTCATGATCTTCAAGCCCGCCATCCTCGACCGCATCGTAGACAACCCTTTCAGCGAAACCGAACGCACGCTACCCGTGCGGCTGCGCTCGCGCATGCTCGAGGAAACCGCAAAGATCTACACGCCTCTCGGCTACACCCCCGACGAATTCGTCCCAGAAACCACCATCGAGACCGACTTCGGTAGCTATAAAACAACTACAGAATTCATCGAAGCAGACACCCAATTCGTCTACACCCGCACCTTCACCCAAAACGACATGGTCGTCCCCTTGGAACGATACTCAGAGCTCCGCGATTTCTTCGCAGCAGTCGTCGAAGCCGAGCAAACGCCCATCGTGCTCGCGAAGAAATAGATTCATCACCAGAACCTGCGAAAGGCCCGTTCGAACCGTATCGAACGAGCCAATCGCAAAGCGATCGCTACTCGGCCGCCTGGACCGAGAGGTCGGGAACGAGCCGATAAAGCGACGTCGTCGAATCCTCCACAGCCGCGTTCATTTGCCCAAAAAGTTCGTCCGCTTTCTCTTTCCCAAGGGCGTCAACCACCACTTCGTAAGCACTCGGCGAAGGAGCCTCCATCCCGGCCCAATTCTCATACGGAAACACGAGCGAGACGGTTTCGCCCGCCTCTCCCATCAATTCCACATCTACCGACCAGTCCTGTTCGAATCCATTTTGCTTCAAGGCGTCGCCAATCTGCTTCACCGCATCCAGATAGCTCCATTGCTGTCCAACCTTCAGGTGACTCGTGTTAACTTGAAACAAGCTATAATCTCGACCATCGGTCCACTTTCCGAGGTCCCATTTCGACTCTCCGATATCCGCGGTTACGGAATCGAGCAGCGGCGCCACGTGCGCATTCCAATGATCGCTGGCCTTCTTTGAAAACTCATGCTCATCGTACACGTCGAAATCCGCGCAGGTGTGCGGGTACGAACGGACTCCATAGCGACCGACATCGGGCCCATTCACTGAGATATAACAGTCCCATCTCCATGGGATCGCCATGGTCGCGACGCCATTGCACGTGCTCTGAAAAGGCCTTTTCGAAGGCTGCTTCCGACCCCGATTTCACATGAAAGGAGTAAGCTCTCGATAAGGATTCGGTTTTGGCCTTCTCTTCGTGGTGATCAGCAAACAGGGTCGAGGAAAGGAACAAAGAGATAAATAGAGACAATAAGGCCTTGAGGATGTGTTTTCTCACAATACGCAAGGTTTCGTTAGTTGAGTTGAGAGCGACATACGCTCCTATCGGTTGAGTAGCCATTTTTCGGATACCCATATAACTTACGTTGTTCGGAAAACGGCTCGACCTGCCCTATCGGACTGCCTCGCTGTGAACTTGCTAGGGAAAGCAAGAAACTAATTCAAGACCGCTCGCGCGTATAGCGCCAAAGCCAAAAGGAAAAGGCTCTGGGTGAACCACCCGCCAAAATCCTAAACACCCTTCGATATCCAACCGTTGTAATCCAACAAAGTATCCCTAAGCGACAGGACACTATACCGCAGCCGGATCGGGATGAACCCAATCTCCTTGGTAGGGACGAGCCAACCGGGAGGTCGCCTCCGCGTCGCCCGGTACGCTACGAGTCGCAGGATCGTAGGCCACCGCGCGCCCCAGTTCCAAAGCCACGTTTCCTAGGATACAGCTAGCGCTCGAGATGTGCCCTTCCTCGATATCGGAAAAAGGTCGGGCACGGGTTGCGCGGGCCGTCAGAAAATCGAGGCAATGGCGATCCTGGTTCGCTCCCACGACCGCGCTGAAGCGGCCGAAATCCACGTTCTCCAAATCGTCGGTACGCGACAGCAAGTGCCGCCCTTCCAAGCCGCGCGAGCCTTTTTCCTGGAAGGCATAGCTCAAGGTCGTCAGGTTCAGCGTACCCTTCTCTCCGATAATCCTCGCTCCCCACTGGTCGGTCCAATGACGCTGCGGGATCGGTGATCGTCCCCAATGCCGATGCTCCCAACTCACGTCCAGATCAGGATAGTGGAACACCGTATTCTGCGTATCCGAAATGTTAGAGGTCGCGTTTTTATAGACGAAGCGTCCCCCCGTCGAGCGAATCGACTCCGGCCAACGCAAACGCATTACTGAACGCACCAAGTCGAAGATATGCACGCCCATGTCGCCGATCGTACCATTCCCGTACTCCAGAAACATGCGCCACCCGCACGACTCGATTTGCGGCACGTAAGGCACCTTCGGAGCCGGCCCCGCCCAGAGATCGTAGTCGAGGTGATCGGGCACGTTTACCGGCGTCACCACATTTCCATTACCACCGCCATAAAAGAAACATTTAACCAATCCCACCTTCCCAAGTCTTTCCGTATCCAGATAACGCTCACGAGCTTCATCGAAAATCGGAGAGTTGCGTCGCTGAAGGTTCACCTGCACCACACGATCGTACTTCCGCGCCGCAGCCAGCAAGGCCTCACCTTCCCTCACGTCCACGCTGATCGGCTTCTCCAGAAAAACGTCCGCCCCCGCCTGCATGGCGGCGATCGCCGGCAAGGCATGCCAATGGTCGGGCGTTCCCACAATCACGATGTCGTGCTCGTTCGCGGCCAACATCTTGCGGTAATCCGAGAAGGTGTCCGGCGCCTTGCTCTGCTGGGCCTTCATCGACTCCAGCGTCGAGGCCAGCACCTGCGCATTCGGGTCGCAAAGCGAAACGATATCCAGCTCCGCCACCTTCGCCATCGAATCCAGATTCACGTTCCCGAACCAACCGCAGCCAATCAAGCCCACTCGCGGCCGCTTGCCACCGTTGACCACACTCCAAGCGCTTGAGGGAAAAGCCGCCAGCGAACCAGCAGCCAGAACGTTCGAGATAAAGGACCGCCGATTCATACGTCAGAGACTCTCCCATAATACACGAACTGGCCAGCCAATTTCCCATAGGATCACTATCCCATAAGAGATTCTAAACCTAACGCGGCACGAAAACCCTCGCAAATAAATAGCCTGTCCCTTTATGGCTCCCTTGTCCCTTTATGGCTCCCTCACGGAGAAAGACCACATCCTCCCACCAGCAATCAGCACAGGCTTTCAAACCGATAACACCTCAAGGTAGCGAAGCGGAGCACCGAACGAAGCGATTCCACCATAGCAGCTATCCTCCTGCACCAATTCTTCAGATAGGCATCCTCCTAGCAGGAAAGCCGTTGGTTGGCGTTGACGGGGTAGTCAATAGTCACGTTGGCATTAGTTTGATTCTAATTCTTGAACCCTAGCTTTCAGGATGTCGTTCTCCTTCTTCAGGTCGATCATGTAGAGTGTCAGCTCTTCGATCTTCTGCATCATAATCTTTTGCGCTTCCCCCAATGAGAGACCTTCGGATTTCACCATGGAAGCTGGGGGAACGTCGGGAAGATGACCGTACTCTGCGATGTGACTTTCTACTTCTTGAAGTGGTCTCAGCCTGTAGGAATCTTCGAATACGAAATCTGACCAAGTTGTCTCGATCACAATTTCCTCTGCTTTGATGGATCCCTTAACCGCTAATTTGTATCCATTGGTGCTAGTGGTTCCAACCCCTACATTCCCGTTGCTTAGAATCGTTAATCGCGAAAGAGGGATAGCATCCACTATATCATTTGTCCCCAAGTGTATATTCTCACCTCCTTGTGCACTAATAACGAAATCACCGGCGGAAGATCCAGTAGCATGATAGTTGTTCTGGGCTGCCCTGCCGAGAAAGTGTATCTGCCCAGTAGTCCCATTGCTTGATCCGAGGAAAACTCGAGCATTATCTCCTTTGGCTCGAATATTACCGTTCACATCAAATGAATGGACTGGACTCGCATTTCGGACCCCCACATTGCCACTGCTGGTGATAGTAAGCCTTGAGGTGGGGTGTCCATCCACTGTAGAATCGGTCCCAAAATGAATATTCTCTCCCCCTTGCGCGCTGATCACAAAGTCTCCTGCAGATGATCCACTTGCGTGATAGTTATTTTGTGCGGCTCTACCGATGAAATGGTGAGTTCCTGTTGGCCCTACCCCAGGGCCGACTATCACTTTTGCATTTGAGTCATTCGATCGAATATTTCCACTAACATCAAGAGTCGCTAAAGGGGTAGTTGTTCCGATTCCTACGTTTCCGCTGGAGGGGAACGTATTTGATTGAGCATTTCCAATCCTCGTGAGAGCAATTGCAATGAGAGTTAGGATCATTTTTTTGTTTCATAAATTTCTAGGCGACGTCGAGCTGATACATGGAGATTAGTCGCGGAGCGACAAATCGGAATTGTATCGACCGTTTAATTGGCTCAGCTTTGATTCAAGTTTTTTGATTTTCTTGTCTTGCTCGATTACATACAAAGTAAGCTCTTCTATTTTCTGCATCATAATCTTTTGAGTTTCTCCTACTGATAGTCCTTCCGATTGAACAGACGATGCGGAAGGAACATCCGGCAGATGGCCATGTTTTTCAATGTGTAACTCCACTTCATCTAGTGTCCTCAGGCTGTACGAGTCTTCGAAGACAAAATCAGACCATCCTGTGTCTACGATAACTTCTTTTGCTCTTACTGTTCCGTTTACTGCCAGTTTGTGCGTTGGGGTTGTAGTACCAATCCCAACGTTCCCCCAGTGTTTTACGACAAAGTCTCCTCCGCTTTGCCTAATGACAAAGTCTCCAGTGAAATTTGCTGCTTCGTGTTCAATTATTAAGGGATAGTTTCCGAGTGATAGTGACTGATCGTAGCCTGATGCAGTAAATACCCATCTACGAACTTGAGCAGGACCAATCCCAAAAGATCGACTATCTTGACCACCCCCGCCGTAAATTGACAAATTTTCAAGAGGGTCTTCGGTTCCAATCCCTACCTTCCCCGTAGATGGAAACACATTTGTTTGGGCACTTGCAATCGATGAAAATGCTATTGCAATTAGAGTTAGGATTATTTTTGTATTCATGCTCTTCTTTGACAACGCCAAGCGCTTGCGTTCGTCGCCTGCTGCGTCTCGTTGACATAGTTTGATTTTATCCACCAGTTTCATAAAAACGTATCCATATAATGGACAAGCAATTGCCAGCAACTGATTAGCAACGCATTGTTTTGGTAACCACACCAAGACTAGCGAAAGCCTCAAAGCTACTCTAAGTGAAACTAACCAACCCCCTCTCAAGAACAAGGAAAACCTCCATTCCCGCCAGTAGATTCGAGAGGCACAACCTCAGTCCCTACGGCAGGCTGGTCGTCTTCCAGAAGCTCTTCACCGATATCGGGCTCCGCACCAGACCGGCAAAATGCGTCCCGAGCGCGACGAAGTCCTCCCGTCACGCCAGCTTCTCACTGCTTTGGAGCCCGCTCGTGTTTAACGCCCTGCGGGGCATCGACCTCAACCGCGACGACCCCATCGTCCTCAGAAGCCTAGGAGTCGAGTGCCTGCCAAGCGTTCCGACCGTCAGCCGCAGGATCAAGGACCGCGACAGAAAGCCCGCATCCAAGCTGGAAGCGCAAAGCGCGTTTCCTAGCCCCCAAGCAGTGCAAAGGGGCGCTTCAGCTAGACCGCTTCGCGCCAGTAGAATATGGATACGACTACAAGTACGTCATCATCAACAAGCGATGCTCGCTGAAGTCCGCCGTCGTTTTCCTCGAAGGACGCGGATCGCAGGACAACGTCTTCGCCGAGCTCAAGAACCAGGGAGCCTTGGCCGACGTGCCCTGCCAGCGCCAGACGACAAACCAGAGCGACATGCCCTGCTCGATCATGACACAACCTCAGCCACGAGCAGCAGCTGAGGACCTTCGAAAAGCTTCGCTCGACGGCTCCGAAGCAACTGGAGCTATGGGTGTTCGAGAAGATACAGACATTGAGGAACTCCTTCACGCGCAAGGCGGACCGTTTCACTCGCCCCGGCGGTAAGCTAACGCTCAACGCCTACCCCATCGTCGAGCAATACCGGCGAAACTACCTCGACGCCGCTTGAGGATTAATGAAACACTTGGGTTAAGTGGGCCTCAAACAGCCCTTTTTCAGGACACAGTTTTAATCACACCCGGCGCCCAATGGCCCCCGCCTCAGATCTTGCCCATATCTACAGATCCGCCCTACTGTGTTCGAGCTACTTGTTCCAAGCCCTTTTTCAACTCCTCGATCCGTTCCTGCTGAGAGCGAATCATCTTGTTCTGTTCGATCATGTAGAGAGTGAGCTCTTCGATTTTTTGCATCATAATCTTTTGAGTTTCTCCTACTGATAGTCCTTCCGATTGAACAGA
>JBNKSG010000108.1:0-12390 GCA_050297195.1 Opitutaceae bacterium | reverse complement strand
GTAGACGGCGACGACTTGAACGAGCCGATCGCGGACGCGGTACGCGGTATCCTCGACGGTCACATTGTCCTTTCGCGCCAGCTTGCCACTGCGAACCATTTCCCCGCGATCGATGTGCTCGAGAGCATTAGCCGTTTGAGAAACGACATCTCTAGCGAAGAGGAGCTCGCGACGGCGGGACTCGCCCGCGACTACCTTGCTCTGTATCGAAAGAATGAGGACATCGTAAACCTCGGCGCCTACGTGAGGGGTACCAACCAGAGGATCGATGCTGCGATCATCGCCAACGACCGCGTGATGAACTACTTGAAACAAGGGTACACCGAGAGCGTTCCTCGGGCTGAAAGCTACCAGCAACTCTCCTCTCTGATCCGATGAAGAAATTTTCCTTCAACCTAGACCCGCTCTTGGTCATCAGGGAGCGTGACGAGCAGAACGCTCGTATGGCCCTGTCGGAAGTCAACGCCCAGGTCGAGCAGATCAACCAGCACATAGCCCGGTTGGAGGCTTCCGTTTCCGGCACCTATGCATCCTGGGATGGACAGAGCGGTCGACGCTTTTCGCCTGCAGATCGCACGGGCTTGGAGAGCCAAGTTTCCAACTTGCGTCGCCAAACAGAGGAAGCTCGCAAGCTCATGCGCGTGGCTCAAGAGCGTCGGGCCAAGGCCATGAGAGCCCTTCAAGAAGCGACGCGCAATCGTAAGGTCGTGACGAACCTCAAGGAAAAGCGGTTCAAGGAATACACCGCTGAAGTTCAAAAGCAGGAAGCCAACGAAATCGAAGATATCTTTAACGCGCGGAGGAGCGCCATCTAGCTGTCATGCAAATGCTATCTAAACCACTGGTCATCGCGCTCATTGCGCTCGTCCTCATGCTCGGAACGCAATTTGTCGCTTTGAAAATGTACTGGAAGGACCTCTTTCCGGAGCCGCATAAGACCGCTCTTGTGGTCAAGAGCGAGGAACCCAAGCCGTTTGAGTGGGGCTTTGCGTCCGAGTATATTACGCAGCTCGAGCGCGAGCTTCATGAACGTATCATGATGTTGGATGCTCGTGAAGAGGAACTGAACGCCTATGAAGCTCGCCTCGGCACGGATCGCGCGGAAATCGAAGACATCAAGGCTCAGGTAGAGCTCATGCGCGAGCACCTTCTCGAAGGGGTGGTCAAGCTCGAGATGGACGAGGTCGATAACCTCAAGCGACTCGCCAAGATATACGCCACGCTCACGCCAGACGCCACCGTAAACATCTTTCGGGACCTAGACGATGCGACCGTCGTCAAAATCCTCTTTTTCATGAAATCCGACACTGTGGGAGCCGTTCTTCAAGAGATGGCGACTGCGAATGGCGGTGTCGCGGATCAAGTTCGCCGCGCTGCCAAGATCTCCGACATGCTCCGTCTCTTCACGGACAATACGAAGGATAACTTAGCCCAAAAATAATTATGCCAATAGAGCCTACCAGCGTATCCAAGCCAGCGGTACGTGAAATCGAATCGACGCCAGCCAACTACGGGTCTTGGACGTCAATGCAAGGAAGCTCTACCGGAGGCAAGGATAGCCCCCTCAACAGCCTCTGGGAAAAAGCCATCAGCGGCGCTCAGAAGCTTTTCGGTTCGGACAAGTCCGACGCAGCCTCTCTCCAAGAGAAGGGCGAAAAAGAAGATCGCGCCGAATCCGGCAAATCCCGCTACACCGGCGGCGAGTTCAGCTTCGATACATCCTCAAGTTTTTCGGGCCGCCGTTTCGGCAGCTTTGGCGGCGCGGCCTTTGGCGGTAACGCGTTTGGTTCGGTAGCCACCTCGAGAGCGGCGCCGGATACCAGCTTCAAGGACGTCGAGACGAGCTCGACCTTCGATACGCCAAAAGCCAAGTCCGAGCCAAGCTTCACTCAGAAGGAGCGTCCTGCGGATACGGCTAGCGCCCAAGCTCAGGAAGCCTCGCGGAACGCGCAGGCGGCTTCTGACCAGAAGGCTGAAGATGAACTCGCCTCCAAGGAGAAGCGTGCTGAGGCGGGAGAGGCTAAACCTGTCCAAAAGCCAGTGGCCGCTCAAGCGCTTGTCACCCCCGCAATGGCATCCGTCCAGACGAATGTCGCGGAGGCGTCGGCCAATGCTCAGCAGCAAGCAGCTTCCGCTGCCCAGACGGCAGCAGTTCCCGCCGCCCCGCAAGCTCAGGCCACCAGCCAAGCCCCTTTGAACAACGCCCCGGCAAATAATGCGCAGCAGCAACCGGCAGCCCAGCCGACTCAGCAACCCGCCGCCCAGTCCTCGGTCGCTCAAGCGAATACAGGTGGTGAAAACGCAAATACCGCGATCGCGAGCGATGCGGCGAAGGCCCAATTGCCAGCACAAGCGGCGGCCCCAGCTCAATCGGCTGTCTCCAGCAATCCCTCGACTGTAAAGAGCGCAGAGGTTAAGACCGAGGCTCCCGCCGCTCCAGCGCAAGCAGAGAAGCCAGCCCAAGTCGCGAACTCCGCCACCGAAAAGCCTCAAGCTCCCGTGGCAGAGACCGCCCCCAAGCCTGATGCGAACGCAGCCAAAGCGGCAGTCGATGCGGCCGCGAGCAAGCCGCTAGCGGACGCTCCCCTGACGAAGGACGCTGCAGAGCTAGCAAAAGATGCCACCGCTGCCAAAGAGACGCTTGGTTTTGATGTCGCAAAGGCGAAGGACGCCGTGACGGACGCGATGAACAAGGCTGCTGCCAGCAAGCCCGCTTCGCAAGTCGCGCAATCGACGCCTGCCGCGACTCCGCAGCAACCCGCTGCCCAGCCAGCGCCCGCTCCTGTGGACACTGCTCCCAAGGGCATGGCAACTGAGTTGGGAACAACTCGTCCGGGTGAAGCCGCAGTGACCGATACGAAGGACCTTTCAACGGCGGATACTTCCAAGAAGGAGGTTGCAGCCGGCGTGCAACAACGTGCTTCAACAGCGAAAGCAGCTAGCGAAGGCGTGGCTCAATCGCGCGCCGGAACTCAAGAGGGAGCTGGCTTCGACGCGAAGCTGGGCCAAGCGTCCGGATCGGCCAAGGCGAGCTCCAACCAGTTTGCTCGCGAGTCGGCGGTAGCTGCAGCGAGCCGCTCCCAGACTACGGGAACTCAAGGAAAAGGCCCTGGAAACGGCGCGAACGGGACTACGGTTAATGGAGTCGGCGGCGCCGCTTCCGGAGCTCAAACCGTAGCGAATGGAGCTGGCGTTCAAGGCGCTCAGCACGGAAACTCTAGCAATTCGGATGGAGATCCAGCGGCCAAGCAAGATTTTGGAACAGCGATGAAGCAAGCTGCGACTTCCAAGGGGAGCGAAAAGCCTTTGGACGGAGGCCAATCCTTCGAGGCCAAGGTTGAAGCCGCTGCGAATCGCCGATCCGAGGCTGCCGGTAAAGCTCGCCAAACCTCTTACGTCAGCAAGACCGCTTCCGAAATGAAGGAAGTCGTCGCAACCTTGACCAAGAGCATCGACCGTCTCGTCACCGACAAGACGGGAGCCATGAACTTGAAGATCAATTTCGAGGGCGGCGGCAGCATGAAGCTCAGCATTTCGATGGAAGGCGGAAAGGTCGCCACATCCATGCAGACCGATGTCGTCGGATTGGAAGGTGCGATCAAAGCGAATTGGGGAGAGCTCGCCAACGACTGGAACGCGCAGGGCGTGAAGCTCGCGACTCCTCATTTCCAGAACTCCGAAGCCGGCAAGGATTCGTCTTTCGAGAACCAAAACGAATTCGCTTCCAGGCAAGATCGCCAAGCGGACGGCCGAATGGGTGAGGGACGCGGTCGCGGCGCTGGCCAGACTCAAGCCCCTCGCGGATTCTCGAGCGGAACTTCCGAGCAGGGCGAAGTCCGCGCTCAAGCCACCGAGACCAAGCAGGACGTTATTTCCGACAAGGAGCTCAAGACCTACGCCTAGTCGTTTCGGGCAAGTACTTTTCGAACTCGCGTACACGGTTCGAGACTGGAACGGGGATCCCATCAGGGGTCCCCGTTTCTTCGTTTTTGGGGCGAGGTGGGAGCGTAGCGCTACGGCATGCTTTTCCGCACTGCTGGGCAGTTCTTGCCGTTTCGTTTTAGAGGGGATGTTTAGAATAAATATTATATTTTAACTTGCTGATTTTCAGTGCTTTATGTCTCTTTGTCGAGAGTTGGCATTGCCGTTGCTTAGAAGAGACCAGTCAAAAACGTACGCGAACAACAAGAACCTCCATACCGACAACAATCCCATGCCAGTAGACGCAATAGGCAGTACCACACAGACCCTCGAGGGAGTTTCGACGACGCAGTCGGGCGGCTCGGGGCAGGAGCGCGTAGAGCAAAAGGCCCTCGGCCAGGACGAATTCTTCAAGCTTCTAACGACCCAGCTCGCTTCGCAGGACCCTCTCGAGCCGATGGAAGATACCGCGTTCATCGCCCAGATGGCGAGTTTCAGCCAGCTCGAGATGACATCCGAGATGACCAAGAGTTTCGATAAGATGAGCGAAGTCCAACAATTTGCTTCGGCCCATGGCTACATAGGCAAGGAAGTCAGTCTCTCCTCAGGTGAAGAAGGCATCGTGACTTCGGTTGAGCGACAAAACGGCGAAACGATCGTTTTCCTTGATGGCAGCTACACCAACGGCCGCAGCGTCGACAACATTTTCCGCGTGGCTCCCGGGCCGAGCGACAATCCTACGGTAACCAATTCTAAGCAGGCCGCCGCTCAGGAAGACAATGCGACAGAGGGCTAGGCGAGTTCTCGCCTCGCTTACCATCTTCTTTTTTCAACCCCACATTTTCCAACCAGTAACACTTTAAAACACACTAATTAATCATGGCATTTGGAGCACTCAGCAGCGGAATCAGCGCCCTCAACAGTTTCTCGAAAGGGATGGAGGTCATCGGTAACAACATCGCGAATGTTAACACCGTCTCGTTCAAGTCTTCCCGTATCAAGTATTCGGAGACGTTCAACCAGGTACTCAAGCAATCAGCTCCGTCGCCATCCAGCGGCGACCGTTCGAACGTGCAAGCGTCCCAGGTCGGTCTCGGTGTGCAGGTGGAAGGCATCGTAGGCCAGTTCCACCAAGGCGGCCTCTCCTCCACCAACCAGCTGACCGACCTCGCGATCTCCGGCGAGGGCTTCTTCCTCGTGCAGGACCCGAAGAACGAAACCTCCCAGTTCGCCACCCGTGGCGGCGATTTCCGTATCGACGACCGTGGCTTCCTCGTCACCAGCGGCGGCATGCGTGTGCAAGGTTTGACTGGAGGTTCCTTGGGATTCGAAGTCGATATCGGCGAAGATGGAAACTGGAGCTTTGTACCAAACGAAGACACGCAGACAGGTACCATCAGCCCTTCCAATTACGGCGACATCCGCCTCGACTACGACAAGGGCTCTGCTGAGGTGGTCAACTCCCAGCACCAGAACGGTACCTTGAATCGCAATTCAGTGATGTACACGAACGATCTCTTAGGCTCGGATAGCACGGGCTCGATTGTTTGGGGGAGCATTCCTGCTTTGGACGGTAGTGGCCTCCTTGACGAGTCGGCAGTTAACTACGGAGGCGACTCAGTAAACGGTTCGCCGCACCGAGTAGGTGCCTTCACCTTTGGCCGCGACGTAGACGGGAATGCCACCTCAATCGATGGTGTCACGGGGTGGCACGCTTTCATGGAGGAAGCGGTATCTAATTTGAAAACCCTTCGTAACATCAGTAAAGAAGGTAACCTGACAGGTGTCGTGACAGACGCTGAGATCGAGCAAGCGGTCAGTAGCGATTTCTTCTACCGGATGTTCGGTACCGAGATCGAAGCAGAGGTGGCGGGGGGCAAGGCTATCAATATCGACGGCAAGGCGGTTGAGCGACTCTTCACTCCATTGGCGGACGGAGGCGAACTCAGCTGGGCCGATACCATTAAGCCAGGTGAGACGGTCGCAGCCATCATGGATACTTTCCCGGAGGATCTGCAAGATGCCCAGGTTCTCATGAGCTCGGTCCGTGCCGAGAAGACTCCGGAGCTAAGTCGTTTCTCCATCGATGACCAAGGGTCTATCGTCTACTTCCTCAACAACGGTGACAGCTTCAAGCGAGGCCAAATCCAGCTCGTCGACTTCAACGATAAGACCGCGTTGATCCGTGAAGGCCAAAACCTCTACTCCAGCTTCGGAGCTGCGGGTGTTAAGGAGGCTCAAAACGGTAACGACAACGGCTTGCAGGTCGCCGGAACCAACGGTCTCGGCGTAATCAAGCAAGGCGCCCTCGAGCTCTCCAACGTCGATCTCACCAACGAATTTGCCAATATGATCACCACCCAGCGTGGTTTCCAGGCGGGATCCCGTATCATCACGGTATCCGATGACATTCTTCAGGAAGTCGTAAACCTGAAGCGATAACCAACAACTAGGGTAACCTAACCTAAGAATAGTAGTAACAACCCCCAAGACTGAATAGAATGGCAGAAGAACAATCAGCTTCAGAAGCTCCTAAACAGTCCGCGAAGGGTGGAGGAGGTAGCGGGATGATTCCCGCCCTCCTCGTCATCGTGCTCATGCCGGTGATCTCATTCGCGATGTTTAAATTCATGATCATTCCCATGATCAAAGCCGAGCTTCCCGACCATGAGGAGCCAGCTCCGATCTCTGCGGAAGACTTGGAAATCTCTTTCGACGATTCCGACGAGCAGATCGCTTACTCCTTCGAGCCGGTCGTGGCCAACGTGCTGGGCACCAATCAGACGCGCTTCGTGCAAGCGGTGTTTACCGTCTACGGCAGGCATCCTGACTTCACTCACTTGATCGAATCCAAGAAAGTGCGCCTGCGCGACCATGCGGACAGCGTATTGAGCGGTCTCACCATGGCCGAACTCGAAAAGCGCGAGATCAAGAATATCGTTCGTAACCAGCTCCGCGAGGGCTTCAACCACCAGCTCGGCAAGCCGATCGTGGAAGAGATCTATTTCGACTCGTTCGTAACCCAGTAGCAGGAACTGCTCTTTGAGAAACATGGCTGACGACGACCAGACAGAAGGCGAACTGCTGAACCAAACCGACATCGACGCTCTTATCCAAGAGGCGATGGAGGAGCCGGAGGAGATCATCTACGATCCCGAAGGCAACAAGGTTAAGACCCCGAAGGGGACCCGCATCGAGCCCTATGACTTCCGCAATCCGATCTTCCTCACGGAAGTCGAGCTGCGTCGCGTCCGGATCCGCCATGAAGAGTTTATCCGCTACCTAGCGGCCCGCCTTTCGATTTTTCTCCGCCTCGAATACTCGCTGAAGATGTCGCGTCTCTCGACCCTGACCTACAGCAAGTTCACGGAGACGATCCCAAACCCTGCCCATGTGGTGCTCTTCAAGATCGAGCAGCTCTTTGGGGTAGGCGTTATCGATATCAATCCCCGTCTGGCCCTCACCATGGTGGACCGCATGCTCGGGGGTAAGGGGCACTCCGTGCAGGGAGAGCGTTACCTGACCGAAATCGAGACCAACCTCGTCGACGACGTGGTCAGCATCGTCCTGGAAGAATGGTGCCGGCAGTGGAAGTCGGAGCAGGAACTCGATACCACCATCATTGGTCACGAAAGCAACGGCCGCTTCTTGGAGACGTCTCCGGCGGACGCGATCATGCTGGTGCTTTCCATGGAGGCGGGAGTAGGGGACTGCTCCGAGACTATCCAGATCGGGCTGCCTTACTACACGCTCGAGCCCATCATCAAGCGCATGCACGAGGCCAAGGAAAAGGACCTCGGTCTGGACCTCACCCAGTCGGAAAGCGCCTGGCAATCGAGCTTCAACCAGATCGACATCCCAATCCAGGCGGAGTGGGACGGCGACAGCCTCACCACGAAGGAGGTGCTCCATCTTCGTCCGGGAGACGTGATCCGCTTCCCTAAGAGCGTGTTGAAGAACACGCGGGTTAGACTTTCGAACACCATCAAGTTTACGGGAGAGATCGGCTTGGAGAACAACCGAGTCGGCGTGAAACTTAATAAGAAATTAGAAGAGGAATTACCTGAAGAATGAACATGCTAGAAGAAACCAAAGACCTAGGCCTCTTGATGGACGTGCGCGTGAAGCTCACGGTCCAGCTCGGATCTTGCCGCATGCCGATGCGCGAGGTCATGGAGCTCGTGCCGGGATCTGTCATCCAGCTTAACCAAGAAGCCAAGGACCCCGTCGGCCTCTACATCAACGACAAGCTCATCGCCTATGGCGAAGTCGTGGTAGTGGAAGACAACTTCGGTATCAAGATCACCGAAATGGCCAATGGCTAGCAGGCCCCCCCGCTGAGGCGGGCCAGACTTTGATTGTATAACTGATATGTTTAAGAAGCCGTGCCCTCTTGGAGGAGGGCGCGGCTTCTTTGTGTCCGTAGCGCGGAGCTTCAGCCCGCGACCGCAGTGCGCATTGGGATGCTGTCTTCGCGGACGCGGGCTAAAGCTCCGCCCTACGGGAGATACGTAGCGGCAAAAACGTGTTCTGAAGTCCACGTAGAAAGCCGTTTTTTCGAGCTAGGAAAAATGTGCCTACACGACAACTTTAGGGATAACTTAAATCTTTTTTTGTTTTTTATCTCACTGTTTTACAAGGGCTTAGGTTTTAGGGAACCGCTTTGGCGCCTGCGTTGCTAAGTGTGAGGTGCACCAACCACCACTTTCCTATGTCCTTCCGCAATACCTTTGCCGCGCTTTCCATGACAGCGGCGCTAACCCTTTGCCAGATCGCCTCCGCAATCGACGGAGACGAAGTTATCGGCGGTCCTCGTCCAGCCGGAGAGGACAGCGCGGAGCCCTCTTCCACTGCGATGCAGGGGCTATTTTCCGGAGAGTCTGCTTCGTCCGGCGCCCTGATCACGCTCCTTGGCTACGCGGTCATCATCGGAGCCTTGGCGGTCGTCGTCTGGTTTCTTTTCAGAAGCGGGATTCTCCGCAAAAACTTTTCCAAGTCGGAAGGTAAGTTGAAGATCGCGGAAACCCGTATGCTGGGAAACCGCCAGTTCCTTTCAGTGGTGGAGTACGGTAGCCAGAAGATCTTGATCGGCGTAGGGCCGGGCAAGATCGACTACTTGACTACCTTGCAAAACAGCAGTGGCGAGTTTCCGGAAGTGGAAGCTCCGAGCGAAGAGTCCCAGCTAGGAGGGAAGGCGTGAAGCGTCGTCTATCCATAGCTTGGATACTCTTGCTCGCTCTCGTGTTCGCGAGCGGCGCTTTCGCCCAGGATGCCCAGACTGCGGGCGCGACTGGCGGTACTGGCGTCCAGCTCAGCGTCAACATGGGTGGCGACGGAGGCACGCAAGACGTCGGGGCCGCGATCCAGGTGTTGCTGCTGATGACCTTGCTCACCTTGGGCCCATCCATCGTGGTGCTCATGACCAGCTTCACGCGTATCATCATCGTGCTCGGCTTCGTTCGTACGGCGATCGGCGTGCATCAGGCTCCTTCGAATCAAATCATCGTCGGCCTCTCGCTAATCATCACCTTCTTCATCATGCAGCCGGTGCTCAGCAATGTGAACGACAACGCCTTGCAACCCTTGATGGCTAAGGAGATTACCACCATGGAGGCCTTCGAGGCCGGTTCGGGTCCCTTGCGCACCTTCATGCTGGATCAGACTCAGGTCTCGGATATCGAATTCTTTTTGGACCTCGCGGACTACGGCCCTACCGCAGCCTCCGAGCTTCCGATGCGGGTGGTGGTTCCCGCGTTCGTGATGAGCGAGATCCGTACCGCTTTCAAGATGGGCTTCCTCATCTTTCTTCCCTTCATCATGGTCGATTTCCTCGTGGGTACGACGCTGATGGCGATGGGTATGATGATGATGCCGCCTGTCGTGATTTCGCTTCCTTTCAAGCTCCTCCTCTTCGTCCTAGTCGATGGCTGGACGCTCGTAATTAAATCTTTGGTACAAAGCTTCAATATATGAATCTCGAAACTGCTATCGAACTGTTCCGTCAGGCCGTGACCAATGCTCTCATGTTGGTCAGCCCGATCCTAATTACGACTATCGTAGTCGGTCTGGTGATTAGTTTGATCCAGTCCGTTACGAGTATCCAGGAGCAGACGCTTTCTTTCGCTCCTAAGCTCTTTGCCGTGGGAGGGATCTTGATCATCGGATCCTCTTGGTTGCTGAAGACCTTGATGGGATTCACCATCGAGATCTACCAGAAGATTCCTGAAGTCGCATTTTAAGGCCTCGTAGAGAAATTGGTATCCATTAACTTATGACGATAGACGATATAGCTTTGTTCTTGTTGATCCTGACGCGCGTGCTCGGGCTCTTCTTGGCGGCTCCGGTCTTCTCGCATAAGTCGATCCCAGTTATCGCCAAGGTTACCCTCGCGTCCGCTTTCGCGATCATGGCGCTGCCAATGGTCGATGTGGAAATCGTGTTGCCGGAAGAGGTCTGGAGCCTCACGCTCTGGTTCGCCAAGGAGCTGGTTGTGGGCGCCCTGATGGGGATCGCCATTCGGATGATTTTCTTCGTCCTCGATTTTGCGTCGCATGTGATCACGGTGGAGATTGGGCTGCAGCCGGGACAAGCTTTTGACCCAGGCTCTTCCAGCCAGGGCAATCCGTTGGGGACCATCATCTACTTCCTCGGTTTGGCGATTTTGCTATCCGGCAGCGAATACGACATCTTGCTCGCGTTCATGCGCAGCTTCGAGATCGCCCCGCTGGGCCACTTCGGGCTTAACTCCTATGCGGCGGACTACATCATTTTGAAAACCGCCGATATCTTTAAAATCGGTATCTTGATGGGGGCTCCTATAATCGCGGTTAACTTTTTGGTGAACCTCGTATTTGCCGTCCTCGGAAAGGTCGTTCCTAAGCTGAACGTCTTTATCCTGAGCTTCTCGGCTCGTATCTTCCTCGGCACTACGGTGCTGGCTCTCACGGTAGGTTTGATCGCGCATTATGCGGTTAACTACATTTCAGAAACCCCAGAAATGATGCTTCGCTTCATTTTGTTCAGACCGGAGGCGTAACCAGATGGCTGATACGGATAAAGATTCGAAGACTGAAAAACCAACCGGGAAGCGGTTGGATCAGGCCCGGGAAGAAGGTAACATGGCGCAGGCGCAGGAGATCGGCGTCACCTTTACTTTGCTCGCGGGATTGCTGGTGGTGATGTTTGTGGGGCGTTCGATCGCGAACCAGGTTTTCAGCGTTTCGACCTCGCTCTTCGGAAATCTTTCCTCGGTCGACCTCTCGGTCGACAATATCAGCTACTTCCTAAACGAGATTATCGTGCTGCTGGGCCGCATGTCGGCCCCGTTCCTAGGGGCGGCCATGGTCGCAGGCGTGATCGCAGGCGGCTTGCAGACCAAGTTTCGGCTCACGCCGAAGGCTTTGGGGATCAAGTTCAACAAGCTCAACCCTGTTAACGGAGCCAAGAACATCGTGTCTAAGGACGTGCTCGTCCGTTTCGGGATCGACCTGTTGAAGATGATGGCGATGGGGCTTATCCTTTGGGTCGCGATGCGCAAGATCATCAAGGATCCGATCTTCTATGCGGAAATCGACATCAAGCACGTCGGTCTCTTCATCACGGATACGATGGTCTACGTATTCATCCGGTTGACCATAGCGGTGGGTATCATCGCGATCGTCTCCTACCTCTGGCAGCACAAGAAGACGATGGATGGCCTCAAGATGACGAAGGAGGAGGTCAAGCAGGAGTCGAAGGACCAGAACATGAGTCCGGAAGTCCGCAAGGCTCGCATGCAGATGGCGATGCGTTTGATGCAGGGCCAGATGTTGGACGAAGTGGCGACGGCGGACGTCGTAGTGACAAACCCAACACACTACGCGGTGGCCCTCAAGTACGAGCGTGGCGTCGATTCGGCGCCAGTCGTTTTGGCCAAGGGCGAAAACGCCTTTGCCCAGCGCATCAAGGCAGTGGCTGCGGAGCATGGCGTTCCCGTGGTGGAAAACAAGATGGTCGCCCGCATGCTTTTCAAGGTTTCTCAAGTTGGTTCAGCGATTCCCATGGAGATGTTCCAGTCGGTGGCTGAAATCCTCGCCTTCGTCTACAAGACGCACCGCTACTATTTCCACAAGCTCAAGGCCCGTCGCGCCGCCCTCAAGAAGACTAGATAATGAGCGAATCCGCCACACAGTCATTTTCCCCAGCAAAAGCGCTCGCGTTCCTGAAGCGTGGTGACACGGCGCTCGTCGCCTGTTTGTTCGGCACGGTTTTGCTGCTCGTCTTGCCGCTGCCGCCCTTGATGCTGGACGTGCTGCTGGCAGCCAGCGTGGGCGCCTCGCTCTTGATCCTCCTGATCATCGTTTACGTGAAGGAGCCTTCCGAGTTCTCCGGTTTCCCGACCGTCCTGCTCGGCGTCACGCTCTTTCGGCTGGGACTGAACGTGGCTTCGACGCGTTTGATCCTGCTCGACGGTTACGCAGGTAGCGTGAT
>JBNKSG010000107.1:0-12415 GCA_050297195.1 Opitutaceae bacterium | reverse complement strand
TGTACCTGGACTGCACCTTTGGCGGGGGAGGGCACACCGAACTCGTGCTCAACGCTGCTAATTGCACTGTCGTAGGACTCGACCAAGACCCGCAAGCGGTAGCCCGCGCTGCGGAGATCAAGGAACGCTACGGTGACCGTTTCCGTTTTCACCGCATGAATTTCGAAACCCTCGACCAGCTAGAGGAAGGTCCCTTCGACGGGATCCTCTTCGACTTTGGAGTAAGCTCCTTTCAGTTGGACGAGGTCGATCGAGGCTTCTCTTTCCGTGGAGAAGCCCCTCTCGATATGAGGATGAACCCTGAAGCGGGGGTATCCGCTGCTCAATGGCTCGCTACAGCCTCCCGAGCGGACTTGATACAAGCGATTCGCGGGTACGCGGAAGAAAAGAACTGGCGCAAAATCGTCGATGCGATCGTCGCGGCCCGTGAAAAGAACGAACTCAGCACCACCACACAACTCGCTGACCTTATCCTATCCTGCACTCCAGCGAGGGTTCGTTTCTCTTCTAAGCTGCACCCGGCTACCAAGGTTTTCCAAGGTATCCGGATCGCGATCAACGACGAGATTGGCGTGATCGAGCGCGGGCTGCCCGCTGCCTTCAACCAGCTAAAGATCGGAGGGATCCTCTGCGCGATCAGCTTCCACTCCTTGGAAGACCGCGTAGCGAAAGTCCTCTTTCGCCGCTGGGCCGGAAGGCCGGAAGGTTCGCGAGACAACCGCCCGCAAGACATGCGCGAGACGCTCTGCGAGCTTCTCGGCAAGCGCCCCATAACGGCTAGTGACAAGGAAGTCGCCGAAAACCCGCGGAGTCGCTCAGCGAAGCTCCGCGTTTTGAGAAAGGTAAAGTAACACGAAAATGAATACGCTAACGCTACAGAGTCGCAGGATAATGAGAAATTCAACCACGCTTCAGTCGGTGCTGAACCGACAAATCGTCACCTTAAGCCTAGGCAGCCCCCTCGGGGCTGGCTCTTTCGATTGCCGCCAGGAGGCGAGCATCGGAACAAGCTCACCCACCATCTCTTTCAAACCATTCGAACGCGTCTACAAGATCCCCTCCCGCGATCGAGGACTGGCGCTTGAAGCATCATGAGCACACGCAAGACTCAGAACAATTCCCGCACTCCTTCTGTCCTGAACCGCATTATCTGGCTGACCTTCGCGCTGACTTTGTTTGTCGGGATGTTTGGCCTTGGTACTGTGTACCTGCGTCATGAAGCGGCGGTCCTCGCAAACGAGAACAAGGCTTTGTACGCTGACATTTCCGAACAGAAGCGTCACATCGCGGAACTCGGCGCGGTCATCGCCCGCCAGACGACCCGCGACCATCTCAAGGCGCTCAACAATTCCTATGGTCTTGGCCTTCGCCTGCCGACCGAACGCCAGATCGTTCATGTTCTGGAAGACCCTACGAAGCGTCTCTACGAAAAGCAGTCGAATTCGATGCTTACCGCAGCGAGCTTCTAGCAACTAATGGCAAGCCGTCCCGGTACTAAATTCAGATTTTGGATACTCGCTCTCTTCTTTCTCTTTGGCTATGGAGCGATCGGCTTCCGCTTGGTCGAATTACACGCCTTCAAGAGCACGGAACTGGTCGACGAGCTGGAGAATAGCCGCTTTCGCGTATTGCGAGAGATGCCGCGGCGAGGAGACATCTTCGACATTAACGGGGAAATACTCGCTACCAGCCATATTTTTCTAGAGGTCGGGGTCGATCGACACGAAATCAAAAGCACCGACCTCGCCCGCATCCCCGAAATCGCAAAGAACCTAGGTATTCCAGTCTCTCATGTCCGAGAGGCTTTTGGCGTTTCTAACGGTCGCCTTCCGTCCGATGTCACGTCGCTGAATCCGCGCTGGAAGCTGTTGAAGCGCCGCGTCGAGCCACGCTCTTTCGAAGCTCTGAAGGAGCTCGGGATCCGTTGCGTAACCAGCACCAAGAGCTACGAGCGCGAGTACCCGCAGGGGGATTTGGCTTCCCATGTCATCGGTTACGTTCGCAAGGATGGGCTGGCTGTAATGGGCGTTGAGCGCGAGTTCGATTACTATCTCAGCGGCGAAGAAGGCTGGACGGAAACGGAGATCGGGGCAGGGCGCCGCGAGATGGCTCAGTTCCGTCGCCGCCAAGTAACGTCTACGGACGGTTTGAACGTGGTGCTCACGATCGATTCCTATGTGCAGGATGTAGTGCAAAAGGAACTACGTCAAATCGTAGAAAACTTTAAGCCGAAGGCGGCGACGATTATCGTATCCGACCCGTACACGGGCGAGCTCTTGGGCCTCGGAAACTACCCGAACTTTGACCCGAACGATTACTCGAAGTCCAATGACGAGTCGCGTAAGAACCGTGCCCTTACCGATATTTTGGAGCCTGGTTCTACCTTTAAGATTGTAGCTGCGACCGCTGCGCTGGAGGAGCGTGTCGTAAGCGTGGATACGGAAATCGATTGCGCTCAACCGATTGCGGTGATGTCGGACGGGTACCGGGTAAAGCTCCCTCGCGACGATCACGCGATGGGAATTTTGACGGTGGGGCAGGTGATTTCGAAATCCTCCAATCGAGGTGCGGCGCATCTCGGCTTTAAGCTGGGCGGACAGAATTTCTACGATTGGGTCGAGAAGTACGGTTTTGGTGAATACAGCGGCTTGGACTTGGGTTCCGAGTCGAAGGGTATCTTGAATCCGCCGAACAAGTGGGATCGCCTGACGCTCTCCCGTATGACGATGGGGCACTCCATCGCAGCGACTCCAATCCAGATCCACATGGCGACCTCGACCTTGGCCAACGGCGGTGTGCTGATGACGCCGCGCGTGGTTTCGGCGATCACGAATTACGAAGGCGAGACCGTGGTGGAATTCGGTCCTGTGCCAAAGCGCAAGGTCTTCTCTCGCAGCACGGCCCGCACGGTTGCGGGGCTTTTGGAGGAAGCTGCATCTGAACGCGGCACGGCTCGGCGGGCGATGATCGAGGGCTACCGAGTCGCGGGAAAGACGGGGACCACGCAGAAGATCGTCGACGGGCGCTACTCGTCGCGCGAGCACGTGGGCTCGTTTACCGGTTTCTTTCCGGCCAACAACCCGCAAGTAGTCATCACGGTCATCGTGGATGGCGGCCATCCTGCATCGGGTGGGCTTGCCTATGGAGGCATCGTAGCGGCCCCTTCGTTCCGAGAAGTCGCCAAGAAGCTCATTCCCCACTACGCGATCACCCCGACTCCGGAACCACCTGCTTACGCCCGCAGTGAAGTTTCTAACCAAACTTCGGGAGGCCACTAATTTCCCATGTTAGGTACGCTTCCGCGAAACAGGTTTTCTGCGGGTGGGTCAGATAGGGCAGTGGAAGTACTTCAATCGATGCAAATCAAAGCGAAAAAGTTAAGCAAGTTACTCGGAGAGGATTTTGCGAAAGCCCTTAAGGGGCAGCCAGATCCGAAGATCGAGAGACTCGCTATCGATAGCCGGCGGGTAACGCCCGGCTCGCTCTTCTTCGCTCTGCCGGGACTGCGTTCGGATGGGAATTCCTTTGTTGACGAAGCCATCGCTCGCGGAGCGGTTGCGGTGATTTCGTCGCAGCCTCGTCGGTTTCGCAGCGCGAAAGTCGCCTACGTGACGGCTGAAAATCCACGACTGGTTCTGGCCGCGGTCGCTCGCGCGTTTTACAAAAAGCCAGACAAGGCGCTCAAGCTTGCTGGAGTTACGGGGACCAATGGGAAGACCACCGTTTCCTATTTGGTGAAGCAGATCATGGCCAACCTCGGGCAACCGTATGCCTGTCTGGGGACCATCGGCTACGACCTCGTTCGCCGCACGGTCCCGTCTTTCCGAACCACGCCCGAGTCGCTGGATCTATGCGACCTTCTCAGCCAGGCACGCGATTTCGGATGCAAAGGAGCGGTGATGGAGGTGAGTTCCCACGGTCTGAACCAGCATCGCGTCAGCGGGCTCAAGTTCGAGGTCGTTGCGTTTCTCAATCTCACGCGCGACCACCTCGACTACCATAACGACATGGAGTCGTACTACGCGGTAAAGCGTCGCCTGTTCGACGGAGGAAACGGCAAGCTGCCCAAGGTCGCGGTCGTGAATGTAGACGACAAGTACGGGGTTCGGCTCGTATCCGAAATTCCAGACGGCGTTTCGGTGATCACCTTTGGCGAATCGAAGGACGCGGATTTTCGAGCAAGCTCGGTCGAGCTCAGCGCGGAGCAAACCTCTTTCGTTTTGGATTGTCCGGATGGGCGGTTCGAGGTGAAGACGTCCTTGGTCGGCGACTACAACGTGAGCAATACTTTGGGCGCTTTGGCGATTTGCAGCGGGCTTGGGTTGAATATCGATAATTGTATTAAGGATTTGGATTCGTTCACAGGTATCCCTGGTCGCATGCAGAAGGTGGATGCCGGACAGGCCGCCACGGTGCTGGTCGACTATGCCCACACGGAAGACGCTCTCGAAAACGCGCTGAGCATGCTGCGTGGCGTGACGAAGGGGAAGTTGCGTGTGGTCTTTGGTTGCGGTGGAAATCGGGATCGCGGGAAGCGTCCGATCATGACCAAGGTTGCGAATTCGCTGTCGGACGAAGCGTGGGCGACGTCCGACAATCCACGAAACGAAAAGATTGAAGACATCTTTGCTGACATGAAGCAGGGGCTAGTGGATGCGACGCGCGTACATTTCGTGAGCGATCGTCGAAGGGCGATTGAGCTTGCCCTGCAGGCCTCGAAGGCGGGGGATTGCCTATTGATCGCGGGCAAGGGGCATGAGTCATTTCAGGAGTACGGCGAAACCGTGGTTCCGTTTGACGACAGGAAAGTGGCTTTGGAGTTGATCCAGAACATGCAGCTAGGAGGTCGCGTCTGAGTGGCTAGCATCGACCCAGTCGCTCTTGCCAATTGGACTTCCGGCGAATGGAAGAATGGGGCTCCCTCGACTGTATCGGCGATTCACTTCGACTCACGCAAGCTAGAGGCGGGCCAGTTGTTTGTGGCTCTGCGGACGGCCGTCCGGGATGGGCACGACTTTTTGGAAGCTGCAAAAGCTGCGGGCGCGGCGGGCGCTCTGGTCGATCGTTTTCGCGAGGATGTGGCCTTGCCGCAGCTGGTGGTTACGGACGTATCCAAAGCCTTGATCGCGGCAGCGGGCGGATTTCGCCAATCTTGGAAAGCCCAGGTGGTCGGCATCACGGGAAGCTGCGGAAAGACCAGCTGCAAGGAAGTGCTCGCCTGCCTGCTCGCGACGCGACGGACGATCAGTACTGCGGGCAACCTTAATAATCTGATTGGCGTTCCGGCGAGCATCTTGCGAGCGGAAGGCTCGGACGCGGAGTTCGCTGTTTTGGAGGCGGGAATTTCCGAACCCGGGGAGATGGAGCAATTGGCGTCGGCGATCCGTCCGAACTGGGGAATCGTGACCGCTATCGGAGCGGCCCACTTGGAGGATCTCAAGACGGTCGAAAACATTGCTTTCGAAAAGGGAAAGTTGCTGCAGGCGGGAGATCTGGCAGGCGCGTTCGTGGGCGAGACCGTTGAGCCGTATTTGAAGGAGATCGGATGCGAGCGGGCGCTTGTGGTGCGCAGGGATGCGGACTTGGTTGAGGATTGGTCGTTCGACTTTGAGTACGGTTCTGGGCTGACGAAATTTCGCCAGCGAATCGACGGCGTGGTACAAGATTTTGAATACACAGGTTCGGGCGCTGGATTGGCGTCGAATGTGGCCTTGGCAATCGCGACTGCCAGCTCGCTTGGCTTGTCGACCGAGAGTATCGCGAAGTCGCTTCGCTCCTGGGCTCCGGCCCAGATGCGAAACGAATGGCGGGAGCTGGGCGGAACGCGCGTTTTCCTCGATTGCTACAACGCAAATCCTGTTTCGATGAAGGATTCGCTGGCGACATTCCTTGCGGAAACTTCGGAAGCGCTGCCTCGCTGTTATCTCTTAGGGTGCATGGAAGAATTAGGGGAGGGATCTCCTCGCTTGCATGAGGAATTGGGCCGCGAAATTCCGCTGCGAAAACAAGATTTCCTGCTTGTGATTGGGAGCGAAGCGAAGAGCGTGTTGCGAGGTATGAAGGACGCGGGACGCGACACAGGAAATTGCTTTGAAATTGGCTCCATCGAGGAGGCGAAGGATCGTCTCGGCGCCTTCGCTGGCAGCGTGTTTTTGAAAGGCAGCCGCCGCTACCGTTTGGAAGCGGCCTTGGAGTTCATGAAGGGAGGCGTTTCGTGCTAAGCTATCTCGCTCAATACGAGGAGTACTTCGGTCCCTTTCGCTTGCTGAGGTTCATCACCTTGCGGACTCTGTTTGCTTCGGGTACGTCATTGCTAATCGGATACATGCTCGGCCCTTGGGTTATCGCCAAGCTCCGCTCATTTAGCTTCCAGCAAAGCTTGCGAGACAAGAGCGAGGTCGGGAAGCTGGCCGAATTGCACGAGGGCAAGAAAAACACGCCGACCATGGGCGGCTTGCTGATCTGCCTGAGCGTGACGTCCAGCTGTCTCCTCTGGGCTCAGTGGAATGTCTGGGTGCTGACGGCGCTGCTCGTTTACGTCAGCCTGACGGGCTTGGGCTTCATGGACGACTACCTGAAGGTTTCCAAGCGGAACAGCAAGGGCGTGAGTTCCCGCTTCAAGCTGGCTTGGCAGAGCGTAACCACGCTCGTGGCCCTGATTATTTTGATCACGAATCCGGAGAGCGGGGAGCTGACTCGTGAGCTGTGGCTGCCATTCTTCAAGGATGCGGTTTGGGTTTCGATGCCGCTGTGGTTCCTCTTCATCTTCCTCTTTTTCGTGCTGGTGGGCTCCAGCAACGCGATCAACCTGACGGATGGGGTCGATGGTCTGGCGATTGGCTGCACCATTTCGGCCGCTTTGGTTTACGCGGTAATGGCGTACGCGGCGGGCAATGCCATCATCGCGGACTACTTGTTGATCTCGTTCGTCCCGGGTGTGGGCGAGCTGACGATCATCTGCGGATCGCTGGTGGGAGCAGGCCTGGCGTTTCTTTGGTTCAATACGCATCCGGCGGAGGTTTTCATGGGAGATACCGGATCGCTTGCTCTTGGCGGCTTGATCGGTATTGTTGCCTTCATGGTGCACCAGCCAGTGACATTGGTCATCGTCGGCGGAATCTTCGTAATGGAGGCGATGTCGGTTATTTTACAGGTCGCTTCCTTCAAGATGACGGGGAAGCGAATCTTTCGCATGGCCCCGATCCATCACCACTTTGAGCTCAAGGGGTGGGCGGAATCGAAGGTTGTTGTCAGATTTTGGATACTGTCGCTGATCTTCGCGATTGCCGGGCTGGGGACCCTGAAGCTACGGTGAACTTGCAGCCGACAGCATTGCCTGAATGGTTGAAATCGCGATTGGATGCTCCGGTCGCAATTTTCGGTCGCGCGTCGAGCGGTCAAGCGGCCAGCGCGTTGCTGGAAGGCCTTGGCTGCGAATGCCATGTCTTTGACGAAAGAGCGGAGATCGAGTCGATGCGTTCCTTTGACGCGGATGCTGCTCGGAACTATGGGCTCGTCGTTTGCAGCCCTGGGTTCGCGATCGACCATCCTTGGCTGGAGGCGGCTCGCGCGGCGGGCTGCGAAATCGTTCCTGAGCTGGATTTGGGGGCCAGTTTCTGGAGGGGGCCGATCGTAGTGATTACGGGGACGAACGGAAAGACGACGCTGACGGAATTTCTGACCTCTGCATTTAGCAGCGCGGGAATCGAAGCCTATGCCTGCGGAAATATCGGCCGGCCGATTTCCAGCTTGATCGCGGACGACTTCAACTTGGAGGCGGTCGCGGTCTGCGAAGTGAGCTCCTTCCAAGCTGAGCTCACGAAGCACCTGCATGCGGATTCGCTGCTGTGGACGAACTTCGACGAAGACCACCTCGATCGCCACAAGTCGCTGAAGGCGTATTACAAAAGCAAATACAGTTTGGTTCACCTGCAGCGCGGCGACATTTGCTTGTTTGACGATAGCGTGGTGACCTTCGGCAAGGAATTCGGATGCGAGCTGCCGGAAGACGGCTTGGTCGACTACAGTCCCGACGCCGCCGAGCTGGGTGTCTCCGGAACGATCTTCGAAACCCTGCCGGAGCGAAATACCTACCTGATCGCCCGTGCCCTTTGGCTGCGAATGGGGCTGGACGAAGGCGAACTCATCGAGGCAGCCAACAACTTCAAGAAAAGCCCGCACCGCATGGAGCTGATCGAGAACCGCAATGGCGTCTCGTACTGGGATGATTCGAAATCTACGAACTTCCACGCAGTGTACGGCGCCCTAAAACGCTTCGAGAATCCGGTCATCTGGATTGGTGGCGGCAAGCACAAAGGTGGGGATTTACCACGATTTGTCGCGAATTTAGCCCCAAGAATCCAGTCCGCCCACCTGATTGGCGAGACTTCGATCAAATTAGCGCCCGCTTTCGAGGAGCATGGCGTACCGGTGCGTGTCTACGAAGACTTGGACGATGCGGTTGCGGGAGCCAGCGCCGTCGCAGAATCCGGAACAAACATTTTATTGAGCCCAGGCTTTGCGAGTCTCGACATGTTCGACGGCTATTCGCAGCGTGGAGAAGCATTTAGGAGAGCCATCAGCCATTTGTCAGACCTATGAAACTATCAGCGTACAAAACCCTCGAATCGAGCAAGCGCGCCCAAACCTTGAGCCGCATCATTTTGATTGCGGGAGCCCATCTCGTAATCATAGGAGGCACCTATCTCGTGACCAATTTCGGAGACAAGCCAAATGGCGATTCGGTTGCGCTTGCGGGCGTGGGAACTTGGTCGAGCCAAAGCCCCTCCGCGAACCAGCCAAGCGTCGACGCCTCGTCGAACACGCTCTTCGATTCACGGGCCGGCGACCTGGACGGCTACAACGCAGGCGAGGAGAGGCCCATCTTGCTCGCGAGCAATACGTCTCCCGAGTCCAGCAGTTCGAGCGCTCGCTACGCGCCAAGGCGCCCCAGCTCCTCCAGCACTTTGAACAACGACGTCAGCCAGCCGAGCGTTTCCACTCGCTCGAGCTCCGGTGGTGACGATTTCTTGGAGCCGATTGGTCGCCCCAGCGACGAGCTCTATCCGGACCGTCCATCCACGGCCCAATCTTCCGGTCTGTCGCAAACGATTGAATACAAGGTACAGAATGGCGACAGCCTTTGGGGAATCTCCCAGCGTTTTAAGATCAAGGTTAAGGACATCACCGCGGTGAATCCCGGTTTGACCGTTAACATCCGCGCCGGGCAAGTGATCAAGATTCCACGCACCACGGATACTGCCTCGGTCGGGTACCAGTCGAGCTCAAGCAGCTCAGCTCCGTCACCGAAACCGGCGAACGGAACGATCTACACCGTCAAGGCAGGCGATGTGCTTTCCACGATCGCGTCTCGCCAAGGCGTAACCGTTTCCGAATTGAAAGCGGCCAACGGTCTGCGCAACGACATGATTCGCATCGGGCAAGAGTTGGTCATTCCGACCCGTACCAGCAGCGAGGTTCTTGTATCCAAGCAGCATCGAGGAACGAGCGTAACGATCGAGGCAGGGGACACGCTCGACAAGTTCGCGGCGATCTATGGCGTATCCATTTCCGAGCTGATGGAGCTCAACAACATCACCAACCCGAGGCTTATCCGCATCGGGCAGACCTTGCTCATTCCCGAGAAAGGGCAGGCTCGCATCAGCTCGCCAGAACCAAGTGTGCCAACCCGCACTCGCGTCACTCAACCCGAGACGAGTGTGCCGACTCGGACCTTGCCCACGCTTGAGGAGCTGCCTCAGGAAAGGTCGCAGCCAACCTTGCCCACGCTTGACGATGCGTTTGGCGAAGAGGATTTGGAAGATCAGCCGTTGATCCAAATCAAGGAATAGCCCTGTAGTACCCTTCCCACTACAGCGGTATGGCGAAGAAGAGTAAGAAGCAGTCTCATGTAGGTTCGAACGGTGTACTGAATCCAGCACTGGTCGTTTTGATCTGCGCGGGTTTGCTGACGGTGCTGGGGATTACCATTCTCTTCAGCGCCAGTTTGCACATCAACAAGGATTCGCCTTACTACTTCATCGAGAAGCAAGCGGTTTGGGTGGGAGTGACGATCCTCGTCGCTTTGATCTTGATGTTGGTAAACCTCGATTGGATTCGCCGCTTCATCTGGATTGGGTACTTTGTTGGGATCGGGGTTTTGCTTCTCGTCTTTGTGCCGGGGATTGGAACGACCATCAATGGAAGCCGAAGCTGGGTGAGGATCGGGCCCATCGGCTTCCAGGTCGCGGAGATCGCAAAGGTGTTTTTCGTCTTTTTCGCCGCCCACTACTTCAGCTCGATCCGCTCCGAGAATACGAAATTCCTCCGTGGCTTTATCTACCCTGGAATAGGGATGGGAGTGTACATTGCCCTCGTGATCGCCCAGCCCGACTTGGGGACTGCCTTGATTTACGTGATTGTTGCGGTGGGCTTGCTCTACCTGGCCGGGGTTCGATTGATCTTTTTGGTTCCCTCGGTGTTGGCTGGTTTCGCAGGCGTCGTAGGCTTGATCTACAACGATGCGGAACGCTGGAGTCGCTTGACCGCCTTCTGGAACATGGAAGCGGAAAAAGCCGGCGATGCGTATCAAGGCTGGCAGGCCTTGCTCGCCTTCGGGGCGGGAGGAATTGACGGAGTCGGGCTAGGGAACGGTAGGCAGCAGCAGAGCTTTTTGCCGGAAGCCCACAACGACTTCATCTTTGCCATCATCGGGGAGGAGTTGGGGATGATCGCGACCTTAGCGGTGGTGACCGTGTATTGCGTGCTTTTTATCGCGGGCATCATGCATATCAAAAATGCTCCCAATACTTACCAGTACCTGCTGGCGGCGGGCTGCGTATTGATGATTTCGGTACAGTCTATCCTAAACCTTGGTGTGGTCACCGGTGTCCTGCCGACTACGGGACTTCCCTTGCCGTTTATCAGCTATGGTGGATCCAATTACCTGACCATGGGGATTTTTGTAGCGATCATTTTGAATACGAGTTTCGCTTGGCGGGGACCGGTGCTGGAGCAGTCGAAGCGTAAACTCAAGGATATCGAAGGATGAAGCGAGCGATCATAGCATGTGGCGGAACCGGCGGGCATATGTCGCCGGGCATCGCTTTGGCTGAAGAGCTGACGTCCCGAAACTGGAGGTGCACGCTGCTCATCAGCAACAAGCAGGTAGATTCACGCCTCGTTAAGAAGTACGGACAATTCGAATACGAGACGGTTGATGGACGGCCGTTTTCCATCCGTCCCGACCGGTTGGTGTTGTTTCTGGTGAGTCTGGTTCGAGGGACGCTGAAGTGCAGCCAGATGATTCACGCAAAGAATCCAGATATCGTGATTGGATTCGGAGGGTTTCTCTCGATGCCGGCAATGCTCGCAGGATTTTTCGCGGGATTGCCGACGGCGATCCATGAAGCGAATCGAGTCGCTGGTCGGGTGACGCGGATCGTTAGTTGGTTTGCCCGTCGGATCTATTTGCCGAAAGGCGTATCGGTTCGGACAAAGCGCAGCAGCCGTATCCGTTATGTGGGGATGCCGGTGCGAAACGAGATTGTGAGTTTGTCGAAGTCAGCGGCGAAAAAGGCCCTAGGGCTCGATCCGCAGCTCAAGGTGCTCGTTATCATGGGAGGAAGCCAGGGAGCCGAATCCCTCAATAAGTGGGTTAAGGCGAGCTTACCGTCGCTCGCCCAGAAGGAGGTGCAGGTCTTTTGCTTAACCGGAGGGTCGGAGGCTGACAGCTCGATGACCTTCAAGTCTCCCAAGGGGATAGAGGTTCGATCTCTGTTCCGGAGATTTTCCGATGAGATGGCTACGGTGCTTTCGGCTGCGGATCTCGTGGTATCGCGTTCTGGAGCAGGCAGCATTGCGGAGATGATGCGTTGTCGGGCTCCAGGGGTTTTAATTCCGTATCCCTATTCGGCGGACGACCACCAAGTTGCTAACGCGCAAAATTTCGAGATGCTTGGCTGTGGGATATACCTGTCGCAAGAATACCTCGGCGACCTTCTGAAGGAAGTGCAGGACGTGCTTTTCAACGAATGGCTGATGCAGAAGTTTCGCCATAATCTGGAGTTAGCGGACCGCCGCGATGTCCGGAGTTTCATGGCAAACGATTTGGAGCGTATCGTATCTGGAAACGGATTGAGCATGGCTGCTCGCACAGAACAGGGGCTTCGCACATGATAAGCGGATTGCCCGAGTGTATTCATTGTTTGGGTGCAGGCGGCGCGGGAATGCTGCCTTTGGCGCTTTACCTGTCCGATGCGGGGCATGAAGTGAGCGCCGAGGATGATGCCTTGAACGCGGAAAGCCGGGCGTTGCTGGAATCGAAGGGGGTGACGCTTCGATCCTTTTTGCAGGAGCCAGGAACGGGCGTCGTGTTCTCCTCCGCTCTTTCCGCTTCTCATCCTGCTCGCGTTTT
>JBNKSG010000106.1:0-12432 GCA_050297195.1 Opitutaceae bacterium | reverse complement strand
ACTCGGGCAGGCTGGCGAAGAACTGTCTTATGATATCGAATACGCCGAGATAGGTCGCTGGCGTGGATCGCGGCGTCTTGCCGATGGTGCTTTGGTCGACTTCGATGACGGAGCGGAACCCGGATACCCCGGTGAGCGACTTGAAGAGGACCTTGCCTTCTTCGCCTTCGATGCTGGGACCGTTCTTGGAGAAGTCGGCCCCGGTAATGGCTTCCTTTTTGGCCTTGATAGCGTAGGCGGTCGCGGGGGCGAGTAGGTCGCGGATAAGGGAGGACTTGCCGGCTCCGGAGGCTCCGCAGAGCATGGTGAGCCGGTTGTGCGGGATGTGGACCGTTTGCTTCTTAAGGTTGCGGAAGGTGGCTTCGGATAGCTCCAGCCAGGCTGGTGTTGGGTTTCGGGTTTCGGGTTCTGGGTTCTCGGGCTTCTGCGGCGTGCCGCGAGCGGCAGCCCTACGTTTGGGCGTCTTCGGAGAAGCCGCGCCACCTTTGTTGATTTCTCTGTACTTGCCTTGCAGCGGATGGGGAATGCCGGATTTGAGGTAGCGGCCGGTGAGGGAGTTTTTGTTCTTCTTAAGCTGGGCGACGGTGCCTTGGGCTATGACTTCGCCGCCGTGGATGCCGGCGCCGGGGCCGAGGTCGATGATGTGGTCGGCTTGCTCCATGGTGGTGTCGTCGTGCTCGACCACGAGGAGGGTGTTCCCTTTGGCTTTGAGGTTTTTGAGGGTCTCGATGAGGCGGTCTCCGTCGCGGGCGTGGAGTCCGATGCTGGGTTCGTCGAGCACGTAGAGAACGCCGGCGAGGTTGGAGCCGAGCTGCGCGGCGAGGCGGATGCGTTGGGCTTCGCCGCCGGAGAGGGTCTGGGTGGGGCGGTCGAGAGACAGGTATTCGAGCCCTACTTTATCCAAAAATTGGAGGCGTTCGTGGATTTGGGCGACGATGTCGCGCGCGATAATTTGGCCGCGCTTGTCGAGCTTGAGCTTTTTGAGGGTTGAGAGGAGGTTGCTGGGGTCTTTGGCTAGGAGTTTTGGTAAGGAGAGGGTGTCGCCATTTTTCAGATACAGGTAGACGTGGCGAGAGGTGCGGTTGAGGCGTTCGTCTTGGCACTCGGGGCAGATTATGGCTTGGGTATCGTCTTCGCTGGAGTCGTCGGCGCCGATGGCTTTGGCGAGTTCTTCGTCGTCTTCGAGGCGTTCGCGCATCCAGGGGTAGATGCGTCCATGACCGCGGCATGCGGGGCACCAGCCTTTGTGGGAGTTGAAGGAGAAGTCTTTGGGATCGAGCTCGGCGAGGGCGGCACCGGTCTCGGGATCCATGCGGGTGGTTGAGAGGTAGTGGGGGCGCGAAGATGACGCCCGCGGAGCGGCCGTGCCACTTTTGGGCGTCTTCGGAGAAGTCGCGCCACCTTGTAGTATTACTAAGGCTGTGCCTTTGCCGCGCTGGAGGGCTTCTTTGAGGTGGCGGTTGAGCTGTGGTTTGGTGGTGGCGAGGGGCTTGAGGTCGGCGATGACGACTTCGATGTTGTGCTCTTTGTAGCGGTCGAGCTTTTTGAAGTCGTCGGTGAAGATGAGCTTACCGTCGACGCGCATCATTTCGTAGCCGTGGTCAGCGATCCAATTGGCGATGGGCTGGTGGTGGCCTTTGCGGTTGCGGATGAGCGGAGCGAGCAGGTAGACGTGTTTCGCTTTTTTGGCTGTGGCGGATGTAATCAGCGTTTGGAGACGTTTTTGCAGTTCGGTCTCGGTTTGCGATACGAGCGGGTTGCCGGAGTCGGGATTGTGCGGGATGCCGAGGCGCGAGTAGAGGAGTCGCAGGTATTGGGCGACCTCGGTGATGGTGGCGACGGTGGACTTGCGGGAGCCGCGGGTGACGCGTTGCTCGATGGCGACGGTGGGCTGGATGCCGGTGAGTTGGTCGAGGTCGGGGCGGGGGAGCTGCTCGACGAACTGGCGGGCGTAGGGCGACATGGATTCCATGAAGCGGCGTTGGCCCTCGCCGAAGACGATGTCGAAGGCGAGGGTGGATTTACCGGATCCGGAGGCTCCGGTGACTACGGTGAATTCGTAGTGGGGAATGGATACGGAGATGTTGCGCAGGTTGTGCTCGCGGGCGCCGGTGACGGTGAGGGCGGAGCTCCGTGGGGCGAAGGACGTGGGGCGAGGGGCGAGAGTTGTGTTATAGGGAGTGGGGGGTGTTTCGGCAACAAGTGTCTCAAGTGTCGCTTCGCTCGGTACGGCGGCGAGGAGTTGATCGGGCTGGTGCGGCGTGCCGCGAGCGGCAGCCCTACCTTGAAATTCGGGTTGGAGGTAGCGGGCGGTTTCGGTGGTTGTTTGGGAACAGGATTCGGGGGTGCCTTGGAAGACGGCTTGGCCGCCTTTGGCTCCGGCTTCGGGGCCCATCTCGATGAGCCAGTCGGCGGATTTGAGCACGTCGATGTTGTGCTCGATGACGATGAGGCTGTGACCGGAGTCGACGATGGTTTGTAGGACTTCGAGTAGGCGGCGGACGTCGTGCTTGTGTAGGCCGGTGGTGGGTTCGTCGAGCAGGATGAGGGAGCCGGCTTGATCTGGTTGTCGCGGCGTGCCGCGAGCGGCAGCCCTACCTTGGAGGTACTTTACGAGCTTGAGGCGTTGGGATTCTCCGCCGGAGAGGGTGTTGAGGGGTTGGCCGGACTTGAGGTAGCCGAGGCCGACTTGGTCGAGGGCTGCGAGCTTGCTATGAATCTTCGGGTGGCCGGCGAAGATGTCCATGACCTCGGCGATGGTGAGCTCCAGGAGGTCGGAGATGGAGTGGCCTTCGTATTTGATTTCGAGGAGCTCGTCTTTGAAGCGCTTGCCGTTGCAGTGCGGACAGGGAACATAGACGTCAGAGAGGAACTGCATCTCGATCTTTTCGTAGCCGAGGCCTTTGCAGGGCTCGCATCGTCCGTCGCCGGCGTTGAAGGAGAAGCTGGAGGCGGTGTATCCGTTTTCTTGCGACTGAGGGAGCTTGCCGTAGAGCTTGCGGATTTCGTCCCAGGCTTCGACGAAGACGATGGGATTGGAGCGTGGGGTGCGGCTGACGGGGGACTGGTCGACGAGGGTGATCTCGTCGAAGTCGACGTCGCTATCGAGGCTGGCGAGGGAGGCGGGGTCTTCGGCGAGCAGGCCGCGTTGGGCGATGAGGTTTTGGTAGAGGACGGCGTTGAGCAGGGTGGACTTACCGGAGCCGGATACGCCGGAGAGGCAGACGAAACGCTGGAGGGGGATGGAGAGGGTGAGGTCTTGGATGTTGTGTTTGGATGCTCCGACAAGTCGGAGCGAGGGGTGTTGGGTATTGGGTGTTGGGTTCTGGGATTTCGCGACCAAGGTCGCTCCTACCTCTCGGGTTGTGGTGGGGACGGGGATCTGTTTTTTGCCGGAGAGGTATTGGCCGGTGATGGATTTTCTGGAGCGGAGGAGTTGGGCTTGGCTGCCTTGGAAGACGAGGTGGCCGCCGTTGGCGCCGGGCTCGGGGCCGATTTCGATGACGTGGTCTGCGGCGCGGATCATGGCGTCGTCGTGTTCGACGAGGACGACGGTGTTTCCGGCGTCGGTGAGGCTGCGGACGATTTGGATGAGGCGGTCGATGTCGCGGGCGTGTAGGCCGACGGAGGGTTCGTCGAGTACGAAGAGGGTGTCGACGAGGGAGGCTCCGAGGCAGGAGGTGAGGTTGACGCGTTCGACTTCGCCGCCGGAGAGGGTACGGGCGGGACGATTGAGGGTGAGGTAGCCGAGGCCGACGTGATTGAGGTAGCGAAGGCGGGAGAGGATGGCGGAGCTGGCGATGCTCGCTTGGTGGTTGGGTTCTAGGTTCTGGGTTTTGGGTTGCGAGTCTTCGATGAGTGTTTGGAGATCGGATACGGGGATTTCGTAGAGGTCGGGCAGGCGGTAGCCGTTCCACTTCCAGCAGAGGGCTTCGGACTGGAGGCGGGTGCCGTCGCAGGCGGGGCATTTGACGTAGGCCCGGAAGCGGGAGAGGAAGATGCGCACGTGCATCTTGTAGGTGTTGCGTTCGAGCCAGTCGAAGAAGCCTTTGACGCCGTACCAGAGCCTGCCGGGGTCGCTGCCTTCGGGGAGCTTTTGGTATTTCGGTTCGCCGAAGATGACGATGTCTTGCTGGCGTTGGGTGAGCTTGTTGAAGGGTTTTGTGGTGGAAATCTTGAGACGCTTGCAGGCGCGGACGAGGTCGTTCTTGGACTCGCCGTAGACTTGGCCTTCGAAGGGTTTGATGAGGCCTTCGGAAATGGACTTGTTGGCGTCGGGGATGGCGAGGCGGTAGTCGATCTCGATGACGCGTCCGAAGCCGCGGCATTCGGGGCAGGCTCCGATGGGGGAGTTGAAGGAGAAGAGTGGCGGGCTGGCGGGGCGGTAGGTCTTGCCGGTGGCGGGGGAATGGAGGCCGCGGGAGTGACGGGCGACGATGGAGCCGTCCTTTTCGAGGAGGAGCAGTTGGCCTTGGCCGAATTCGAGAGCGGTTTCGGCGGCTTCGAGAAAGCGGGAGCGGTGGGTGCCCGAGATTTGGATACGGTCTTGGACGACGTAGAGGGTTGTGTTTTCTGCCCACGTACCGAGCGGAGCGACACAGTCAGGGCACGAAGGGTCACTAAGGTCTTCGATGCGGTGGAGGGCAGGCGGGGAGCTGGGCTTCTCCTGGACGTAGATACGGGAGTAGCCTTGGGCTTTTATGTTTTTGAGGATTTCGGGCCAAGTGAGCTTCTCGGGCTTTTTGACTTCGAAGGCGACGATGAGGGATTTGTCGGGGTGGCTGGCTTGGGTTTTGTTCCAGATCGACTGGGGATTGTCGTCGTGGATGGGAGCTCCGGTCACGGGGTCGTAGAGGGCGGCGACGTGGGAGAACCAGACTTTGAAGAAGTCGGTGAGCTCGGTCATGGTGCCGACCGTGGAGCGAGAGGTTTTGATGGTGTTCTTCTGCTCGATGGCGATGGAGGGGCGCACGTTCTCGGCGGAATCGAGGTCGGGCTTTTCGAGCAGGTCGAGGAATTGGCGGGTGTAGGCGGAGAAGGTTTCGACGTAGCGGCGCTGGCCTTCGGCGTGCAGGGTGTCGAAAACGAGGGAGGACTTGCCCGCTCCGCTGAGGCCGGTGACGGCGATGAACTTGCCGAGCGGGATATCGACGTCGATACTCTTGAGGTTGTTTTGGCGGACGCCGCGGAGGCGGATGGCGTCGGGCTTTTGAGAGGCGGCGGTTGCTGGCATTTGGAAAGAGGATTGTGATTTTTCGCCCACGATCCGGCGCTGCCCTTGGGGCTCTGCCGTGACTGGAGGGCACGAAGATCACGAAGGAATTGACGAACGGTTAGGTTTTGTTCGCCAACGAATTGAGGAGGCGGATGTACGCAGCGGTTTGTGATTTTAGGGAGAATTTCGTACGAGCGAAGGAGCGGGCGGCGTCGCCGAATTGGAGGCGAAGCGCTGGGGTGGAGGCGAGTTTTTCGAGGGCGACGAGGAAGGCGGTTTTGTCGCGGTGGGGGATGAGGTAGCCGGACTCGTTGTGTTGAAAGGTTTCGCCGACGCCGTTGACGTCGTAAGCGATGACGGGGAGGCCGGACATTTGGGCTTCGACCAGGAAGTTGGGGAGGGACTCTTGGTCGGAGGTGTGCAGGGCGATGTCGGCGTCGGCGTAGAGGCTGCGGGGGTCTTTGAGGAGGCCGGGGAAGTGGATGCGGTCGCTGAGGCCGAGGCGTTCGGCTTCGGCTTGGCAGGCGGCGCGGGTGGGGCCTTCGCCGGCAAGGGTGAGTTTCCAGTCGAGCGTTTCGGGGAGCTGGGCGCAGATGCGGATGAGGCGGATCTGCTTTTTCTGGGGGCGGAACATGGAGACGCTCACGAAGTGGAGTCGGGAATCCTTTTGTTGGGAATCGCGTGACAAGCACGCTCCCACATTGGGGATGACGGTTTCGAAGTCGCGGATGCAGCCGTTGTAGATGACGGTGGAGGTATCGGGGCGGTGGATACGGTAGTCGTCGGCGATGCGGCGGAGGGCTTCGTGGGAGTTCGCGACGATGTGGTCGCAGCGTTTGAGCGCCCGGCGGTAGAGGTAGGGGATGGAGCGGCCGGTGCGGAAGGTGGCGAGGAGATTGTAGGGCCGGTCCTGGTTGGAGGCGAGCAGTCCGGCGTGGCAGTTGGCCATGCGGCCCATGGGAAGGACGGCGTCGGGGGCAATCTGGGCGAGGAGAGACTTGAGGCCGGGGGCGAACCAGTCGGTTTTTATGAACCGTTGGTTCAAGTAGTGAGTGGTGAGGAGTGAGGAGTGAGTTGTTTGGGGGTCGAGCACGCCTCCGCGGCGGAAGACGACGAGGTGGACTTGGTGGCCGGCTTTGGCGAGTCCGCGAGCGAGGGCGAGGGTTTGCTGCTCGGTGCCTCCGTTGCGGAGGTTGTCTTGCAGCAGGGCGATGTTGAGTGGTTGGGAGTTAATGGCGACGGGGAGATTTGGCGGCGGCGGGGCCCTGAGCAAGGATTTGTGAGCGGATTTTGCGCTCGCGTGCAACCGTTTGGCTGGGCGAGTGTTTAATGGGTTATGAGTCGCGAAGGTTCAGAAGGGTTTTCTTCAATTCTAAAGCGTTGGCTCGTGAGCGGGCTAGGCGTTTGGCTGGGCAGCTATTTCGTGGATGGGATCCACTACGAGGCGAATGCGACGCTGTTGCTAGTGGTTTTGTTGCTCGGCTTGTTCAGCGCGGTATTGAAGCCGATTCTGGTATTCTTGGCCCTTCCTTTCGTGGTGCTGACTTTGGGGCTGGGGATCTTGTTTATCAATGCTCTGCTTTACTTGTTGGTGGGAGAGCTGGTGCCCGGCTTCGAGGTGGTGAGCTTCGGGGCGGCGTTCTGGGGAGCTCTGTGGGTGACCTTCCTCAATCTGTTGTTCGGGAACTGGATCGGTGGATCGGGGAGGAGCTCGTTCGCGGTGCGAACCAATGGCGGCGGTGGGAAGGGAAGGACCCGAAAAGTGAAGGCCAAGGACGACGTCATCGACATCTAGGGGGTGGCGGCAAGCTGAGGTTTTCGGGCGATTGCGCTAGACACTTGGGGGGTGGGGGGCTATCCCGCTAGGCTTTCTTAAACCGCATTCAATATGGCTGACGTAAAATACGATTTGGTAGGAGTAGGAGGTGGCCCAGCAGGCTACGCGGCTGCAATTCGCGCCGGGCAACTCGGTAAGAAGGTTGCTTGCGTTGAGATGGATCGCGCGGGCGGTACCTGCTTGAATTGGGGCTGTATCCCGAGCAAGGCTCTCTTGAAGAGCGCGGAGCTGATCCACTCGATCAAGAAGGCGGAAGAGTTCGGTATCAAGGTTGGCTCCGTTGACTACGATTTTGCGAAGATCATCAAGCGCTCGCGCGGCGTGGCGGACCAGATGGCCAAGGGGATCGAGTTCCTCTTCAAGAAAAACAAGGTCGACTACATCGTGGGGAAGGCCCACGTGGACGACGCGAAGACGGTTTCGATTGTTGAGGGCAAGGAAAAGGGCAAGAAACTGAGCACTTCGAACATTCTCATTTCTACGGGTTGTCGCGCTCGCAAGCTTCCGTTCTTGCCTGAGTCCGACCGCATCATGACCTCTCGCGAGGCGCTCGTGATGAAGGAGCAGCCCAAGTCGGTGGCGATCATCGGTTCCGGCGCGATCGGCGTGGAGTTTGCCTACTTCCTCAATGCGTTTGGCACGGAGGTTACGATCCTTGAGGTGATGGACCAGCTCGTCCCCGTCGAGGACGAAGATATTGCCAAGACGTTAGGACGCGAATTCAAGAAGCAAGGCATCAAGAGCGAGCTCGGCGTCCAAGTGAAAGCTTCTGAATTGACCAAGGATGGCGTCAAGCTCGTCTACGAAAAGAAGGGCAAGGACGTAGAGATCGAAGTCGAGGCGGTGATCCAGGCGGTAGGCGTGGTCGCTTTCTTGGACGGAGCGGTCAATCCGTCTCTCAACCTCAAGACGGATCGCGACTACTTGGTCGTAGACGACAAGTACATGACCAACGTGGCTGGCATCTATGCTGCGGGCGACATCATCGGCCCGCCTTGGTTGGCTCACGTGGCGACCTTTGAGGCGGTGCAAGCCGTTAATGGCATCTTTGGCGCCTCCAAGCCGCGCCGCGTCAAGAATTTCCCGGGCGCGACCTACTGCAATCCACAGATCGCCAGCACTGGCGTCACCGAGAAAAAGGCCAAGGAGCTCAAGCTCGACTACAAGGTGGGCAAGTTCCCCTTCGTGGCATCCGGCAAGGCGGTTGCAGGCGCTCATTCCGAAGGTTTCGTCAAGCTGATCAGCGATGCCAAGACGGGCGAGATCCTCGGGGCTCACATCATCGGCCGCGACGCGACCGAGCTCATCACCGAGTACTGCTTGGCGATGGAGATGGAAGGCACGATCGACGAGATCCACGGCACGATCCACGCGCACCCGACCTTGAGCGAGGCGCTTGCGGAAGCGGCTGCGGACACGCACTCCGAGGCGATCCATATCTAGTCGCTTCCTTCGTTTTTAGGTGGGTCGAGCCTGCCGCCAGCGGAGCGGCAACTCGACAGGCTGAACGCTAGCCGACCCACCTTTGTCATTTCTTTTCACCTTTGCCCTCGACTTTGGAGGGCGGGTCTTGAAAAGGTTTCCGCGTAGTTTTTTGCTGCTCCCGTAGTTCAATGGATAGAACATTGGTCTCCGAAGCCGAAGATGTGGGTTCGATTCCCGCCGGGAGTACCAGCAGGCGCGTGTCGCTGGCCGAATTGGCTCGTTGAAGGCACTGTTCTTTTTTCAGGTGTCACGGAATCGGCGCGAAGCCTTGCTAAATGGCTCTAGGTCCTTAAGTAATAGCGGCTTCTCCCGTATTCTGAATTTAGATGGACAACCCTTCTCTCGAAACAGAAACCGCCGTTCCGGATCCCGTTAAGCAGCTTTCCATCTTCATGGAGAACAAGGTGGGACGCCTTTCGGACATTTTTCGTCTCTTAGACGACAGCGCGATCCATGTCATGGCGTTGACCACCTTGGACACTACGGACTGCGCGATTACGCGAGTGGTGGTGGACGATCCGCAAAGGGCGAAGGAGCTGCTTTGGGAGCACGACATAACGTTTAGCGAGAGCGAGGTGCTCGCGGTGGAAATCGTTGGCGAGCATGATATCAACCGTGTTTTGACGGCCTTGCTGCAGACGGAGATCAATATCCACTACATTTACGCGTTCGTGAGTCGACCGCATGGCCGCTCCGCATTGGTCATCAGTATCGAGGATACGGATCTCGCGGTCCACATCCTGAATACGCACAACATCCGCGTTTTGAGCCAACGGGACATTTCGCGCTAGTCTTTCCTGCCGATCCTCCTATCCACATTGCCCACACATGAGCGAAGAAACGCTGCCATCGAGCGACCTGCCACAAAAGAAAGAAGCCACTTCCGTTGCCGCCCGGCACCAGGACCTCGAGGTCAAGGATGCTCAACTCATCTTCAATACGGTTTGGAACAAGCTTGAAGAGAAGTACGGCCGCACGCGGCTGCACTTTCCGCAGGAGCTCATCTTGCTCGGTGGCGCTCCGGGCGCGGGTAAGGGAACGAATACTCCTTTCATTCAAGAAGTGCGTGGCTTGACGGCGGAGCCTATCGTGGTCAGCTCCTTGCTCGACACGCCCGAGATGCGCGCGATCAAGGACGCCGGCGGCATGGTGGGCGATACGGAGGTGATCAGCATTTTGTTCGAGCGCCTGCTTTCTCCGGATTACGAGGACGGCGCGATCTTGGACGGTTTTCCGAGAACCTTCGTGCAGGTCGAGTGTATGAAGATGCTCTACCACAAGATGCTTCAGCTGCGTGCCGAGTTTTTCAATACGGAGTATCGGCCCAATTTCCGTCAGCCATTGATCCACATCATGATGCTCTTCATCGACGAGAAGGAGAGTGTGGCCCGTCAGCTCAAGCGCGGCCGGGAAATCATCGAGTACAACGAAGAGGTGGAGCGCACAGGGATCGGCGAGCTGAAGGAGTATCGAGCAACCGATTCCGACCCGAAGGCTGCCCAGCGTCGCTACCGCGTTTTCAAGGAAGCGACCTACGATGCCCTGCAATCGCTTCGCGAGGTTTTCCACTACCACTTCATCAATGCTCAGGGAGCCCTAGCGGAAGTGCGTCAGAACATCATCAAGGAGCTGCAGTACCAAAGCTCGCTGGAGCTCGATCCGCGCACTTTCGACTCCTTGCATCGTCTTCCGATCGCCAAGAAGATCGTGGAAAGCGCCCGGCAGCAGCTGGTGCGTCGCCTCGACCAGTACGAGATGGAGAATACGGAGCAGTTCCATCGGGTGATCGATTTCATCGAGGAAAAGATCATGCCGATCGTGAGGCACCATGCGATCACGGGCTCGGCTCACATCAATTCGGAGGATCCGACCTTGGACCATTCGCTTTCGATGGCGATGCTGATCGATATCTTTTCGGAGCGGGGCTACCACGCCTCGGTGGATTTGCACAAGATCGAGATTCCGGAGGAGTTCGATCTGAAGACAGGGCAGATCCGTTGCCGGTTGAAGAAGGTGTGGCGCATCCAGATTCGCTTCAAGGGCTCCGAAATCCGCCGCGGCTCCTGACGCGTCGGCGCCCCCCCGGGATTGGTTTAAGTGGAAATGGGGAGCCGCAAGCGCGGCTATTGGTTAAAGACTTAACTTGCGCCAGAAGGGACACCTTTCTAGTTCTAGTGCTGTTCGGGTCGCCCTTCCTTGGCGTTCCCGTCAAAGTCTCCCCCTAATTGACGAGTCGCATAGCTAATCCCAGCGACTCTCGGTTTTTCCAAAGTCTGACCGAGAGTCGGATTCAAACAATGTCTAAACCCAACCTGAAAGTTGTAGTCGCCGAAGATGAAACCCTGTTTCGCGACTTCCTTTGTAGAATAATCCGGCAGCGATTTGGCTTCGAGATCATCGGTGAAGTCGCAACGGGAGAAGAGGCGTACAAGCTCTGCGAGGAGCATCGGCCCGACTTGGTTATCCTCGACCTGCGCCTTCCGGGTATCACCGGTCAGGAGCTGGCTGAGCGGTTGATCAGCGAGCAGCCAGACGCCCGCATCTTGATCATTTCCTCGGTGGAGGACCCCAAGCGCATCGGGTCGCTTTTGCAGATGGGTGTGACTGGCTTCCTCAACAAGAAGGAAGAGTTTTCGGTCTTCGAGCAGGCCATCGAGGCGGTGGCCAACGGAAACATCTTCGTGAAGGCGTCCGCCCAGACTCAGCCGGATTCGCCGGACGTGCTAGACCAGAAGGAGCTGCTGGAAACCTTGAGCGATCGCGAAAAGCAGATCGTGGTGTTCGTGGCATCGGGGATGACGAACAAGGAAATTGCCCAGAATCTTGGTCTGAGTATCAAGACTGTAGAATCGCATCGGAGTAACATTTCCAAGAAGTTGAAGATATTCGACATCGCGGGAGTGACGCTTTTTGCGGTTCGTACCGGATTGGTCACTCTCTAGCAAATACCTGATAATGGGCAACGAGGCTGGGATGAAATTCAACCTGATTTTCAACACGCAGCTTCGTGTGTTGCGACTTCCAGCGGAGCTTCGCTCCTTGCTTGGGATTGGGACCGAGGCTTCGGAGCCTTTGCTTTGGCAAAGCATAGTGGTGGAGGATGCGTCCTCCTTCGTTCCTACCGCGCCCGGCGAGTCGCTGTTGAAAAGGGGGTACCTCAAGTGCGAGTCCGGCGAGATTCGCGAAGCGTCGTTTGCCTGCGAAAGGATAGAGCACGCTCCGGACCTGGTTAATGTGGAGGTTACGCTTTCCGCTTCAGCTGGAGAAGGGGAAGATCGAGTAGACAAGGAGTCTCTGGACTTCTTGACGACGGTCAGCCACGAGCTTCGCGTAGCCCTTAACGGGGTGATTGGCTTTGCGAACGTTTTGAGCGGGACGACGCTCGACGTGAACCAGCTTGCGATCTTGGACAAGCTGCAGTCTTGCAACCATCTGCTTAAGGGCTTGATCAACGACATCCTTGAGTACTCGCGGGTGGCGACATCGAAGATCGATTTGCGAACCGAGATGGTCGAGGTGGACGACTTTTTGCGGGATGTGGTCGGCTTGTTTCGCGAGCGGGCCCGCAGAAAAGGCTTGGAGCTTAAGGTGGAGATCGAAGCGGACGCTCGGGTACGGGCTATCCTGCCACGCATGCGGGTGACCCAAGTCTTGAGCAACCTCATTGCCAACGCGATCAAGTTTACGGAGGAGGGATGGGTCTGCGTTTCTGCCACCTGCTCCGATGGAGCTCTATGTATCAGAGTACAGGATACGGGGCCAGGTGTCGATGCGACCGTGGGCGACTCCATCTTTCAGCCCTTCTTTCGCCTGAAGGACCAAGAGGGGGCGCCGGAAGGTACGGGCTTAGGCCTTGCGATCAGCAAGGAGCTAGCGACTAAGATGGGCGGAAGCC
>JBNKSG010000105.1:0-12516 GCA_050297195.1 Opitutaceae bacterium | reverse complement strand
GTTTGGCGACGCTTGGCTTGGTGGCGGCGCAGCCGCACGAGCCGGCGCAGCCGTTGGCTTTGGCCCGGCGTTTCTGGAGGTAGCGGCGACCTAGGTAGGCTCCGGCAAGGAGTACCATCAGGGCGACGACGACGGTTTCGGTTGAGCTTTCCATTTGTCCAAAATGCAAGTTGACTTCCGCTAATCTATACTGAAACTCGATCTCAACAAGCATCAAATCTTTAACGGAGCACAAAATTGAAAACGCTTAACGATCTAACTCAGGGGCAGACTGCCCGCATCGCTTGCTACATGCCGCGTTTTGCGGCAGCGAAGCGTTTGATGGAGCTGGGGCTGATGCCTGGAACGAAGGTCCGTTTCGTGAAGGCGGCGCCGTTGGGAGATCCGATCGCGTTGGAAGTGGACGGCCGCCACCTCAGCTTGCGTCGCGTGGATGCAGCTCAGATCACGGTGCAGTCGCTTTAGGCTTCGAGTCTCGACCTATTTAGATGGTGGCAACTGGAACTAACCCGACAGCGGGCGGAGTCGTGCGAATCGCTCTTCTCGGAAATCCTAACACGGGCAAGAGCACGCTTTTCAATTGTCTTACAGGCCTGCGCCAGAAGGTGGGCAACTACCCCGGCGTAACGGTCCAGCGCAAGGTGGGCCGCATGATTTACGGGAAGAATGTGGCGGAGATCATCGACTTGCCCGGCACCTACAGCTTGGCGGCGGATTCGCCGGACGAGCGCGTGGTGGTGGATGCTTTGTTGGGCGAGATGGAGTCGGTGGAGCGTCCGGACTTGGTGCTCTATATCGTCGATGCCACGAACTTGCAGCGAAACCTTTTTCTCGCCTACCAGACGGCCCAGTTGGGAATTCCCATGGTGGTGGCGGTTAACCACTGGGATTCGGCTCGCAGGAAGCGGATCAAGATCGACCTCGAAGGCTTGGGCAAAGCCCTTGGCGTCCCGGTGGTGCCTATTTCCGCGGCCCGAGCGGAAGGGATCACGGAGCTGAAGGAAGTCGTCGCGGCGGCCCTGGTTTCCAAGCCGCACGTGATTGAAGCCAAGTGGCCTGAGTCTGTGGAGAGCGCCTTGAATGCGGCGCGCGACGCGCTTCCGGAGGCGCTGCGCCCAGCAGCGACCCGAGCGATCTTGCACCGTAGCGTATTCGACGAGGACCGCAGCTTTTTCAAGCGCATGGGCGTTTCCGACGAGCAAGCTGGGGCGGCGATCGAAGCCGGCCGGCAAAAGCTGTTCAAAGGCGGACTCAATCCCAGCAATGCGGAAACGGTGCTTCTGTATCGCGAGATCAAGGAGCGGATCGCTTCCTTCGTAGAGCTAGACAGCACGCGTACGGGCAGCGGCAGCGAGTCGATCGACTCGATCTTGACGCATAAGGTCTGGGGCTTGATCGCATTTTTAGGACTGATGTACGTGGTTTTCCAATCCGTCTACAGTTGGGCGGGGCCGTTCATGGACTTGATCGACGCGGGGAAGGGATTGGTGCAGGACCAGGTGGCGAGCTGGCTGACGCAGTGGCCTATGTTGCAGAGCTTGGCGACGGATGGCATCGTGGAAGGCGTCGGTGCGGTATTCATTTTTCTGCCACAGATTTTGATCCTGTTTTTCTTCATCACTTTGTTAGAAGATACTGGATACATGGCGAGAGCGGCTTTCTTAATGGACAAGCTTTTCAGCTGGTGTGGCCTTTCGGGGAAAAGCTTCGTGCCCTTACTTTCGAGTTATGCCTGCGCGATCCCCGGGGTGATGGCGACGCGGACGATTCAAGATCCGAAGGCGCGCATGATCACGATTTTGCTGGCTCCGTTTATGAGCTGTTCGGCCCGCTTGCCTGTTTACGTGCTATTGATCGGGGCTTTTATCGAGCCGACCTATGGAGCTGCGGTTGCTGGTATCTGCCTGTTTTCGATGCACTTCGTTGGCCTGCTGGTCGCGATGCCATTCGTGTATGTGGCGAACAAATACGTGCTCAAGATACCGCCTCAGCCGTTTGTGCTGGAAATGCCTTCCTATCAGGTCCCGAAGGTTCGCGACGTGTTCCTGCGGATGTACAACCAAGGCAAGGAGTTCGTTAAGAATGCCGGTACGGTGATCTTCGCGATCACGATTATTATTTGGGCTTTGTTGTATTTCCCTCGAAACGAGGAGGTCGCGGAAGCGGTGACGGCGGAGTATGCCGCTGCCCAAGCGGAGCAGCTCGGAGTGCCGGCGTCGGAAGCTCTGGCGCGGTTGGAGACGGACGAGGAGATGGCGAGTGCCTTGGATCGCAAGATTGCTTCTGCGTATGTAGAGCAAAGCTATCTAGGCCGTATTGGAAAAACGGTACAACCGGTCTTTGCCTTGGCGGGCTTTGACTGGAAAATCACCGTTGGGGTGATCGCCAGTTTTCCGGCCCGCGAGGTGATCATTTCGACGCTCGGAATCATCTATAGCCTAGGGGGCGACGTGGATGAGGAGAGCGGCGACTTGCGTGACGTGATGGCTGCCCAGAAGTGGCAGGATGGGCCGCGAATGGGGCAGCCGATCTATACGATACCGGTGGTTTCGGCGATCATGGTTTTCTTCGCACTTTGCCAGCAGTGTGGTGCTACGGTGGCGGTCATCTCTCAGGAAACGAGCTGGAAGTACGGTGTTTTCTCTTTCGTGTTCATGACGACTCTGGCCTGGATCGCGGCGACGGTTGTTTACCAGGTGGGGAGTCTATTATGACGGGGGGTGGCTGTGGATCCTGTACTGTGGACGCGGACTTCCGTCTTCGCTAACGCAGCGCCGTGACAGGAAAGCTTCGCGCTACGGGTGAAAATGGCTGCGGTGGAGAAATTGAGCTTGGGCGCGTTTAGGCGTCGGTTGGTGGCGGGAGCCTTTCCTGCGTATCCAGATTTAAAGACGGCCATGGCGGGCCTGCGTTTCGTGCAGGCGGATCCGATTCGCAGCCCGGCAAGGGCGCAGGATTTGATTTTGCGGCAACGGGTGACCGCTTATGCTGCGGGAGATTTAGAGACTTCATTTCAGGATCTTGATGCGGAGGAGGGCTATCTCTTCGCCTACGGTTTTATGTCCTCGGATCTTTGGCAGACCGGACGTGGGTGCCCGAAGGCGAATTTAAGCAAGATGGAGCGAGACGTTCTCGATGCGGTCGCGGAGCTCGGCGAGGTCCATCCACGCGATTTGGATGAACGCTTTGGCAAGGAGTCGGTGCGGAACTATTGGGGAGGCAAGTCGAAGGCGACGAAGCGCGTCCTAGAAGATTTGCATGACGAGGGACTTTTGCGAGTGAGCCGTCGGGAGAAAGGCGTGCGGGTTTATCAAGTGCCTCGTTCGCAGCTGGGCGATAAGCGTTCGGATCAGGAGCGATATCGTAGCCTAGTGATGGATACGGCTCATGTTTTTGGACCGGCTTCGGCACGGTTTTTGATATCCGAGCTAGGCTACTATCGCCGATTGCTTTCGACGCGGCGTGAGCGTTTGGAGGTGGTCGAAGGGCTGGTGGAATCTGGTCAGCTTCAGGAGGTCGAAGTCGAGGGGGTGTCCTATCTTTGGATACGGGATGAGTGGCAGGAGGAGAGCGTTCCGGATCGGGTTAGGATTTTGGCTCCTTTCGATCCGCTCGTACGCAATCGGGACGGCTTCGAGCAGGTTTGGAAATGGACCTACCGTTTCGAGGCGTATGTGCCCGCAGCGAAACGGGAACGTGGTTATTACGCGATGCCGCTTTTGTGGCGGGACTATGTGATCGGTTGGGTGAACGCCAAGGTCGAGGATAGGCGCTTGAAGGTGGGATTTGGATACGTGGACAAGCGTCCGCGGAGCAAGGCGTTTCGCGAGGCCGCGGAGGCGGAAGTGGAAGCGCTCGCATTGTTTCTAGGGCTGGAGAGTGGCGCTTGGGAAGTGTCATTTTGAGGGAACTCGTGCGGTTGCTCCGCAGTAGGTCTATGCACGAAAAAGCCGCGCCCCATGCGGGACGCGGCTTTCGGCTGAAAGTTGATTTTGGGAGAAGGGCTAGAGCCACTTCAATACCATGCGAACGTAGTAAGTGGTATCGAGTTCCTTCTCGGTTCCGACGACTTCGCTGTTGTAGTCGAAGTTGACGCCGGTGCGTACGCTCCATCCTTCGCTCTTGAGAGGGAGTTCGAGGCTGGTGTCGTAGATGAAGCGGAAGTTGCCAAAGTCTTCGAGGGTCGGCGTGTAAGTGGCGCGGTTGACCCAAGTACCCCACTTCATTGTTTCCTTGTGGCTGAGACCGAGGTCGAAGCTGGCGGCGCTGAGATCTGTCTTCATGCCGTAGTTTTCGGAGAGGTATCCGAGACCCGCGCGAATGTCTAGCTTGCGTGTATCGGTGTCGGTGAAGACGTATCCGAAACCGGCGGAAACGGTGAAGAATTGGTCGATGTCCTTGATGGCATCGTAGCCGAACTCGGTACGGACGTACCAGTTGTAGCTCTTGCCGAACTTGTTGGAGTAGTCGACTCCGCCGCGAGCTTCGTCGGCGCTCTTGTCGTTATCTACTTCTTGGTAGTTCACCTTGGCGAAGAAGGCGAGGGTGTCTTGCTGGCCGGCGAGGGTGGCGCGGAATTGCGAGCCGAGCCCGGTGGAGCTGCGGTTGCCGCTCTTGCCGGTCAGGTCGAAGGCTGCTTCGTAGGCCCACTTGCGTTCGGCAGCGATTTGGGTGGGGCTCTTTTGGCCGGGCATCCATGTTTCGTCGATGGAGGCGATGGTGCTGGTCACGGTGCCGTTCGCTCCCTGGACCACGAGCGTGCCGTCTTGGCCGCTGACGGGACCTTGCACGACGGTGCCGTCCTGAAGGGAAAGGGCGACGTCTTCGTCCGTGGAGATCGATTCGACGAGCTTTTGGTCGATGGTGATCTTTCCAGCGAAGTCTGTCTTCACGGAGATCTTTCCGCCGTCGATCCCGAGGATCTTGCCATTGATGGTGGACCCGCCGGTCGTGACGATTGTGTCAGCAGTTGCCAGGCTCGAAAGGAGGGCTGCTGTTAAGCTGAGAACAGGGATTAGCTTCATATAATTGTTGGTTTGTGTGACGTTTGTGATCTGCAAAGAAAAGGCAAAGACGTAAAAGTCCAGTAATAGATTGCCGTTTCGGCAGCTTTGTGGGGACTTCTTGTTCATTGTTCCCCAACGGCTTGTGTTTGCCCGAGTTCCCTGTGGCGTTTTTGCGCGTGAAGGGGGGGCAGGGCCAAGGCTGCAGGAAATTTCGTTTGGCGCCGTGCAGTACGGGGCCTACTGTCCGCGTTTCCAACTGGGAAAGGCCCTTATGACTGAACAACTTGAAGCAATTTGGAAGGCGCTCCGCGATGAGGCAGAAGCTGCGGCGGACTCGGAACGCTTGCTCGTGGCCTATTTGCAGGAGACGATCCTTGGACAGAAATCGCTGGAAGCGGCCCTCAGCTACACCCTCGCTTCCAAGCTGAAGGACGAGATCCTGCCGAGCATCACCCTGCGGGACCTCTTTCTTGAAATCTTTGGCGAGCACGAAAAGTTGCGGGAGGCGATCCGCATCGACCTGCAAGCCGTTCGCGATCGTGATCCGGCCGCCAATGGCTACCTTTCGCCGTTCTTGTTCTTCAAAGGCTTCAGCGCGCTTTCGGCTTATCGCTTTGCGAATCACCTTTGGTACGACGATCGCCGTCCGCTGGCGCTTTATCTCCAGTCGCTCATTTCGAAGACTTTCGGAGTCGATATCCATCCGGCGGCAACCATCGGCAAGGGAATCTTGATCGACCATGCTACGGGCGTGGTGATCGGGGAGACTGCAGTAGTGGGAGACAACGTCTCGCTCTTGCACAACGTGACCCTCGGCGGTACCGGCAAGGAGCGCGGTGATCGCCACCCGAAGGTCGGCAACGGCGTTCTCATAGCGGCGGGGGCGAAGGTCCTTGGAAACATCAGGATTGGCGAGGGCGCCAAGATCGGGGCGGGCAGCGTGGTGCTGCACTCGGTCAAGCCGCATTGCACGGTGGTGGGCGTACCTGCCAAGTCGATTGGTACTTGCGGGGAAAGCGCGCCGGCTCTGGGCATGAACCAGCAGATCGACGGTGACGAGCCAGAGACCGAGGAACCTATCGATTACCAAGTCTGAGCGCGGCACGCGACCCAGTCATTGAAATTTGAATATTGAAAAGGGCAGCGACCGAAGTCGCTGCCCTTTTGTGTTAAGAGTGATGCTTGTTGAGTTTCGATGCTCTAGTTGGTCGCGTCCTTGACGTCGTCAGCGACTTCCTCGACCACTTCCTTGGCTTCTTCAACAGCGTCTTTGGTGGCGTCCTTTACCTCGTCGGCGGCTTCTTCGAGTTTGTCGCCGACTTTACTGTCGTCGACTTCGCTGTCGCTGCTGCAACCGGCGAAGGCGAAGAGGGAGGCCGAAGCGAAAAGGGAGGCGAGTAGTATTTTGATTTTATCTTTCATAGGTATTTGTTGATTAGTCCTTGTTGAGGAAAGGCTTGTCTTAGGCGTTGGCGTATTCGCGGCTGTCGATGTTGACGGATGACCCGTTTTGAACGGTTTGCGAATCCCCATGGCAATGCCTACGGTGCCGGCTCCGGCCAAGAGGCTGAGTACGGTTTTTGCAGGCCGAGCACCTGACATCTCTAATATGGCGTGTGGTGGTGGGTTTTTCCATTCGTGCAGCCTGCGGACCGGGCCGCTCGAGGGATGTTGCATTTTGCATTGAATGTTGCGGGTTAGGGCGTTGCGGTTGCCTCTGTCTGAGGAGGGAGGCCGCGCTTTGTTGGATTGATTTGAATGCGGTGTCCGCATTTGCCGTGCCAAGAGAGGTATTCGGAAGGGCGAGCTGAGGGGGGACGGGCTGTTTGGGCTCGATGGAAATGCAGCGTATCGCGGCTTGATTCGTGGGGGCTCCTTCGTACAGTCCCGCCCATGCCTAACACTTTCGGCAAGCTATTCTCAATCAGTACCTGGGGCGAAAGCCATGGTGGCGGCGTTGGCGTCGTGATCGACGGGTGTCCCCCAAACCTGCCCCTCAGCGAAGCTGACATCCAGCCGGAGCTTGATCGTCGCCGTCCCGGACAGAGCGAAATCACGACCCCGCGCAAGGAGGCGGACCAGGTGCAGATCCTTTCCGGCGTCTACGAAGGCAAGACCACCGGCACTCCCATTTCGATGCTCGTCTTCAATAGGGACGCGCGCCCTGGAGCTTACTCTGAGATGAAGGAAAAGTTTCGTCCTTCGCACGCCGACTACACCTACCAAACCAAATACGGACACCGTAACCCAGAAGGCGGAGGACGCTCCTCTGCTCGCGAGACCATTGGTCGCGTGGCGGCGGGAGCGATTGCCAAGAAGATCCTCAAGCTGACTTCGAAAGTCGAAACCCTGGCCTACGTTTCTCGTATCCACGACATCGCGATGCCGGATGGCGTTGAGATTACGGAGGAAGCGATCGAGGCGAATATCGTTCGTTGCCCGGATGCGGCGACGGCTGAGACCATGATTGAGCGCATCAAGGACGCTCGTTCCAAGGGCGACTCTGTGGGCGGTGTTGTAGAATGCCGCATACGCAACTTGCCGGTTGGATTGGGCGAGCCTGTTTTCGATCGTTTCGAAGCGGATCTGGCGAAGGCCATGCTTTCGCTTCCTGCGACCAAGGGCTTCGAAGTGGGGAGCGGATTCGAGGGTACGCTTCTTAAGGGATCTGAGCACAACGACTTGTTTGAAAACCGTGACGGCCAAGTTCGCACGAAGACGAATCTCTCCGGTGGCGTTCAAGGCGGCATAACGAATGGCGAGGACGTGGTGTTCCGCATCGCCTTCAAGCCGACGGCGACAATTTTGCAGGAGCAAGCGACGGTAGACCTCGAGGGTCAGGAAACGACTTTGATGGGGCGTGGCCGCCACGATCCGTGCGTGGTGCCGCGTGCAATTCCGATCGTGGAAGCAATGGCAAATCTGGTGATCGTGGATCACATGATGCGTCAGCACGCGCAGAATCGCCTCTTTTCGTTCGAAGACTAATCTTGGAGCAAGATGGCTAAGCCGATCGTTTATCTAATCCTTGGCTGCAAGGGATCTGACCAGTTTCGCGTGATCGCGGACTTGGTTGAGTTTGGTACGGTGGAAGGTGAAAAGTCTGCCTTGTTTCACAGTGCCGGCGATGCCGAAGAGGTGGCAGCTGATTTCGAGGTGAAGCACCGCGAGGTTAGCGTGGGCCAGCATGCCTGCGAAGGCAGCTCCTTGGAGCTTACGGTCGCGGAAGGCACGGACCTGGTGTTTGTTGTAGCCGACGGCTTGGGAGACCCTGCGGATTTCGTGGAAGCGTTTCACGGGTGGTTGCCTGAGAGCGGATGCGAGCTCGGGCGCGTGGTTACGGTATTGCACAGTGATCTCGCTATTGGAAACAAGGACGCTTTTCCTTGGTTCGAGTGTTGTATCCATTTTTCGGATGTCGTGCTGCTTTCTCGTCGCGAAAAAGTGGGTAACAAGGAGATCAAGGTTTTTCTCGATCGCTACGAGGAAGCTTGTTTCCCCTGCCTCTGGGAGTACGTGAAGAAAGGTCGCGTCGGAAATCCGTCTCTTGTATTGGATACGCAACCACGTCGGATCAGTCGCATCTTCGACGTCCCTGAAGTCTTCGAGGACGATGACGAGGACGAATGGGAAGAGGACATCGCTGGCGACGTCACGAAGGATCCATACTTGAAAACGGTTTCCGGCGGCAAGCGCGCTAAAGAGCTGCCGGATATCGGAACGTTCTTGTAGGTGGGACTTTTAGAGTCGCTCGCGGATCCAGTCGACGATGGCGTTGGCGACTTTTGACTTGGGGAGGGTGTCGAGCGTCTGTACTGATTCTTTGGTGACGAGGTGAACCGTGTTTTGGTCCTGCCCGAAGACAGCTCCTTGACTGACGTCGTTGGCGACAATTAGGTCGCAACCTTTGGTTTCTCGCTTCTTTTGGGCGTAGTCGATAAGGTTGTCGGTTTCGGCGGCGAAGCCGATGACGAGCTGGGGCCGCGTTTCTGGGGGAAGGGTTCCGACGCTTTTGGCGATATCGGGATTTTCTTCGAACTGAAGCTCGAGGCCGCTTTCCTTCTTTAGCTTTTTGTCAGCTTTGTTGGATACGTGGAAGTCGCAGACGGCGGCGCAGCCGACAAAGATGTCGGCGGGCAGTTTTGTTTCCACGGCGGCTTTCATCTCTTCTGCGGATTCGACGGGAAGGATTGCGATGTTGGGATGCTTGGGGGCGGGTTCCTTGGTGTTGCCGACCACGAGGGAAACCTTTGCCCCGGATTGGGCGAGGGAGAGAGCGATGGCGTTGCCTTGCTTGCCGGAGGAGAAATTGCTGATGTAGCGAACGGAGTCGATGCGTTCGATGGTGCCGCCGGAGGTTACGATGGCGGTTTTTCCGGATAGAGTTTCGCTGGCGCAAAAGTGGTCCTCGATGGCTTCGAGGATGGTGGCGGGTTCGGCCATCTTTCCGACGCCGGTTTCGCCACAGGCGAGCACGTCGGTGATGGGGGGGACGACGGTTGATCCGTCGGCTTCGATTTGGGCGAGGTTGCGCTTGAAGACTGGGTTTTCCCACATCTCCGTATTCATGCCGGGGGCTAGGAGGATGGGCTTGTTTTTGGCGAGCAGGATGGTGGACGCGAGGTCGTCGCCGATGCCGTTGGCTAGTTTTGCTATGATGTTGGCGGTCGCGGGGGCGATGACGATGAGGTCGGCCCGGCGGGAGAGCTCGATGTGGTTCATGTCGAAGGAGTGGTCGTCCCACATTTCGGTATGGGCTCGGTTGCCGGTGAGGGCTTCGACGGAGAGAGGGGTGATGAAGGCGGTGCCGCTTTTGGTGAGTATGCTTTCGACTCTGGCTCCTGCTTTGGTGAGCAGGCGGATGAGCTCGAGCGACTTATAAGCGGCGATGCTGCCGGTGATGATGAGGGTGATGCGTTTTCCTGTGAGGGAGGACATGGGAGTGGAGTACCGAGCGAGCTGCTTTTGTGTTAACCACAGATTCCACAGAATGCTCAGAGTAGGTTGTGGAAAGTTGAATGATGTTTGTGAGCGACACCTGAGGAGCGAAGCACCGAAGCATAGTGGGTGGTGAAGGGGGAATTGGAAGCGATTTCTTAGGGAGCTGTGAGGGATCCTTGAGTTTTGGGAATCGCGACCAAGGTCGCTCCTACCCCCAGTCGAATTCGAGTTGTTGGGTGGCTCGGCTTTGCGCTTCGGGGTCGAGGAAGCGGACGCCGAGGCCGAGGAGGCGAATGGGGTCGGAGCGGCGTTGGTAGGACTCGTCGAGCAGGTCGTGGAAGCTGGAGAGCTGGAAAGGGAGACCGCTGCGTTCGATGGAGCTGCGCGTGAAGTCCGAGTACTTGCACTTGACGAAGAGCTTGGCGATCGGGCGGTCGCTCTTGAAGCGGGCTAGGTCTGCCGCGAGTTCCTGAAAAATGTCGGCGGCGTGTTGTTGGCGGTCTTCGAGGGATTCGAGGTCCTTGGAATAGGTTCGCTCGCAGCTCATAGACTTACGTATTCGGTTGGATACTACGTCGCGGTAGTCGATCCCTCGGCAGAGTTCGTAGAGTTCGGATCCGAATTTTCCGAAGAGTTGCTGGAGCTCGAGGCGGCTCTTTTGCTGAAGGTCTCCGCAGGTGTGGAGCTCTTGGCTTGCGAGTCGGGCGGCGGCTTTCTTTCCAACTCCCCAAATCTTGGATACGGGAAGGTCTTGCATGAAGGTCGCGATTTTGGAGGGGGTGACTTCGTATTGCCCGTTGGGCTTTCGCCAGTCGCTGGCGATCTTGGCGAGCATCTTATTGGGGGCGATGCCGGCGGAGGCGGTGAGCCCGGTCGTTTGGCGAATGCGGCGGCGGATTTCCTGGGCGATGGCGGTGGCGGGGCGGGTGTGGTGCGAGACGTCGAGGTAAGCTTCATCAAGGGAGAGGGGTTCGATGAGTTCGGTGTAGTCTTGGAATATGCGTCGGATGCGGCGGCTTTCGGCTTTGTAGACATCGAAGCGGACGGGCATGACGATGAGGTGGGGGCAGCGCTGCACGGCCTGGAAGGTTGGCATGGCGGAGTGGCAGCCGAAGGTGCGGGCTTCGTAGTTGCAAGTGGTAAGCACGCCGCGGCGACTGCTGTTTCCGCCTACGGCGACGGGTTCCCCGCGGAGTTCCGGGTGGTCGCGTACTTCGATGGCTGCGTAGAAGCAGTCCATGTCGATGTGGATAATCTGTCTCTTGGGGCTTATGGGCGGAAGGTTTCGGGTTTTAGCTTGTGGGTTGGGAGAGGTGCTGCGAGGTAGCTAGCTTCTACATGCTTTTTCTGCTTCTGAAAGGTGGGATTGTTGTGCTTACTGCGGGGATGCCAATGGCTTTATCGAAGACCAAACTCTCAACTTTTCGGAAATTCTTGCAGAAGAAAACGCGTGAATCGGAAGGCCGCTTTTTTTTGGAAGGTTGGCATTTGCTGGATGAAGCGATGAAGGCGGGCTGTCGACTGCACGTGGTGATTTACGATCCGGAGGCGAAGAGGGAGGAGGCTGAAGACGAGGTGCTGAGCGCTGCTTTGGGTGACGCGGAGGAGTGCTACGAGGGAACGGCGTCGCAGTTGGCTCAGCTTTCGGATACGAAGGCTTCGCAGGGCGTTTTGGCCTTGGTCGACCGAGTGGTGCGGAGTTTCGAGGAGTTGTTGGGGAAACTGCCGGAGCAGGGGCCGGCGCGTCTCGTTTTGCTCGATGAGCTAGGGGATCCTGGGAATTGCGGGGCGATCGTGAGGAGTTGCGATTGGTTTGGTATCGATGGGGTGGTCTTGGGCAAGGGGTGCGCCGAGCTGGAAAATGGCAAGACGACGCGTTCGACGATGGGAGGTTTGTTTCATTTGCCCGTTGCGGTAGGGGTGGAGTTGGCGACTGCTGTTTCCGATTTGCGGGAACGCGGTATCCAGGTTTTCACGACTGAGCTGGACGAGTCGGCGGTGTCCTTGGCGGATTTTGTTTTTCCTGAGCGTTGCGCCATCGTGGTGGGCAACGAGGCGCGCGGGGTTTCGGCGGAGGTTTCCGCTGCGGCGGATGGAAAGTTGTTTGCTCCGCGCTTTGGGCGGGGGGAGTCCTTGAATGCTGCGGCTGCGGCCTCGGTGTTTTTGGCGAAGTGGCGCGTGTAGAAGGAGTGAGGGGGGAAAGGTGAATTTGGGGAATCGGGGATTGATTGTTTTTTCGGGGCGCTTTGGATGAGCGGCTTATGAATTGGATCTCCGATATCGAAGAGGCTTTGGCGAAACGTGCTGCCGAAGGGAAGCGTCTCCTGATGATTTTCAAGGGCAATGGCGACTGGTGCAAGTGGTGCAATGCCTTGGATGGAGTGCTCAAGGAAAGCGACGCTTTGGACAAGTACTTGGAGAGCGAAGGGATCCTGGGAGCGAAGATCTTGATTCCGCGTAAGAGCGAGGATGAAGAGGGGATTCGCGAGCGTTTCGGAATCACGGGAATCCCGTTCCTGGTTTTCTATTCCGAGGAAGGCGCGGTCGAGGGGACGACTGAATTCATCGA
>JBNKSG010000104.1:0-12527 GCA_050297195.1 Opitutaceae bacterium | reverse complement strand
ACAACATTTCGAGCTTGGGCATCGCCAGGCCGGCCTCCTTGGCTTGGCGAAGCGGCTCTCCCCAGATCGCCTCAACCTCCACCGGTCGCCCTTCGACGAAATCGATCATACTGGAGGGACGGTAGCCGCCCATCGGGCGCGTTATCTTGATTTGGTAGTCCTCGAAACCTTCGCCGAAATCGAAGCCGAACGTATTCGCGGCCGAGATTATCTCCAGCATCAGGGACCGAGCTTCCGCGCAAAGCTCCGCAGAGCCTACGATCACATCCGTCGCCACTCCACCAGCCGCGATAGCCAAGCCGTTGAACGGAACGTTCCAAACCAACTTCTTCCACTGCACCTCGCGCAGGTTCGCCTCGCAGCGCGTTTTGATTCCAGCGGCCGTAAACACCTCTACGATTTCGCGAGCCTCCGGCAAATCCTCCGGCAAGCGAGGACCGAGGCTGATGGAGCCAACCATGAAGTTTTCCACGACCGCCGGCGCCGTCCGGTTCAGGCAAACGAAGCAGAGCCCGCCAAAAACCTTGTTTGCCGGAAAGAGCGAGGCGAGCAACCGGTCATTGCCCAAACCGTTCTGCAAGGTCAGCAACTTGGTGTCCGGGCCGACGAGCGGAGGCAGCGCTTCCCCGAGCGTCTCGTTTCCAGTCGCCTTCATGCAGACGATCACCAGATCGCAAACTCCAATCTCATGCGTCGTGCCAAACGCGGCGACCTCATCCAACTGGAAGGAATCCTCCTTCCTGACAACGCGAACCCCCTTTTTCTTCGCGACCTTCAAATCGCTACGCATAAGAAAGGCTACTTCCTGCCCGCTTCGCTGGAGCAAGGCTCCATAGTAAAGTCCAATGGCTCCCGAGCCAACAATCGCGATTTTCATAGTCGCTGGGACCAATAAATCTGCGAACAAAGGGAAGCAAGACTGCTCGCTAGCGACATCCACCGAATTATGACAACAGAGTTAACTCCCAAGCTTCTTCACAACCTGTTTGGAAAAAATCGAATTTCACTTTCAGATTCGAAATACTAGGGAATACCCCCCGACCAGATCCCATTCAAATGGACCGTAGTTTGTCGCTAGAGGCGTTTGTATTGGGACCATCGTGTCACGATATGGAAACAGGGCCCGGCTCGCTTCTAGCCACCTCTCAGGACCCGCAGCGCAAAGCCTTAATTCCGTTTCCGCCTGGTGGTCCCATCCAACGCCGCTATCTCCTGCCAATCAATACCTTACAAGAGAAACCCTCCGAGGAAACGATCCTTCTACAATTGGCGCAAAACTGTCGCTGCGCACCAGATGGGTGACGTCCCTTCCCGACCGCTAAAAAGCGGGCTCGAATTGATTCGCGAACGACTCAACGAAAAAATCGCCCCAAAAAACACAAAATGTAATTTTTTTGAAACACTCCAATTCGCTAAACCCGCTAAGATCATGCTCCTGCGACAGTTGCTACCAAGTTATTCACAACGTATTTTGGGCAAAAAATATCCAAATTCTTCGAAAGAAAGCCCTCAAACGAGGGCAGGTAAAAGCCGGATTCGCTAGCAAGCCATGGCCACGATACGCAACGATTTGGGGCAAGCTTTTATGGTCAGGTTTTTACCGCATTTGAAGATTTCTCCATCTACGTGGAAAAACCCGCCATCCTGCATGCGCAGCGTAAAGCTCTCCGCGCAGATGGGCGTGACCCGCGGGCTGAGATAGAGTTTCTTGCGAAACATACGCCAGATGAGGATGAAAAAGCTGAGGAAATTCGGCTCGGAAATCGCAACCAGATTCAACTTACCATCCGTCATCGAGGCGTCCGGAGCGATGAAAGCGTTGCTTCCGTACTGGGACGAATTCGCAACCGCCACGATATAGGCGCTCAAGGTCCGCGAGCCGGAACTGGTCTCGATATCGCATTGCAATGAACGGTAGCCGCGAAACGCCTTCCACCCTTCCTTCATATAATTGAGAAGCCCGCGACCGTCCGTCTCGTTGAAGCGGCGGCCGACCTCCGCGTCGAAGCCAATTCCCATGACATTGAAGAAGGGCCGTCCATCCGCCTCGCCGGTATCGACCTTGATGGCGCAGCCAGTGGCTGCCAGCTTCAGCGCTTTCTCGAAACCGAGCGGAATCCCAATATGGCGGGCCAGTCCATTGCCTGACCCCATCGGCACCAGTCCAAATTCGCAGGTTGATCCCACGATCACGCGGCCAATCTCGTTGATGGTACCATCGCCCCCCACAGCCACGATGCGCTGGGCTCCCTGGTCAAGGGCTCGGCGCGCCAACTCCGGGGCGTGCCCCGCCTTTTCCGTTGGCCAAACAACAGCATCCAGTCCCGCAGATTCGACAAAGGCCTGCACGCGAGCGATTCGCTCCACGCCCTTAAGCCGCTTCCCTGAGATCGGATTTACGATGAATACCAGTTCCGTTGCCATCTTCCCTAATCCTCAACACTTATGACCGCAAAAAAGCAACCACCTAGCCGCTATTGCTTTCAACAAGTTCGCGCAACGCGCTCTCGAAGCTATCGACTACCGAGTCCCAACTGATGCCCTCAGCCGTCCGCCTCGCCGCGAGACGCATCCGCGCCAGCTCCTCGTCGCCGCAGGCGCAAAGCACCACAGCTTGAGCCACAAAATCGTCGGCATTTCCAAACTCAGCTATCACTCCGTTTTCGCCATCCCGCACATACTCGCGGCCAACCGCGTAGTCGTAAGTGCAAACTACGAGCCCAGACGCCATCGCCTCCGTCACCACATTTCCGAAAGTCTCCGTCACGCTCGCAAAAAGGAAAATATCGCCGGAGGCATAGTGTCTCGCCAAGTCCTCGCCCTTCTGCATTCCCGCGTAAAAGATATCTGGATACTTCCGCTTCAGGCGTTCCAGCTCCGGACCGCCGCCCACCAGCACCATCCGGTCCTTGGGGTTCGCTTCCAGGATCGCCCGGTAGGCCTGAACAACCAGGTCTATGTTCTTTTCCCTCGCGATTCGCCCCACGTAGACAATGGCACGACCGCCCTCCGGAATCTCCCATTTGGCGCGTAATGAAGCGTCCCGCTTGCCGGGATTGAAGAGAGCGGTATCGACCCCACGCGAGAGCACACCCGTGTTGCGATAGCCTTCGCTCGCAAGCGAATCCGCCATTTGCCGCGTCGGAGCCAGCGTGCAGCCGCAGTAGTTGTGAACGCGACGCAGGTAAGCCGACATCGCCCGCTGCACGCCACCCACGCTATAGTGGTCGCTGTATTGGTCGAAATTCGTATGAAACGTCGAGGAGAGCGGGATCCTCAAAAGCTTCGCGGCAATCAGAGCTGCCACGCCGAGCGGACCTTCCGTCGCGATGTGTACCACATCCGGCCGCTCCTCTTTCCACATCCGGTGCAGGCTGAAACCTGCAGGCTCCCCCATTCTCAAGCTAGAATACCCCGGCAGCGGAATACCTGCGACAACGAACTCCTGAAACGGCTTCGGCTGAGAAACCGCGTCGACTTCCTCGTGCTCCTGCACCGGGCGAACCACCAGCAGGTCCCAACCACGCTTGGCAAGTCCGTCGCACAAGCGTCCCAAGGTCATGGATACGCCATTCACCTCAGGAGGAAACGTTTCCGTTACCAGAGCGAGTCTCATATTTGCCAACCGAATTAGAGCTTCGCTCCCCGCAAGACGGAACTATTCAGACGGGGCCAAGCTTTCCGGGGCCTCGGGCAGCTCTACCTCTTCATTCGGGTCCTTAACGCCCTCAGGCAAGCCTACCTTGATCAGCCTTACCTCGAATACCAAAGTCGACGCAGGCGGGACACCAGGACGACCTTCGTCGCCGTATCCCAAATCCGAAGGCACGTAGAGCTTGATCTTGCCGCCCTCGCCAATCAGCGGAATCCCCTGTGTCCAAGCAGGAATCACCTCGTTAAGCTTCAACGCGATCGGACTTTTCCCTGCGGTACTGTCGAAAACCGTATTGTCCAAGAAGCGCCCCTCGTAGTGCACGACGACCGTATCCGAATCCGTTGGATGCACATCGTTTCCAGGCTCCAGAATCTCGTAGAACAATCCCGTACCCAAAGAAAGCATACCGGGACGACCAAAGAGCGAATCGAAAAACTCCTGCCCTTGGCGACGATTTTCCTCGAGCTGCCGCTGCTGGATAATCTCCTCGCGCTTCGAGAAATACTCCTGCAAGGCCAGTTTGGATTCGCTCAAATCGGTCGGAGCATCCTCGCCCATGACTTGGCTCATCATCCCCGCAGCGATCCAATCCAGCTCCTGAGCCGAGATATCCAGATCCTTCAACGTGAAGCGCTCGGCTAGCAACCAGCCCCAAGAACGCAGCAATTCCTCCTCCGTGAAGTGCGGCTCTGCATTCTCCTCCACTGGCATTTCAATCATATCTGCTAGTTGGCCCCAAACGGGCACGGAAAGTGAGCAAATGGCTGCGGTCGCTAGAAACTTTTTCATAAGATATTAGTCATCAGTGCATTATTCCTCAAACATCAATAACGATGATCAGGGCAATGCTTGCCAGTCGAAGGGATTTGACTAGGCTTGTAAATATCCAAAATCCCAAGCAACCCCTTACCTTAGCTCTACTCTATGAACGAAGAATCCTTCTGGATCAGCGATGACGGTCTAATCACCTCTACCAAACAAGGCTCTGACGCCAATAGCCTAGCCCTGACAATCACATTCAAACTGCGTTCACCCGCTGAAGTCGCCTTTGCCGCGAAGCAACTGGAAAGCATCCAGTTCAGTGAACGCAGCTCGCTCGCCAGAATCGGCGTCGAGATCTACTGCCCGCGCCAGCCGCGCATCAACCGCGACCGCCTCATCCTCGAAGGAACCGCATTCGTCTACGACACCAGCTTTCCGTGCGCCCCATACCTCGAGAAGCTCCTGCAATCCGGCGTAGCCGCAGGACGCCTGTTCTACGCTCCGGAAACGCAAAAGCTCACCTCCGACGAGATTTGGCAAGCCCTGCAGGAAAACCGTATCAAGCTACCGAATACGACCTCCATCGACCGCTTCGGACGCGTTTTCCTCACGCCGCACAAAGTCCAATACCGACTGCCGCAAAAGGTTACCGAGCTCGACCACATCCGCCTCGTCAAAGGGCTCCTGCCTCGCACCTTCCTCGACAAGGTCCAAGTTCGGGAAGAGCTGCCTGTCGTTTCCATCGAGCCAAACTCCGGCCTACTGACCAGTTGCTCCATGTACCTGAAGGAACACTACGTCGTGCTCAATCGCGGAGAAGGCAACTTCGGGCTGCACTCGGGAGCCGTTCTGCTCGACCCCATCAAGACCTTCGGTTCCGGCATCATCCTCGAGATCTACAACCGCAGCGAACAGCCGGTCATCAACCCCGTCGTATCCATCGAAGTCTACCACGCTCCGCACTACGACAAGGATCGCGTCGCCGAAAAACGCGACCAACGTATGGTCTTCTTTTCGAACCTCGACAAGATCTACCGTCAGCTCGACGCCAAACCCAAGCAGCAGTTCGACCGGCTCCGCCCGACCACCGACATTTCGCTCCGCGGCCAAAGCGCCAAAACCGACAACCAAAGCATCCTCATCCGCGCCGACAACTCCATCAAGGAAGAGATACAGCGCGTCGCTCGCAACGGGCACTTCGGATTCAGAACGGTCAATCAAGCCCTGCGAAAAGGCGACCAGGAAGCCGACACCCTAGTGCTCGACTACTTTCCTAGCCTCACCGAGCACATCGAGATCCTCGCCAACATCAACCGGCTCAAGCTCAAGAGCATCGTCTTCCGCAAAGCCACTCCGCTACAGGAATTCTTCCTCACCAACGAGGCCCACGCCCACCTGGAAACCTACCACCAACTGGGAATCAAGGTCTACTGGCTCACCCTAGAAGACTTGTACGTGCACACCTACAAGCACGACCACGGCTACTTCATCCGCGAGGAAGAAGTAGAGCGCTTCCTAGCCTGCACGATCCTAGCCTTCTACGGCTCCGCCCTCGGCATGGACGCCGAGGAGGAAAAGAAGATCAGCGAGCTCGTGGTACGCATGACGGACTTCTTCGGCAACAACGTCGGCATTCTTACCGGCGGCGGCGAAGGCGTCATGGGGCTTGCCAACGACGTCGCGCGCCAGCGCGGATGCCTCACAGGCGCAGCCTTTCTGGAACTCGAAGCCCAACCACCCAAAGTCGGTGTCAACTTTTTCAATACGTTCCAAGAAACCAATCGCCACAATCGCCAAAAGTGGTTCCAGGTCGCCGACTTCTGCATCTTCAACATCGGTGGAGCAGGCACCATGGAAGAGATAGGCATCGAACTCTGCAACATGAAGCTCGGGATTCGTCCACGCGTTCCCTACGTCTTCTACCACGACAGCTACTGGAAAAACCTAGAGAACCAATTCACCGAACTCGTCGCCGACGGCCGTATGCCCGCATGGATGAAGGAGCAGCTGCTTTTCTCCGGCGATCCCGAGGAGATCATCAGTTTCTACCGCAAAAGCCTACAAATCCTCTAGCACGTAGCGCTGAGCTTCAGCCAGCGACCGCATTGCCAGATCAGACAATTGCGGTTACAGGCAGAAGCGGCGAATTAGCTACTCGTCCTCATCGCTGTCATCGTCTCCATTTGTGCGATACACTTCCTCAGGAAGCGATCCTGGAGCGAGTACGTCCGCTGCGTGCACGTCGAGCTGGTGCTGGCCCAAGTTTCCGTAGCGGTGGTAGCAATGCGTTACGCACTGCTCCCTGAAGTAAAGCAAAAGTTCCAAGCGGGCATCGATCTGCGGTGGGCTTGTCGCCACGTATATGCCGCGCTTCGCCGCCGCGTCCCAAAGCTCTTTGGACACCGGCTCCGGACTCGCGAAGCGGATACGTTCGTACTCCGCGATCCTTGCACGCAGCTCCGACTGTTCTTCCACTAAAAATTCCGCCAGCAGGTCCGGAGCATGCATTCGCAGCCAATCGCGCAAGGCCTCGGGCACTTCGGGCGAAACGCTAATCGTGAGCTCCGTCTTCGACACATAGGCGTTGAACAGGCGCGAGAAAATGCTGAACGGAGAATCAGATGGTTCAATCCTCACCGCCATGTCATGGATCTTCAAATACCGGCTCTGATTCGTCTCGCCACGAATTTTGAAGTAATCCTCGATCTTGCTGAATACGTTCTCGTATTCGAAAAGCGAACTTTCGAAGGCCGCCCTCAATCGCTGCACCTCCGTTTCCTCAATCTCCTCGGGAAAGCTTTCCATCATGAAATCGAAACGAGTCAGCAAGGGATCGTTCGGACGGCGATCGCGCGGCAAGCCCGTCTCGACCGCTTCGCAAAACTCGAGCGGATAGTTCCAACCACCTACCTTCACGCCCGGCCCGATGGCAGACTTCGCCATCCCGCCAAACGGTTGACGCAGCACGATCGCGCCCGTAGTTCCCCGGTTGATGTACAGATTACCCGCCCTGATCTCTTCGCGCCACTTTGCAATTTCCCGTTCATCCAAGGAATGGATACCGGACGTTAACCCATAGTCAGTCTCGTTGACCAAACGGATCGCTTCATCGAGCGTTTCGTAGCACATGACTCCGATGACGGGACCAAACAATTCCTTGCGGTAGCAAAAGGAAGACTGAGAGACGTTCCACAGTATCCCCGGTGTCACGAGATGCGGATCCGTTTTCGAAACCTCAGGCTTCAAGGCCCACTCCTCCTTTTCGCCAATGGAGGCGATGGCTTTCTCGAGCGGTCCTCCCACCGGATTGGCGAGCGGGCCAAACTTGCTCTTGAACTCCCAAGCATAGCCGACCGGCAAACTCTTCGCCGCATCGACCAACGCCGACCGGAATGCCTTATCCTCAAAAAGCGAGCGCTGCAGGATCACGAGCGAGGTTGCGGAGCATTTCTGCCCCGAATTCCCGTAGGCCGACTGGATGATGTCCGCTATCGCCTTGTCTCGATCCGCCATCGAAGAAACGATCATCGCGTTCTTGCCGCCCGTCTCCGCATACAGCGGAAGCTGTGGGCGCTTCTGCAACATGCGCAAAGCCGTCCGCGTGCTCCCCGTAAAGATGACGTATGCAGTTTTTGGATGCGCCGCGAGATGGCTCGCCTCTGGATCGTTGCGACAGGGCAAGAACTGGAGCGCCTTCCGCGGCACGCCGGCTCTCCAAAGCGCTTGGCAAATCACCCAGCCGCAATAGGTCGCCTGGGGCGAGGGCTTGAGGATGGTGTTGTTCCCGGCCGCCAGTGACGCCAATATCCCGCCCGCAGGGATCGCGATTGGAAAATTCCAAGGCGGGATAACCACTCCGACTCCCTTGCCCTTGAACTCGAGGTTCGGACGCTCCACGAAACGCTGCATGGCGAAGGGATAGAACTCCGCGAAATCGATTGCCTCCGAAACTTCTGGATCCGTCTCCCCGAAAAGCTTGCCGACTTCCGCCGCCGACACGCCAATCAGATCGCCGCGCGCCTGCCGCAATTCCCTCGCTGCCGCGCTCAGGATCTCATGCCGCTCGGCTAGGCTCTTTTCCGCCCAACCGCTTTCGTCGCAGTGGGCAATGTCCATAGCCCTATCGATATCCTCAATCCTCGCGAGCGCATAGCGAGCGATCCGCAGGTTCTTTTCGTACTGGGAATGGTCGATAACGCCCATCGTATCCAAACCGTCATACAAAAAGTCATCGCCCACCGAAATGGGGATCTCCTCCACCTTGCCGTCGGGCGAAGCTTTCCATTTCTCGCGAATGCGTTTCGCCCACTCGCGATTCGCAGCCAAAGTCCAATCCGTATCGGGCTCTTCCTTGAAGCGGTCGCTACCAAAGGTGGTCCTCGACGCGCTCCCGCTGTCCTCCAATCGATTCTGCGTGCGAAACGCCTCGTTTCGCAAACGTTCGATCCTCCCAAACGAGGAACGGAATTGGTTCGCCAAAAACGCCCAGTCCTCGTCGCCAGGCTCTAGGTTGAAGCTGTGCGTCAAAAAGTTCTGGGGGCTGGTATTCTCGTCCAGCCGCCGCACGTAGTAAGCGATCGCATGGGTAAAGTGCGCCTTGGTCGCCACCGGAGCATAGAGGAGGATCGGCAGTCCGTCCTTGCTCAAAGCCTTCACAGTGGCATCGGCCATTCCCTCCAGCATTTCGAAGACGAGATGCTGGGACGTGCCCAGCTCTTCCGCCAGCAAGTGGGCGTGGGCCAACTCGAACAAATTGTGCGAAGCGATTCCCAGCGCCACGCAAGAAGCATTTTCTGGCTGCAAGGCGTAGCGAAGCATTCGCTTGTAGTTTGCATCCGTATCCAACTTTTCATGATATGGGGCCTGCGGCCAGCCGCGCATCGAGGACTCCGTTTGCTCCATATCCATGTTCGCGCCCTTCACCACGCGCAGCTTGATGGGAGCTCCGCCATCCGCCACTCGCTCCTTTGCCCACTCCGTGAGCTTCCGGTGCCAATGGTAGGAGTCAGGAAGGTAGGCCTGCAGCACGATGCCCGCCCGCAATTCCTTGAACTCCGGCTGGTCCAAAGCCTTTTGGAAAGCCACGACCGTAAGGGCAAGATCCCGGTATTCCTCCATATCGAGATTGATGAACTTCGCACGCACCTCCCCCTTTTCGCCCGCGTATCGGCACTTTTGGGCGCAGCGAAACAGTTCGCTCAACCGCTCTACCAGAATATCGACGGTCTCGTCAAAAGCCAGCGGGTTGATCTGCGAATAGATCGTCGAGATCTTGATCGACAGGTAGTTTACCGCTTCCGACTCCAAGGCGTTTTTGTAGATCCGGACGCGATTGGCCGCTTCGTCTTCGCCCAGCAGAGCCTCGCCGATGATGTTTACGTTGGAACCAATCTTTTCCTTCTTCCGCCGTTCCACATGCTTTGCCAGAGCTTCCTCTTCTCCTTCCAGAATCACGCCTGAAGTTTCGGAGCGGATACGTCCGATAATCGCGGGAACGGATACGCCAGGAACGCGTTTTCCGACTTTATTGAAAAGCTCGATCAACAAGGATTCGAAAGGGTCGAACAAGTCCACGTTCTTGTATTTGCCAAGCAAATACCCTATTTGGTCAGCGACCCGTTTCGCATCGCGGGGTCGAAAGCTCTGGTCAATCAGCTCCGTAAGAAAAACCTTGTTCACCGGGTTCCTCACCATCTTCGCCACCTTCTCGTCAAATTCGATCTGGCGCTTCGACTTCAACCGGTTGCTTTCGCTCTGCCAACGCTCCGCGAGCTCGACGCTTCGAGATATGATTCCATCCTCCATAGCTTTAAGCACCACTGACAACTAGCCTCGTTCTAAAACGTGTTTCCGGAACATCTCACAGCGTAACAATACGCTCATCCCTCGAGCCTGTCTATTAAAGGTGCAGATAATATCATCCCAAGGCCGACTCAGGCTCGAATCAAGAAGGAATCCTCAAAGCCCCGGACGCGGCGACGCCACAGTCGCTATCGCCCCCTTGGCGATCCAAAACAATTGACATCCCCGCAGCCTTCCCAAACTCCCAAACCCATGTCTGAAAACTCTCCTCTCACTGCCCTCGTCGTCGGCTCGGGCGGCCGCGAACACACCCTCGCCGCTGCCTGCGTGAAAAGCCCGCTCGTCGGCCGCACCATCGCCGCTCCTGGAAATCCGGGGATCGCCGCAGATTGCGATTGCTTCGACGTGGCAGCTGACGACATCGCCGGGCTGGTCGCCCTCGCCAAAAAGGAAGCGGTCGACTTCGTGATCGTCGGCCCCGAGGTGCCTCTCACCCTTGGCCTCGTGGACCAGCTGCAAAAGGAGAACATCCTCGCCTACGGCCCCAAGGCGGACGGCGGACGCCTCGAAGGCTCCAAGAACTACACCAAGGAAGTTCTCCTCAAATACAATATCCCAACCGGAGCCGCCGCGAGCTTCACCGAATCCGCCGCAGCGATCGAATACCTGCAAACCGCATCCATGCCTATCGTCATCAAGGCGGATGGCCTCGCTGCGGGCAAGGGAGTGGTCATCGCCCAAGACCTCGACGAGGCTAGCAAAACCGTCACCGACATGATCGACGGCGGAGCGTTCGGAGACGCCTCCAAGGAAGTCCTCATCGAGGAATGCCTCTTCGGCGAGGAAACCTCCATCCACGTCATCGTTTCCGGCAAGGATTACGTCATTCTCCCAACCAGCCAGGACCACAAGCAAGCCTACGAAGGCGACGTCGGCCCGAACACCGGCGGCATGGGCGCCTACTCGCCCGCTGACTTGATCGACGACCAGCTGATGGCAGAAATCGAGCGCGACATCGTCAAGCCCTCCGTCGACGGCATTGCGGCCGAAGGCATCGACTTCCGCGGCACCCTCTTCATCGGCCTGATGATCACCAAGTCCGGCCCCAAGGTCCTGGAATTCAACACCCGCTTCGGCGACCCGGAAACCCAAGTCCTACTCACCCGCCTCGAAACCGACCCCGTCGCAATCATGCTGGCAGCAGCCAAGGGCGAACTGAGCAAGATAGACGTTAAGGTGAAGCCTGACTACGCCATGGTCGTGGTCCTCGCCAGCGGAGGCTATCCCGGCTCCTACCCGAAGGGCGAAGTCATCTCGCTGCCAGACTCGGTCGGCGAAAACGAAATCGTCTTCCACGCCGGCACCAAGTTCGACGCGGACCGAAACGTCGTCACCAACGGCGGACGCGTGCTCGGCGTCACGGCCCTCGGTCCCGACCTGAAAACTGCCGCCGACAAGGCCTACGCCCTCTGCGACAAGATCGATTTCAAGTCCAAGTACCTCCGCCGCGATATCGGCTTCAAGGAACTGAATCGGCAAAAGTAGGGCCACAGCTACAGCTCGAGAACCCTTTTGCCTCGAGCCCATTTCGAAATCTGAAGGCGACCTCTCACGGTCGCCTTTTTCGTGTCCAAACGCCACACAGTTCAATTAGAGTAACTACTTTACTTTTCCCGCTAAATTAGTTACCTATACGACAGTAGCCATGAACACGAAACACGCAGCGTACAAACTGCTGTTTTCCGTGGCGGCTCTTGCCCTCTCGGCCTGTAGCGACCAAAGACAAGAACCGGCCCCCAAAACGGCGGAACCCGAAGAAGTCACCAGCATCGCAGACGCGAAGTCCCACTTCCTCAAAGCGATCGACTGGAGTCAGCACGAAGGAGCGAGAGCGACCCTTTACGACGACTTGCTGAAGCGAAACGACTCGCTCGGCGAATTTCGCGGCACAAGCATGTACCGTCCAAACGAATACGAATGGCTCGCGTTCATCGACTACGAACCGGGCGCCTTCTTCCGTCACCCAACCGCCTTCGCTGTACTCACCTACGAAAAGCCGAGAGTCACGCTCTACCCGCGGTCCCATTTCCCAATTCTAAACTACAAGCCCATCTGGAAAAGCGCCGCAGAGCTGCTAGCCGACGAAGACGTCTTCTTCGACAAGTCCTGGACGGAGAGAACTCCCTTCCGCGACTCCGAATCCATCCTTGCCCACACTGCCTTGAATTGGCCGCCTCGCATGGTCGCCGATCGTTGCGTCAACGAGAAGCGCGCCTACGCAGTGCTCATTCACAATATCGAAGAACTC
>JBNKSG010000103.1:0-12550 GCA_050297195.1 Opitutaceae bacterium | reverse complement strand
GGGGCTCCGAGCTAGCTTCGATAATCCTAACCGTGTCGATGCAATATCGATCCCCGCTTCTTGCGTCATCGGCGAACCAGAATGAGAGGCGTCCGTCCGAAGTGTTGGAATTGAACCCCTTAGTCGTGAATTTCAAGGTATGGACCGCCCAGCCTTCTGTGACGTCCACCCATTCGCGATTCAGGCCGTAGTTGGTGTATGGGGAGCTGTGTTTGTTGAGGGAGACGCGTAAGTTGTTTCCGGTGTTTGAATAAGCGGCAAACGAGACCTCGTAGTCAGTGTCTGGTTTGAGCTGTATGCCTGATTGGAAGAGCTGCGTGTTCGTTCCGCTTGAATTGATCGATACCTGGGCCGCACTGCTGGATCCCGAATGACCCGGTTCAACCGTCTTTGTGTCTCCGGATCCGTTGGTGTAAAAGTTCCACGCATTCATGCCCGACTCGAAGCCGCCGTTGGAAACAATTTGCCCATCAGGGGCTGGTTCTGGATTAGGCTGGGGTTCTGGTGCCGGCTCTGGAGACGTGCCGTCGATGTAGTTTTCCCAGCCGGAGAAGGTGCTTCCTTCCGACACCACCACAACGGTGTATCGAAGGTTCAACGGGTACCATTTCTTAGGGTCTTCGCCATTCCAGTTCCACCCTTGAAAGTTGCTGACCGGGAGCCCCTCGCTCGTTTTCACGGCTATTCCGTTTCGATACCTCGCTCTTTGCCATTCGATCGGTTTGCCATTCAGTTTCCACATTTTCGCTATGGCTTGAGAGGTTGTCACCACCGTTCCTGGATTCCCGGTCACCAGCGTTTGACTCGTGCAGGACTCCAGCCCGAAGCGATTGCCGTCCTTCTCTTGCCAGATGCAAAACTGGAGCTTCATCGTCTGCGGGACAGGCTGGTTGCGGATTTCGATCCTTATGTGGAAAGTGCCTTGGGCATAGTTTATTGGGCTTACCCAATTTCCGTTTTCCAAGGGCGGCGTGTTATGTGGGAAGCCCCTGTTGCTCTCGGTAATCGTTGTGTTCCAGTCGAAGACCTTCATCTCCGCTGCCGAGAGCATCTCTAACGCGATCAATGGCAGCAGTACGCTGCTTAGGATTTTGAATGCGTGGATTCTCATAGTTTTTAATTTGCGCTTTTGCCGAACGATGGGGTGTGCTGCCGGTTCCCTTACGTTCAGGAAGTGTTGGTTGTGATTTTTTGGAACGGACTTGTTCGGTGTATGGGCGTGTGCCGGTGGGAAGCTGCGTTCGGTCACTCACATTCCACCCGCGTTTCGATTTTGTTGTACAGGCAGATTATAATTTTCGTCGATATGAATCCTCGTAATCGGCAAATTAAAGAACTTTTTTAGATAGTAGTAATATATCGATACTACGGGTTTTTATTCCCTAGGGGTAAGTTTATAGAGTGTGTATGTAAATGCCACTAGATGGCACTTAAAGGATTGGTGAATCTATGCCATTAGAGTTTATTCGCTAGGTGTCAGCGTGTTCGGATGTTCAAAAGTATAGAAATGAACACTAAAGCCGCCTAAGACTCCCTGATGTCTCGAGCTATGTGGATGGGGTATGTTGATTCTGGGCTTTATTGCGATTGGGCAAGAGAGCCTGTCGAGCGCAGTTCGTAAAGGTGGACGCCGTGTGTCTGCACTTATGGATATTTAACAGCTCGCCAGGCCGAGCGTCGCTGAGGTCGATTCTCTTGCGACGAATTTGTCTTTCTCGGTTTGTTTCCTGAAACGTTCACCTAGGGTGGCGCGCTCCGGCTGGAGTTGAATCCCTTCTTGATGTGGCAAAGAAGGGACAGTATCTGTGGCATCCGTTTTCACGATGAATGATCCAGAGTGGGCGAGCCTCGACCCCCATTTTTCGTTTAACCCTGTAGCCCTTCGGTGGATATCGTTTCTTTTGGTTTTTCAGGTTTTGCCTTGTTTGCGTGCGAAGATGAAGGAGGGTTGGGTTTGTAATGAAATTAGCACTACGGAAAATCAGCAATCAAATGATTGCTTTTTGCTCGGCCCAAGCTCTGAGAGCTAACGCCGTATGTGTAGCGTTTGGTTCCCTGTTTTTGCCCCGTTTTTTGAGGTTGTTCTCGTTCCCGTATGCTGCATCCTCGTTGTTATCTTCATCCGTTTTTAAGGAACAAAGTATGTTTATATTAGATAAGGGTTTTATATGGAAGAATCGTTTGAGATGAGCTCATGGGATATCCTGTACGGCAGTTTGCTGTCTGGATCGATCAACATAGCCTACGCTATTGCTAGCGTCGCTTTGGCGCTGGCGCTGTTTTGGTTTGTAGATCATTTCCTCCTGAAGTCTATAAACTTCCTGGAGGAAATTAAAAAGGGCAATGTGGCCGCCGGTTTGTTTTCGGGCTTGATCATTTTGTCTGTTGCCTTGGTTGTTGGGATGTCGATGAGGTAAGATGCGAAAGCGATGGATCATAGCATGCGCGCTGGGGCTATTTGCCTTCTTATGCCTGCCATTCCTGCTTCCACGCAAAGCGGTTGAGTACCGGTTTTCTGGGGACTATGATGACTTGTTTCTGAAGTACAGTCGGACCTACTTCGGGCGTTTGGATTGGCGATACTTCAAGTCTCAGGCGTTTGCTGAGAGTAGTCTGAATCCGAGGGCTAGGAGCCATGTGGGCGCTGTTGGGCTGATGCAGCTTATGCCTGCAACCTACGCTGAAATCAGGAGGAAGGTCGGCCTTTCTCGGGATGCTTACGATGTGGAGTCGAATATCCACGCTGGCATCTTGTATGACCTGCAACAATACGAAAAATGGACGGAGAAGCGTAGCGCAAAAGACCGATTAGCTCTCATGTTTGCTTCGTACAATGCAGGATTCGGAAATATCTACAGAGCGCAAAAACTAGAACGCTCTAAAGGTCGCTCTGGCGTTAACTGGTCCGACATTCAAGCGTCTTTGCCGGAGGTTACCGGTAGGAACGCTGACGACACCATAAGGTATGTAGACAAAATCTTCTACATGAGAACAAAGCTATAGAGGCTGTCTCGCGTTTGTCGATAGCAGCGCTGGGGCTAGCGGCTTATTTGACTTTTTTGGTGGATTGGGTCTTGAACCCGATTGGGTTCTGGATTTGTGGTAGGAAGTGGTTTCCGCCCAGCTTCCTCGCTTCTAATATGAAATCCTTCGAAGACGTTTTTGCAGAGGAAATGAGCGGTTTGCGGACTGCAATCGCCTCGATCCCGACGGAGCAGGCCCACATCGAGCGATGTATGGAACTCGCGGGGAAAGTGGTATGGGACCGTTCGAATGCGGGAAATGAGTTTGGGAGGCTGTTGGGGGAGAAAGGCGTGGCTCTCTTCGATCGGGTCGTGCAACGCCTCGCGGACTCGCTTTCTTCGGAAGAAGCAGGGGAGTTGCAAGATGCCTCACAGTTCTTGGTTTGGCTCATGCGAGTCCATGATATCGGAAAGTGCGATCTGGAAACCCTTCGCTACGATGGCAGCGGACACGAGGTACGTTCGGGTGATTATGTCCTAGCCAAAGCTCCCGTATTGGTAGGTGAACTACAATGGAGGGAGGAAAATGCCGCCTTGTTCGTACACTTGAGCCGTTTTCACAGTCATCTCGGGATAGCCCGCTTGGGAGAGGTTTCCAACGTCTTTCTTGAACCTGTTCTATTGGTGCTTCTCAAGATGAACACGCGGCGCAAGCGCTTGTTTCTCGACACTCTAGTGGTGATGACGTGCTGCGATGCGGGTGCGAGCGGGAACTTCGATACGGGGACATTCTATCTCGATGAGAGCCGAGTCGTTTTCTATACGGAAGTTGCGGATGAACTTTGGGGGCTCGCGAAAAGGTTTAGTGGCAACGATTCGAGTGCGGCCTCTCGAGCTCTTCTGGAGCATGCTGCCTCCGTCGAGTGTACGGTCGCGCGTATCAAGCGAATGGTCACGGCTGAGAATCGATTGGACGCCCAGTCCAATGATGTGTCCCTCGCCCTCGAATCTGTGATAGGGCGGTCCTTGTTCGACCTCCAAGCGTTCGCCCTCACGCAATTTGACCATGGGGCCTATGTGTTTGCCCCGCTTCTGTCGCTGCTGGCAGAGGAAGCGGGTATCGTGAAGCGAGCCGCTCTGGAAAAGTTCCTCATCTTTCTTGGTCAACTCTGCGCGAAAGATGGATCGCGAAAAACGGTCCAGTTTCGCCGCAACTTTTCCATGAAAGCAGATTTGCAGGAAGCCAACGGGGAGCGATTTCGCGCTCTGTGTACGGCTGTGAAAAGCGGAAAACCTGAGGAGGTTAGAATGGTGCTTGGGCGAATGGACTGAGGAAGGCGGGCGGTTCGACTGGGACCGCTAAAAATGGGGGGGCGGCGTTCAAGGCCTAAACACAAGTAGGCGCTATATGGCGAATATGCGAAGTGTAATAGAAATTATAGCACGAGCCTGGCCTTTGAGTTTAGAGTCTTCGCTGGGGTTGCGGGGTTAGGAGTGGCAACAGCTCCTTGACGTTTGACCGCTTCAAGGATCCGCGCTTGCATACCGTTCCATGTGGTTTGCGAGCTGACTGGCGATGCGATGGCTCGGCTGAGCGCATACTGCAGAACCATTGTTCATCCAAGCAAAACGCTATAACTCTTTCTTATCGCTTACCCCGCTTCCTTATACCCAAGATGAAACAACACCCCTTGTTCTCTTCGCTCGCGATCGCTTGCTTGCTCGCTTTGCAATCGAGCGTCGCTGCGGATCTTCCTCCGGTTCCGGATGAAATCGCAGTTTCCCCGGTATCTTATGAGATCAAGCCGTTTGATCTCGCAGATGTAAGGCTAGGGCCCAGCCCATTTCGCGATGCCATGGATCGCGACAAGGCCTACTTGCTCAGTCTCGATCCTGATCGTTTCCTGCACACCTTTCGGCTCAACGTCGGACTCCCCTCCGATGCTCGGCCATATGGAGGGTGGGAGGGCCCCGGTGTCGAATTGCGTGGGCATTCGGCTGGGCACTACCTTTCCGCCTGTTCTTTGATGTATCGAAGTTCCGGAGACGATGCGTTCAAGGATCGGGTCAATGCGATGGTGGCAGGATTTGCTGAATGTCAGGCTGCGTCCGTCGCCGCCGGTTTCAACGATGGGTATTTGTCCGCTTTCCCGGAGTCGTTCATCGATCGGGTGGAAAAGGGGGAGTGGGTATGGGCTCCCTGGTACACGCTGCACAAGGTGATGGCGGGACTTTATGACGCCTACCGTTTGACCGGGAACGAGCAAGCCCTGGAGGTTTTGGTCAAGATGGCGAATTGGGTCGCCATCCGGGTGGATGGTATCAGCCACGATCAAATGCAGGAATCGCTCGACATGGAGTTCGGAGGAATGAACGAGGTGCTGGCGAATCTCTACGGGCTCACCGGAAACCCCGAGCACCTTCGCCTTGCGAAGGCCTTCGACCATCAGGCCGTTTTCGGACCGCTGGCGGAAGGCCGCGACGAGCTCGACGGTTTGCACGCCAACACCCAGATTCCCAAGATCCTCGGAGCCGCTCGGGAGTATGTTCTCACAGGCGAGCAGCGTTACGCGGATATCGCTCATTTCTTCTGGCATCGGGTTGCGGAGAAACGGAGCTTCGCTTTCGGTGGAAACAGCGATGCGGAGCATTTCTTTCCTATAGACGAGTATGCGCATCACACCGGTCCCGAAACCGCCGAAACCTGCAACACGCATAACATGCTGAAGCTGACGCGTGAGCTGTTCGCTCTGTATCCGAATGCGACCTACATGGATTTCTACGAGCGCGGCCTCTACAATCATATCCTCGCTTCACAGGAACCAGCCCGAGGGATGTTCATCTACATGATGCCCACCGAGCCCGAAAATTTTAAGATCTACTCCACTCCGGAAAATTCCTTCTGGTGCTGCGTCGGCACCGGCATGGAAAACCACGCCAAGTACGGCGATACGATTTTCTACCACTCCAAGGACGAACTCTTCGTAAATCTCTTCATCCCAGCGACGGTACACTGGGAAGAGCGGGGCGTGACGCTTTCCCAAACCACCGATTTCCCGAGGAGCGAAGAGACGGTACTGACCGTAGATTGCGAGAAGCCCACTCGCTTCGCTCTCCGCGTTCGGCACCCCAGCTGGATCGACGGTTCTCTGGAGGTTTCCGTAAATGGAAAGACGCTTAAGCTCGATAGTGAGCCGGGCAGTTATGCGAATATCGAACGCAAATGGAAAGCCGGAGACTTGGTGCGTATCCAGCTTCCTATGAGATTGCGTTCAGAGCCGCTTCCGGGAGTGAGGAACCGGGTGGCGATTATCTACGGCCCCATCGTGCTCGCAGGCGCTCACGGTATCGATGGCCTCCGGTCTTCATTTGTATCCGATACGCAACTACAGGTTCGCGACCCGCAGCCAGCTGCAACCGTACTGGTCGGCGAAGATAGCGATTGGCTCGCATCCCTTGAAAAGGTTTCAGCCTCGCCCTTGCTCTTCAAAACGAAGGGACTTGCGTTCCCGAACGATGTGACGCTGCGGCCGCTCTACGCCATCAATCATGAACGCATGACGATCTACTGGCCATTGCTCTCGCCTGCTGAATGGCAGTCGAGACAGGATAGGGTTTCTGTGATCGAATCTGAAATCGAAACGGCGCGTGAAGCAGCCATCGATAGGGTGGATGTGGGCAATATGAATTCAGAAGCGGCACATCGTTTCGAAGGGGAAGAAACCTTGAGGGGAACGCTTGCCGGAAATGCCTGGCGTCGCGGTTTGCAGAAAGGCGGCCTCTCGTACGAGATCCGAACGGATCGCGAAAAGGACCTCACGCTCGTCTGCGTGATTGGAGCTCGTGACGAGAATCGGACGTTCCACGTTTTTGTCGACGACACGAAGCTCGAGCTCCCCGTTTGGGAAGGAGAGGAGCCGGGCCAATATCGCGTTATCCAAGTTCCGATTCCAACGGAACTCGCCGACGGCAAAGACACGCTAAGGATCCGTTTTCAAGCTGAAGGCTCTTGGAACGCCACCACTGCGAACCTCTTCGAATGCCTGCTCGTCCCTTCCACCAACTGATTCGTTTTTCAAATCGATAGAGCGTCTGCCCGATCATCCTCATCTCAAGCCCCTTAATCACGAAATAATATGAAACAGTCCCCAAAATACCCAGCCAAACAGTTCCACGTATCACGGCGTTCCTTCTTGAAAGGCTGCGCCACAGTCGCTGCCGCGACCGGCCTCCCTCTCTGGTTCGTCCAACGCGAACTCGGAGCCGCCGATCTGAAGGGAAACAAGTCGCCCAACGATCGGCCGGGCGTCGCCCTCATCGGATGCGGCGGTATGGGTGGAGCGGATACGGAAGCAGCGTCCTACTGGGGCGACATTGTTGCTGTTTGCGACGTCGATAAAAATCACGCCGCTGCAGCGGCGAAACGGTTCACCGAAAAAGGCCGCGTCCCAACGATCTATTCCGACTTCAGGCGCCTGCTCGAAAACGAGGACGTGCACTGCATCGTGAACGCGACTCCCGACCACTGGCACACCCTGGTCAACTACGGGGCCGTGCGAGCGGGCAAGGACGTCTACGGAGAGAAGCCCCTGACGCTGACCATCGACGAAGGGCGTCACCTCATCAAGGCCGTCAGAGAAAACAATGCGGTGCTGCAAACGGGCACTCAACAGCGAAGCGACGCTCGATTCCGCCTCGCTTGCGAACTCGTGCGTAACCAGCGCATCGGCGCCCTCAAGGAGGCAAACGTTTGGCTGCCGGCCGGCCTGCTCGAAGGTCCCTTCGAAACTGCTCCTGTGCCTGCGGAACTTGACTGGGACTTCTGGCAAGGGCAGGCCCCCGCCGCGGACTATGTCCCCCAACGCTGTCATGCGACCTTCCGTTTCTGGTACGAGTATTCGGGCGGAACCATGACGGACTGGGGCGCGCATCACAACGATATCGCCTATTGGGCGATCGGTCTCGTCGCTCCAAGCAAGGTCTCGTCCCAACGCCTCAGCACTCCGATCCCCGGTGGCTACAACGCCTTTGCCGACTATGTGGTCAACTACACCTACTCCAATGGCGTCGCTCTTAATATTCGCACCACCCGCGACGATAGCATCTACGGCGAACACCTGAACCCGGAGGGGCAAGCAAACGGTATCCAATTCGTGGGCACCGAAGGGACTATCTGGGTCAATCGCGACCGTATCGAGGCCAGCGATCCGGACATTCTCAAGACCGAGCTTCCCGACGACGCGGTCCGACTCTATAAGAGCAAGCATCACATGGGTAACTTCTTCGACTGCGTTCGTAGCCGTGAGCGCCCCATCTGCGACGTCGAAACCGGACACCGTTCTGCCACCATGTGCCACTTGGGCGCTATCTCGCTTCGCACTGGCAAGTCGCTCACCTGGGACGGCCAAGCGGAACGCTTCACCGGGGCCAACTCCGCCGAAGCGAATGCCTACATCTCCCGGGAGATGCGCGCTCCCTACGACTACAGCTTCGTCGGCTAGTCACGATCCTGAATCTCGAAAAGACCCAAGGGGTCGCGAATTTCAAAAGATGATATGGGGACCGTTAGCGTGATCGCTCACGGTTCCCTACCGAGACTTCTGAGCCTGTCCATCAAAGCGATCAGTATTGTCCGTTGCGATTGAACGGACTAGTTCCACGTTTGGACCGCTTGTGGTGAAGATGACAGGCGCCCGCCCTCCATGAAGTGGGATGAAGCTTGCTGGGCGTTGCCTGACTCCGTTCGTCCCTCGTCATTCATCCGCTCGCTTAATTCGTTTTGCAGACGATTTGCCTCGTCCGACAGATTTGTAACATGGGATTTTATCGTCCGGCTGCATTCTAGCGTCGAATCGCTCGCGCCTACCATTTTTCCGGCGAAATCCGAGAGTTCTTCGACGAGCTCTACCATCTGCTTCGAACTAGAGAGCGTTTTGTTCGCTATCTCGTTGCCAGCGCTGACTTGAGCCAGCGAGGAGCTCACGTGTTCTTCCGCTTGACGGGCCGCTTCAGCCGAACGCGTAGCCAGGTTTCTGACTTCATCCGCGACGACCGCAAACCCTTGGCCCGAATCTCCAGCTCGAGCCGCTTCCACCGCTGCATTCAGCGCTAGAATATTTGTCTGGAAAGCGATCCCGTCGATGTTCTTGTTGATTTCAGAAATGCGGTTGGACACCTCCCGTATGCCGAGCATCGATTGCTGCATGGCCACTATCTGCTCGCCGGTGGCCCTCGCTTGATCAGCGGAATTGCCTGCTAGCGTTTGGACCTTCAGGGCGTTCTCTCGCGATGTTTCGCTAGCGGAAACCACAGTGTCGACAATCTCGGAAATGCCGTTGATCGATATAGAGTGGTGGTTGCCGCTGCCCGAGACTATGTCTTTGTACCTGGATGCTGTAATGTTCAAAAATGCGGCGAACTCTTCCTTGCTCTCGGTCGCGGTCCTGACCGCCTCTGTATTTCTGAGGATACCTAGAAACTGTGTCGTGTTTCCGTGGATAATATAGAATCCCAAGCCCGAAGCCAATACAGCTGCGAATAGGTGGTAAATCAACGGTTCAACGGTTCCCCAATCAAAAACGACGAGCTCTACCCCCGAAAACGAAACGCCTTGGGACTGGCAATAGGTTGCCGCCAAATGATGAACGAGGATCGTCAAGGTGTGGGCCAGAAGCGGCAGCGCGTCACGATAGCGAAGCAGTATCGTAATTCCTATGAAGTAGTGGAAGTGAGCCTCGATCAGGCCCATTTGCTGAGTAATGTAGATCCCAGTGTAAAGGGCAAGGCAGCTTCCCATGACCACGCGGCAAGCCGTTTGACCTTTATGGAATTTGTAAGCCAAGAACGCTAAACCTGTCACGATTCCTCCGCCGACTATCCCGAAGCCATAGAGCCCGTACTTATAGGCGATCAGCGTAGATGAGAGCAGCCAGTGAACCCACATGAGGTTCATCAGCATCTTGTCTCCCGATCGGAAATCCTTCTCGATCTCCTTTTTCGTGTTGGTATCGAATTCTTGGAAGTAAAGTGGAAGCAGCGATTTGATCATGCGTTGAATGGTCTTGGTGTTAACTAAGGCTTGCTTTTTGCAAGCGGCCTGCGAATTGCTCGGGCGTTAAAGTGGTGTCGAAAAAGACGTAGCGCAGCTCCCAGCTCTCCACGCTCCTTTCGAAGAGGTAGACTCGGTCCGCGTGCTCGGCTTGCCCTGAGGCGAATCGTTCAGGCTCGTACTTAATCCGTAGTTGCTTGCTCAATGCTTCTAGTTCGCCCCGGGTTGGCTGGAGGCCAACGAAATCAGGGTGGTAAGCTCGAGCGTAATTCGAGATGTCTTCTGGATCCTGAGCCGGTATCAGATTGATAATTACAACGCGGACAGCTTCGGCAGCGCCGATCGTTTCTAGGTGGCGATAGTCGTTGGCGAGTCTTGCGAGGGCCACCGGACACTGTACTCCGCAGGCAGGAAAGGCGAAGTAGACTAAAACCCTATCAGCCTCGATACGGTCCAACGCTTTTGACTCCAGCTGGGCGGAGGCGTTGCCTGGAAGCAGCGTCAACGCGAGCGGAGAGAGGACCGCCGCCGCGATGAGCAGAAGTCCAAAAATAGACTTGCTTCGAGGTATCGTGGAAGAGTTGTTTTTCATTTTCTATTGCAAAACGTCCGTGTCTTCCTGCGGTTTAGGATACATACGTATCCGTCCATTTTCTTTAACTTTATTTATTAAGATAATGCGAATCCGGACTAAACTCGGTGATTCTCTCTGTCCTGAATAATTCACGGCTACTTTTTGCATGTAGTTACTTTTACTCTTTTGGCGTCGTTTTTTACTGTCCAAGCAGCAATTGGGAATTTTTCACCTTTGCTGCCAGGATGTGGGCGACTCTGCGGCGGCGAACGAAAAATCGCCTACAACCTCGCGCTCGGCCTGATGCAGGAGGCCGCCGAGTGCCACGACACGGGGCTTGCTGCGGCTTCAGGGCCGCTTCTTCGACGACATGCTTTGGGTCATCGAAAGCGAAACGGTGCCCCTGCGGCCAATCGGAGCGAGCTGAGAGCCGTGAAGACACGCCCTAGGCCTAGTGGCGAGTTTCAGATTTCGTCATTGCGACGCAACTACAAGAAATCGAGGAAGGAAAAACTCGATAAAGCAGCTTGATTTGAGGGGATGGCTGTTTCGCAGTTCTTCAAAGGGCACGGACTGTCATCGTTTTTTCGAGATAGCGGCTGAGGGTATCGGTTGCATCCGTTCCGGAATGGGAGCCTGCAGTAAGCATCGGTTCGTTCACGCACATGGTGGCCGCTGGGCCATAGCGCCTGATCAGGGGAGCGAGTGTCCCTTCCTTGCACAGCGCGTCGGCGCAGGCAGGCAGGGTGGCCATGCACGTGGCATACCCAAGGGATGCCAGCGCGGCCTGTACTTCTTTTTCTGATACAGGTGGCAGCGTTACGTGCACTACAGGGCCTCTGGCGGGGGCTGTGTTTATGGCGATGGACCGGAGCGTTTCTGCGATCGTGCGCGGATCGACGAACTGCCATTGCCAAGGACCTTCGGGAATGACGCCTGATGCTGCCCACGCCCTCGCCACATGGGACAGTCGTGACGGTTGATTCGGTGCCAGAATATGCGGGATCCTGATCACGTGCACAGGCAGGCCTTGTTCGCTGGCCTGCCAGGCGAGCAGCTCTGCGTCATGTTTCGTCAGCGAGTATCCGTCGGCGCCGGAAGCGATGAGTTGCGCTCGGTGTTCGCTTAATCGCTCAAAGCCGTAGAAGGATTCCGACCACTGGGTACCGCCGCGAAGGGGAAATACGGCGCTGCTGGAAACCATGAGTAGCTTGGCTCCGGCTCGGGCAGCAAGGCCGATGACCGTATCGGTTCCCCGTACATTGACGTCCTCCAAATCCGAATACGGAGCGACCATATTCGTATCGGCACCGATGTGGATGATCGTGTCGACCTCCGACGCGATGGCTTCGAAGGTTGCGTTCGACCATCCGAGTTGCGGGAGCGTCAGGTCGCCGACGACCGTTTGCACGCATTCGGGGAAGTCATGATTGTTCGAACGAACCATAGCGAGAACGCGCGTGCCAGCAGTCGAAGCGAGCAGGTGGATCAGCTGTTTTCCGAGGCTGCCGGTAGCGCCCGTCACAAAGATGCTTGTCGGTGACCCTGAACGCTTTTTTAGGGCTGAGGGCAGTGGGGATAGTTGGGGCGGATGCTGAGGGGGCTCGCTCTGCTTTTTAGGCTCCAGCGAGCTCAGCCGATCCGCTAGGGCGGCGGGTGAGTCTGCAGCCTGTAGGTCAAGCGGAGTGACGCGACGCTGGGTGCAACGTTCCACTTCAACGCATAGGGCAACGGCGGCTAGCGAATCGCCGCCCAGCTTGCTGAATGAATCGTCGTCTGTGATATCCGTTCGGTCGAGAATGGTTTGAAAGGCATTTCTGACCTTTTCGACAAGTGTGCTAATTTTTTCAGTACGCTCCTCATTTGGGGCCTCGGTCTGTGGTCGTGACAGTCGTCGGCGATCGACCTTTCCTGACGAGAGTAGCGGCAATGACTTTTTGAGGATGATCCTGCCGGGGACGGCTG
>JBNKSG010000102.1:0-12573 GCA_050297195.1 Opitutaceae bacterium | reverse complement strand
ATTTGCTTCCCGCCCAAGGCGATTTCTCCCTCATCCGCCAAGTCTGGATCAACCTGCTAGGAAACGCTGTAAAGTATACTCAGCAAAGGGAGACGGCTCGGATCGAAGTCAGCTCCCGGGAGGAGAATGGCGAAGTCGTTTTCTCTGTCGCGGACAATGGGGCTGGCTTCGACATGCGCTATGTCGCCGAGCTTTTTGGCGTTTTCAAGCGTCTGCACTCCGAGGAAGAATTCGAAGGGACCGGGATAGGTCTGGCCATCGTCCACCGCATCGTTACCCGCCACGGCGGCCGAATTTGGGCGAAAGGGGAAATCGACAAAGGGGCAACATTCTATTTCGCGTTGCCGCACTGCGAGACCCAAGAGGTGGAATACGCATGAACCTGTATTTCGTAGCGGAGCAACGAGGCGCGTCCTTTTTATGAAAATGGGGATGAAAATGGTGGGGATGAAAATGGGGTCAATCCAATACCTTTGAAGGGGATGAAAATGGGGTCAATCCAATACCTTTGACATTGCGTTCAGCCTGATCTCTTCTCGTTGTTCATGGCAAGGAAGGCTAGATTCGAGAGGGCAGGCGGTTTGTACCATGTGATTAACCGGGGCAACTACCGCAGTTGGGTGTTTGAATCAGATGGCGCTAAGGAGTCTTTTGAAAAGACTCTGCTTGAGGCATCTGAGCGCAGCGGCTGGATCCTGCACGCGTACTGTGTGATGGGGAACCATTTCCATCTGGCGCTGGAGACTCCGGAGCCCAACCTGAGCGAGGGTATGCGCTGGTTGCAGAGCTCCTTCGCGACGCGCTTCAATCGCTTGCGCAAGGAGAGCGGGCACATATTCCAAGGGCGTTTCAAGAGTATCGTTGTTGAGGATGTCGAGCGCATGGGGTGGCTGTGCCACTACATACATCTCAACCCCGTTCGGGCGGGCGTCTGTTCGGTTCAGGCTTTGAAGGAGTATCGTCACTCGAGCTACTTCCATCTTTGGGACAAGAGAAGGCGGCCCAAACCTTTGGACTTCACGGCCTGTTTGGAAGGGGCGGGAGGGCTCGGGGACAGTCCCGCCGGGCGACGCAAGTACGCTCAGTACCTAGAGTGGCTGGCTGAGGACGAACCCAAGCAGAAGGCGTTCCTGTTCGAAAGGATGAGCAAGGGCTGGGCATTGGGCAGCAGGGAATTCAAAAAAGCTTTGCTGGAGGACGATAAGACGTTGCGGGCGTGTCTGGAGCTGGGCGTGGACGAGGCTCGCGAAATGCGGGAGCTTGCTTGGGAGGCTCGACTGGACCGTTGCCTATCGGTGCTTGGGAAGAGCGAATCGGATGTGCAGGCCGACCTGAAGTCTGCCGACTGGAAGGTGGCGATCGCCTGCTTCATGAAGAAAAGGCATCTAAGCCGCAATGGCTGGCTTGCGGATAGGCTGGGAATGGGCGCCGAATCGGCGGTAGCTCGCTACTGTTCCGAGTTCTTCCGCGGAGAGCGCTGTGCGGCGTCTTCAGTCTATAAACGATTGATCGCAAAGGTATAGGATTGACCCCATTTGGGTGCCCACCCCATTTGGGTGCCCCATTTGGGTGAGGGAATGGTCTGTTTTTTATTCGTAGTGTGTAGCCGAAATATAACTACGGTGTAATGTTGGGCTTTTGAGGTGTGGTTTTGGGTGTGTGTATCCGTGTTTTGGTTGCGGTTGCTGGGGTGGGTGGAGTGGGGGCTTTGCTGTGATATACGGTCGATTTCCGTTTTTAGGGGATGACGTTGGATCGGTTGCTGAGGATGGCTTTTTATTGTGGGCGTGAGCCTAGGGGGATGATTGAGAGAAGTCGGATTGGTTTCGGTGGTAGCGATTGAGACGGTTGGTTGTCGTGCTTGGGAAGGATGAAGGCGTTGAGGGTGCTTGAATCGCGATAGGCTGAAAGTGGGAGGATCCGTTTTCCCCCGATTGGGGGATTGAGAAGATGGTCGCCGATTGGTATTCTTTGACAATACTCCGAGAGCCCCACCCCCACTCCCCCCACTGGATGACCCTGCATGCCGTAAGCTATCACTAGAATTGCCTGTGCCCCAATCACCTCTGGCTTTGAGGTGCTGCTCAAAGATGTTGTTTAGGCGCCATCCCCGATCCCTTTGATGGCGTCCTAGGCAAGTTCCGGGCTAGCAAGCCCGTTTTATTCGCGATTGAGCGAACCCACCCCTGATAAAGAACTAACAAACTCGCAAACATAGATGAGTAAACATATGAAATACAAAAGAAGCAGCGTGCCCGGCGCTTCCGCGGCAGTGACTTCTTTGGCCTTGATGACTTTGTTCTCGCCGCTTCTTTCGGCGCAGAGCGTCTCTAGCCAATCCGATGATGACGAAGACGAAATCGTTGTGTTGTCTCCCTTTGAGGTGACTGGCGACGACGATGCTGGCTACATGGCTACATCCTCACTGTCTGGATCTCGCCTTGAAACTGATCTTCGTGACATCGGGATGGCTGTGCAAGCCATCACCCCGGAGTTCATGAAGGACATCGGAGCGACCGACTTGGAAACGCTTCTCGTCTACACGACCAATACGGAAGTGGCAGGTATCGGAGGCAATTTCTATGGAGGTGACACCTGGAATAAGGACAGTGGCAGACTCGTCGAGCCTCAAGGAACTACTCGTATACGTGGTTTGAATACGGCGGACGTGACGCGCGACTTTTTCCCATCGTCTATCCCTATCGATTGGTATAGCCTGTCCCGCGTCGACATCAGTCGTGGCCCGAATTCGATCCTTTATGGTTTGGGTAGCCCCGCTGGGCTTATCAACAACACGCTCAAGACTCCCCTTTTGTCCGATAACACGGGCTCTGTTGAGATTCGTTTCGACAATTATGGCTCGTTGCGTGCAGTCGTCGATTTCAATCAATCGATCATTGAAGATGAACTCGGTGTGCGCGTCGTCGCTTTGAATGACGAATCGAAATTTCGTCAGAAGGGCACTTTTAACGAAGACCGCCGAATCTACGCAACGGCTCGCTGGCGGCCGAAGTTGAGCGAGGGCATCTTCACGCAATTCGACGCGAATGGAGAATGGGGCAAGATCAACGGGAACCGTCCAATGTCAGGAACCCCAGCGGATTTCCTTTCGAATTGGTTTGGAGCGACGGATCGTAACCTTGTTTCTAACGACGAGTACTGGACGGACCCGGGCGATGCTGAGGGTCTTGACGGGTTCGGAGCGCATGAAGCCGTGTATGGAGCTCAGTCCATCGGTGGCCAGCTTTGGGACGACCACCCTGTCTCGTTTTTCGACGACCCCGCGAGTGGGGCGGTTGGTATTTCCGGCGGTCCCGACGCGATGGCGCTGCGCGGATGGAGCAATGTAAACGGCGGAGGCTGGGGCAGCTATGTTGGCCTAACCAACCCGAACTGGGAACTCTGGAATGACAGGCACGAAAAGAATACGGCGGCTTACTATGCCAACAACCCACGCCTTGCGGGAATCATCAACGGCTACGAGTCGCAGACTGGCCAGAACTTCCGCGGTTTTGGACAGGGGATGTGGCCTACGCAGATGATCGTGGACGGGCCTATTGCCGAGTATGTTAAAGACCAGAACCTTGTTGGTCCTAACAAATCGGAGTTCAATAACTTCGAGAGCTTCAATCTTGTCGCGACCCAGACCTATTTGAATAACCGCCTCGGTTGGAACGTAGCCTACAATACTGAGTCCTACCGTTCTGGATACACCAACATGATGGAAGGTCTGTGGGGTGGAAACATCATCTCGGTGGACATCAATGAATCACTCCGTGGGGGTGAGGGGAATAACCCGAACGTCGGCCGTCTCTACACCATTGGCGAGGGCCGTGGAGCTTTCTATGAAAAGGGATATGATAGCTGGCGTGCCCAAGGCTTTGCTGAAGTGCATGCGGACGATTTCATAGATTCTGACAGCTTGCTCGCTACCATCTTGGGCGATCACACATTCACCGGCATCGCTTCTTCCCAGAAGTTTGATTATCTTGATCGCTATTATGCGCTTCATCGATGGGACGAGCCCTTCAGCGAAGGGCTGGATTGGGGGAACCCTGGTTATGCGACTTGGCGAGGTATCCATTACCTCAGTGGTAGCATTCTGGATACCGCTTCAATGGATCAAATCACCGGATTGTCTGGGGTCACTGTCGATCAGAGCCCAGACCTAGATCAGTCCGTTCTTGCCTACGGCTTTAACTCCGAGGGGAATCGGGAATGGGGGCAAGCTAGCTACCCTCTGTTGAGCTGGCAGACTGATCTCGATAAACTGTACGACGGAGCTGGCCAAGGTTACACGAAAACCGACTCAACCTCTCTCGTATGGCAGGGTGACATGCTAAATGGGGCCCTTGTACCGATCTTCGGTTGGCGCAAGGACGATTTCGAAAGATGGACAAAACCGAGTGTGGCTCGTGCTGATGTCTACAATTATGCGCTACCTTACAGTGAAGACTGGGTATACGATACGGAAGCAGGCCCTGACATTGCTGCGAGCGTGCAAAGTCGTAGCTGGAGCGTCGCCCTGCATGCCAAGGAACTCCTAGACTTGTTTGGTAGTGATTTGCCAAACGGAATGGACATTACGCTTCTTTACAACGACTCTGAGGCCTTCAGGCCCTCGGATGCGGCGTCTGACGTATATGGCCGACAAGAAGCGAATCCGTCTGGTAACACAAAGGACTTGAGTTTGATTGTTTCGGCTCTCGACAACAAGGTCTCGTTGCGCGTAACCAAATACAAGACGATTCAAAAGAACACTCCGTTTGGTGGTGATGCTCCCGCCTTCAATCGCAACAAATCTATCCTTGGTCGTGCCATGGACGGTATGATGTGGGAGATTGGCCCTCACTTTGGCGATTTGCCTTCAGAGGGCGGAGTCGCTGCCGAAGAACGTTGGCAGCCAACTCCCGAATGGTTGGTTAACAATTGGATGTTTGGCGAAGGCGGCTACGATAGCGCGATCGCGAATACGCCGCTTCCTGTTGATTGGAGAGACAATCCAAATATCCTTAACCAGCCTCTGCGCATTCGTTCTGCGGCAGTCGTTGGATCTGCAAACTACGTTGCTCAGGGGACTATCAATCCAGATAATGATCTGGCCTATGTAGCTCCACCTCTCACTTCGGAAGAAGTCGCTTATCGCAGCGAGTGGTACAGAGCTCGTACGGATGCCGAATGGTCGCGTCCCGTCGACCAACAGTTCTGGAATGCTATGAACTTCGAGCAAATTGAAGCGAATTGGGGTGGTTTCTGGGAGCTCACGGCCTGGGACGTACCTGGTTCTCCGAGGAACTTGAACGATCTCGAATCGACGGGTATCGAGTACGAGTTGACGGCTAATCCGACAGAGAACTGGCGCCTTTCTTTCAATGCCTCCAGAGCCGAAGCTGTCCGCTCGAACGTCTTGAATTCATGGAACGAATACATCGAGAACAGCAAGGATTTCTGGTTCGACGGCGGATACTCTCTCTACGACACCCCAGCCATGGACTACTGGTCTTTCAAGGGCTTCTACGATATTCCAGAAACGCCCGGTCAGGAGTTGGGTGGTGCGGGAAGACTTGGAACCGGATACGGGTCGGAAGTCCTTGCCAAGTACTACCAAGCCAAGGCTACGGAAAACCAGTTGGTCAACGAGCTCAGAGAGTGGCACTTCAACTTGGTGTCCAACTACAAGTTCTCCGATGGCAAGTTTAGGGGCTTAGGATTTGGCGGAGCCTATCGTTGGATGGATAAGTCAAATCTCGGCTACTATCCGAAGTATGACGCGGACGCCAATGCATGGGTGAATGATTTAAGCAATCCGATCACAGGTTCGAGCGAAGACTACCTTGATGCTTGGCTTTCGTACGAGACCAACATTGGCGACAACAAAACCTGGTCTATTCAGCTGAACGTTTACGACCTCCTCGCTGACGATGAACTGATTCCAGTACGCGCCAATCCAGATGGTACGATCGCTCAGGTGCGTATCCCTGGAGAGACTACGTGGGCAATTAGCAACACGATTAGCTTCTAGTTTTACAACCGGTGGGCGGGGTATCAGAATGGTGCCCCGCTCCCTTTTTTCAACTCATACATTCGTATGACTCGGGGGGATGACCCCGCTGCTTGCGGCGGGGTTTTTCTTTGTCCGAAACGAATGACTAGATATCACCTGTAGTAAAAATAGTGATACGTCTTTATTTTGTCTGCCCCTGCTCGAAAAAAGCTCGCGGAGAGGGGAGGCGCTGCCCTGTAATATCATGAAATTGCTTGCCCGTTTTTTATTCTCGGCCTCGGCGGTTCGCTTGAGTGGGCCATCAAGAATGGCTAGCGCTCTTGGAAAAGGAGTCGCGATGCTGGCCGCTCTCAATGTGAACGTCTCTAGCTTTGCCCAAAATCGGACGCTTGTTTTCGATGTGGACGATGTTGGCGAGGTGAAGCGGATCGAGACTTGGGGATTGGATACGGCATGGCTCTGGGATCAGAATGTCATTCGCGGCGTCGCATTCATGGGCAAACCGCAGGTCGACGTGATACGGTTTTCTTTCACCGGCGATGAGCCGATCGTGAATGGCGATTTGACGAGCTCGCGCCAAGGGGAATTCGATGAGCGTATGAGAATCGTAGATACGTATACCGAAGCGGATACGGGACTCTACTTTAACAACGATTCGGAAGGGATTGATCCTTATTTTTCAGGAACCAATGGAGTCAATCCTGCTCGTTGGGCGGAGCTAATCGATCTGACGCGACGGAAAGTCGAGGCAGCAGGGAGGGAAGTCGTTTCGGTTGCCCCTTTCAACGAGCCGGACTTTGCTCCGAATAAGCTAGGCGGACCGACGCGCATGCGGGAGGTTGTCGATATCCTGCGCAACGATCCGCTCTACAAGGACGATTGGGCCAGCATCCGCTTGAGCGGCGGAAACACCCTTAACAACGATGTCGCGATTTCCTACTACAGTCCCAACAAGGATCTGCTCGACGAAGGGGCGACGCACCAGCTGGCTGGCTCGTTCGATACCTATGCGAGCTTCATGAGCTATGTGGCTGACCAAGGCGATTGGGCGACAAATGACGAGCTTCACAACGTGATGGAAGCCATGGTGGGAGCCGAGTACGGTATGAATGCCGGGATTTGGTGGGGCACGGCGGAGTATGCCCGCGGAGAGTTTGTAAAGACGAGCGATGGTGTCCGACTCGCCTATGCCGAGCATCGGCCAAATTGGACGGCGGCTTCGGTCTATCGTTCCCCGGAAGGAAAGGTGCAGGCCTTTGTGGGCGAGTCCGAGCGGCAGGCGCGTCCTACCACCTACCAGTTTGTATCCAAAGATCGAGACGTCTATTTCGATGGGATCGGCCCGCAACGTAGATATACCGTGAGGACAACGGGAGGGATTGGTTATCAGACCGAGGACCATAAAAATGCGGAGAGAGTCATCCAAATAACTTGGGGTGACGATATCCAGCCAGCGATCGACGGACGTTATACGCTAGTAAACCGTCAAAGCGGGAAAGTGATGGAAGTCGCCGGAGGAAGCTCTGAAAATGGGGCGAATATCCAGCAAGCGGATCCCTCCTACGCAACGCACCAATCGTGGCTGGTGGATCCGGTGGCGAAATCGATAGGGGGAGATTGGAGCTACTATACTGTGAAGCCATTTCACAATACCTTGAAAACGGGAGACGTATGGGATTGGAATCTCGATGCTGGAGCGGATGTCCGCCTGTACGATTATGCGGGCGGATCCAACCAGCAATGGATTCTTGAATACGTAGAAGACGGGTACTTTTATTTGCGAAGCCGCTACAGCGGAAAATACCTCGAGGTGGCCGGTGGAGCTTCGGAAAACGGGGCAAATGTTCAGCTCGGCGATGGTCCCGGAGGACATCAGCAGCAGTGGCGCCTGCTTCCTGCTGGGGCCTTGGTGGAGTTTGACGTGCCCGCGACTCCGTCGGGGTTGAAGGCAAGCCCTCGGAAAGCCTCAGTATCTTTGGAATGGGAAGCGAATGCTGAATCCGATCTAAGCGGATATCACGTCTATCGCTCCTTGTACCCGGATGAAGGATACGAACTGATCGCTCGAAATGTCGTTGGGAATTCCTTTGTAGACCAGGCGGCGAACGACGCAGGCGTAAACTACTATTATTATGTTCGGGCGATAGACAAATCGCTCAATCGTTCCCAGCCCTCGGTGGCTGTTGTAGCGACTCCGACTGTTGGCGACGAGCGCGTGCTCGCATACGATTTCGAGCAGAGCTTAGAAGATCTCTCGGGAAATGCGAACGACGCGTTGGCGAGCGATAGCGCCGGCTATGTCGGAGGGAAGCTTGGAGCAAACGCTCTCTATTTCAACGGGGCCACATTCCATGCGGATCTCCCTGCGACGGTGGCGAACTACGAGGAGATCACGATCTCCACTTGGATTTATTGGAGTGGCGGAGCTGAGAACCAGCGCGTGTACGAGTTTAGCGATGGCGAGGGCTCGGGCTTCTCCCTTACTCCGAAATCCGCCGAAGGCGAGCTGCGTTTTGTGATCAACGCCGGCGAACAGGAGTATGCATTGACGAGTACGGCTTTGAATTCCGGGGAGTGGACACATGTCGCCCTATCGATAGATGGCGCGGAGGGGCGGATGTTTGTCGATGGCGAGTTGGTGGATACAAAGGAGATCGCATTGAGCGCGGCTGATATTCGTCCTTTTATCAATAGCTTGGGCAAAGGCGAAGATAGCGCTGATCCTCTGTTTCGCGGGCGGCTGGACGATTTCGAGGTTTATAATTTCGCTATCGATGCGGAAGGCGCGCGGGCCCTTGCGGGGCTGCAAACGCCTGGGATTCCGAGCTCGCTCATGGGCGAGTTCGAAGGGGATGCGGTCTTTCTGAGTTGGTCTGCGGTTGCAGGGGCGACGTCGTATACGGTGAAGCGGGCTACGGCAAGTGACGGTCCCTTTGAAGCGATCGTGTCGGGGCTGACTAGCGCTTCCTATGTGGACGGAGGATTGGGCGATAGTTTTAGCTACTTTTATCGCGTCGTTCCCACGAATGCTGTTGGCGAGGGAGGCGAGTCGGAGTCGCTGCCGGTTGCTACGGTTTCCCCAGGGGACCAGTGGCGTATGGATAATTTCGGTACAACGGAGGCAAGCGGTGACGCTGCCGATATGGCCGATCCCGATGCGGATGGCATTGTCAATTTGCTCGAACGCGCGTTTGGGGGAGATCCAAACCGTTCCGACCCAGACGTTTTGCCTCAGGTCGATACTTCGAGCCCGGTTATTAGCATTCTATATCGAAAATCCAATGACGCGTCCGATCTAAGGATTGCGGTTGAGGAGTCGGTTGATCACTTGACTCAATGGACAGATGCTGTGGGGATAGATGAATCAGTCACTCAAGACGAAGAAATCGAGATACGTCGCTTCACGCGGAGCTTTGACGGGGAGGGGGCGTTGTTCTTGCGTCTGTCGGTGGAAACGAAGTGAGCGAGCCCGTCGGTTCGAATGCGCGTGGATTGTTTAATAAAAATGAATACGAAGATCATATTGTCATTGCTTGTGGCTTTTACGACTGCGGTTTCTCTGCGGTGCGAGGAAATTGGCTTGGATTGGCCTAATCCAATTCTGGAGCAGCATGCCGACCCTCAGGTCTTTCTGCATGGAGATGGCTACTATTATTTCACTGCGACTCGTCCCGAGTATGATCGCATCGAGTTGCGACGAGCTAGAAGCGTGGCCGAGCTCGCGGACGCCGATGCGAAGGTGGTTTGGAGGAAACACGACGTGGGCGAGATGGGGGCGCATATCTGGGCTCCAGAGATTCACAACATAGACGGAAAATGGTATCTGTACTTTGCGGCGGGCGAAGCGGAAGCTGTTTGGAATATCCGGATGTATGTTTTGGAAAACGAGTCTGCCAATCCGCTTGAGGGCGAGTGGGTTGAAAAGGGGAAGATTCAAATGAACTGGGATTCGTTTACTCTGGATGCGACCACGTTTGAATACCGGAATACGCGCTATTTGGTTTGGACTCAGGGAAGCCCTGACTACAAAGGTACGGGACTCTATATCGCAAAAATGGATACGCCTTGGTCGATCGAGGGTGAGCAGGTCTGCATTTCCAAGCCCGAGCACGACTGGGAGAAGCGAGGGCATTGGGTAAACGAGGCGCCGGCGGTGATTCACCGCAATGGCAGGGTGTTTATGACTTTTTCCGCCAGCGCCACGGACGCGAACTACTGTCTCGGCTTGTTGACGGCGAATGAAGACGCGGATTTGCTCGATGCGGCATCGTGGAGCAAGTCTCCTGACCCCGTTTTCAAGAGCTGTTCGGAGACGATGCAATTTGGTCCGGGACACAACTGTTTCACGACCACTCCTGATGGGGAGACAGACATCATGCTGTATCATGCTCGCAATTACGAAGAGATTGAAGGCGAGCCTTTGTACAATCCAGACCGGGCGACTCGAGCTATTGTATTGAATTGGAACGAGGACGGAACGCCGCAGTTTGGAATTCCGCCAGCTGAAGGTGCACCTGATGATTATTGATCGAGCGTAACCGCTCTGATTTTGAATCAGGAAAGTGGATACTGTAGCGGCTGAAGCCTTAACGGACTAGAGCATTTTTCGTTTAGTCAGTCGCTTACACTCAAATCACAACCCTCTGTGGGAGCGTGCTTGTCACGCGATTTCACGCGTCTAATCAAACGAAAATTGCTCCAGCATGTCGGCTAAGGCACCGCATTGCCGTCGGCAAACGAAGCAACCCCAACCCCAATGAATCAAGTGGACCTCTCCGGAATGAACCGTCGCAGCTTCGTCAAAGGAGCAACTTCAGCAGCTGGCCTCTTCGCCCTCCCTCACTTCGCCATCGGAAAGAGCAAAGAAGAGGGATCTCCAAACGAAAAACTGAATCTCGCCTTCGTCGGAGTCGGAGGCCGAGGAGCCTCCTCCATCGTCCCTTTAAGAGACGAAAACATCATAGCCCTTTGCGATGTCGACATGGCAAACGTGGAGAGAGCCGTAACCCACGAGTGGACTCCCGACGTATTCGGAGAAGTTCTGAAAGAGATCACCGACAAGGGCGCCAAATGGTATTCCGACTACCGCAAGATGTTCGAGGAGATGGCGGACAAGATCGACGGGGTCGTCATCTCGACTCCCGACCACATGCACTACCCGATAGCCCGCAGCGCCCTAAACCTCGGCATCAACGTCTACTGCGAAAAGCCGCTCGTGCATACGGTGCAGGAGGCTCGCTGGATCGACGAAGCCGCCCGCAAGAGCGGACTCGTCACCCAAATGGGCAACCAAGGCCACTCCAACGCAGGCCAACGCCTCGCTCGCGAATGGCTGCAAGCGGGAGTCATCGGCGAGGTCAAGGAAGTCATTTCCTGGACCGACCGCCCCATTTGGCCGCAAGGCATCGCCGAGCCAGATCACTCTACGATGATTCCCGTCAAGCCAGCCACCTTGAACTGGGATGTCTGGCAAGGCGTAGCTCCACGTCGCGAATACGACCCGTCCATCTGCCCCTTCAACTGGCGTGGAATGTGGGACTACGGTTGCGGCGCCGTCGGAGACATGGCTTGCCACATCATGGACGTCGCCTACTGGGGGCTCGACCTTGGAATGCCAACTAGCGTGGAAGCCGTCACCACCAAGCTCAACGACTACAGCGCCCCCAAGTCCGCTGCAGTCACCTTCCAATTCCCGCAACGCGGCAAGCTCGCTCCCGTCACCTACAAGTGGTTCGAGGGCGGCCTGCTCCCACCGATTCCCAAGGGGCTCGATCCCTCCGTGTACGCCGACAAGAGCGGAGGTACGATCATCGTCGGCGAGCACGCTTACCTCTGCGCCGACACTTACGCAATGAACGTCCGCATCTATCCGGACGCGAAGTTCGAAGAGCTCAAGTCCAGCCCGCCTCCCCGCACCATCCCGCGCGTCAAAGGCTCCCACCAGAAGAACTGGACCGACGGGATTCGCGGCGAACTCACCCCGTGCTCGAATTTCGAATACGCATCCGGCCTCACTGAAATGGCACTTCTGGGCAATGTCGCCATGCGTGCCCAACGCCGTATCGAGTACGACGCCAAAGCCATGAAGATCACCAATGTACCGGACGCGAACAAGTACCTTACCAAGGAGTATCCAGATGGCTGGATACTGAGTTAAGATGACATGCGGTCGGTTGTCAGGAACGACTTGATGTCATCTTAAAGCTTAGCGATCCGAAACGGAATCATTTACCGGCATTCGCACGAATACGCGGGTGCCCTTCCCGCTTTCGGACTCGATCCGAATCTCGCCTCCCAACAGGTCGACAACGCGCTTCACCAGAGCAAGCCCAAGCCCCGTGCCACGGTACAATCGTTTCCCCTCACTCTGGATCTTTCGAAACAGGGAAAATACCGCGCCCAGCTTATCTTCAGGAATCCCGATACCAGAATCCGACACCTCAAAAAACAGCACCCCTTCGTCCAGTCCGTAGCGAACCTCGATATAACCTTCATCCGTAAACTTCACCGCATTGTCCAAAAGGTTCTTCAAGATCTGCCCCAAGCGAAGCGGATCGAGAGAGACGAAA
>JBNKSG010000101.1:0-12645 GCA_050297195.1 Opitutaceae bacterium | reverse complement strand
ATTCACAATATCGAAGACCTCAACCAAAGCCCCGAAACCAAGGATAATTTGGAGAACATGGCCGCTGCATTGGCAGCGAATGGATACAACGTGCAGGAGTTCGTATTCGATCCCGCGACTGGCGAGAAGCGCCCCTACCTCGACCTCGCCGGGACCAAAGGCTCAGGCATCTACCAGCTGATGAACTACGTCAGCATACACGTCGACTTCAACGACTGCTGCGAGGAGATCCTCGTCTACATCACCGGCGAAACAACCATCGAGAAAAATGGCTACCGCGAAGAGGTCGCGCTCGATTTGCCCTTCGCCTACACAGGACACGACCGCAGCCGCAAGCCGGAGCTCAAGTTCTACCCGGAGGATTTGGCTGTCATCTTTGACGAACTCAAAACCTGCCATCTGAATTTCGTGATCGATACCAACAACGCCGAAGGATTCGCGGAAGACCTCCTGCGCATCCCCAACACGGAAAGCGTCCTCACCGCGTGCAAGAATCATGAATACACCTACTCGAGCGCGGTGGAAAGCCTAGGCAGCGGCAGCTTCGAAGACACCTATGGAATGAAGCAAGGCGAGAAAGGCAGCGAATTTACGAGCAGCGTCGCAAAGGCGCTTTTCGAAATTGCCAGCTCGCGCTCCAAGGACGCCTACCCGGACGCCGCCGCAATCCTGGTGAAAGCCGCCTTCGATTCGGTCAAGCTCTTCGACATCAGCTACCACGGAGGTAAGACAACTCCGAACCTGCAAGGTCGAACCATGAACTCGAATTGCCCCTGCGGCATCGATCGCCAATTGACTCGATTCTGAGCGAACGAAAAAGGACAGAACCGCAGATTTGCGAGTTCCTGTCCTAAATTTCCAAATACGCGCGGACAGGCGGCTACACTTCCGCCGGCGTTTCTCCCAATAGCTGCTTAGCCACCTTGACCCAACCTCGCGGCCCCACACCATTCACTCGCTCGATGCGGCGACCGGAAATGCCGGCCCAAGAACCGTTGGGACGCTTTACGAGATGCGGCCAATCCACGTTTTCAAGAAGCTCCTGGTCGTTCTCGCTGTCGCCTAAGCCAAAGGACACCAAGGTCTCAGTCGATTGAGCCTTCCACAATTCGGCGAACTTTCGAATCGCCGCTCCCTTATCCGCGTTGCTGTCGATTACCGTATGGAAACGTCCACCCGGCAAGCACTTGAGCCCCTCGTATTCAAAAGCTGAATCCAAACTCTCCCACACGTCGAGCGGTAACTTAGCAGAAAGCGTTTCGCTGTACTCCCGCTCCTGGGCCCGGCGAGCGGAGCCGATATCAAGTCCTGTGATGCTAGCGACGTCTTCCGTCATCATGCTCCTAAAACCGAGCAACGATTCCCCAAACTTCGACTCGACTCGGGCAAGCCTTTGCCGGATCTCAGCAGCCGGCTTTCCAAGCTCGACACGTTGCCAGCCATTGACGATCCGTACCGGCGTCACAGACTCGTCCCAGAACCCCGCCGGAGCGACAATCGCGCTACCGTTTTCTACGATGCATGGCATCTCGATCCCGAGCTCCTCCTGTAGCACCCGCTGTTCTTCGAAAGTCTTGGAGGAACAAAAGACGACCAGATAGCCGAGCTCGATAAGCTGCTGCACATAGGGGCGAGCAAGCTCGCTCGAATAGTCGTTAAAATCGATTAACGTACCATCCAAGTCTGTGAAGATTGCGATTTTTCTAGATTCCATTTTTCGGGGTCCAAGGGGGGAGAGTTCGTTACGCTAGTACTGTATCCTAACTACACGAGAGAGAGGGATTCGGACTCGTTGTTGAAGGCAGCTTCGCACTGCTCCAAGAACGTATCCAAGTTTATATGACTAAGATTACTGTAAACGCGGACTGGGGCAACTCCCTCCGGCTTTTCGAGCTTCAGGCGCATCGCGCGATCTTCCGAGATCTCGCGCTTGAGCAACTCGGGGCAAAGGGGCGAGTTGTAGATCACCGACAGCGATGCGTCGATCATGTCTTCCACGTGTTCGTCGCCCTTCGACTCATGAAGGTGCGGATTCCGAGATTCGATCTGGCAAATGGTCACCTTGTCCCGATGGGCGATTTGCTCCTTCGGCGGTAGGATACCGCCCCAGCTCTCGATGATGTTCACATAGTGGTGCGTTTCGACGGCGTAGCCGGAGGCGTATTCGAGGTTTAAGGCGAGATCCACCGTCAGGGCATGTTCGCCCGCATTTCCCGTTTTCACCACCTCCGTCTCGTATCCACTGAAATGCGACAGGAGCAGGTTCAAGGTTTTGTTGGAATGGACGGAACTGCGTCCCCACTTCGCGAAGAAGAGCGAATTCTCCATAACCTTCGGCTTAGAATTCCATGAGATGCGGACAAAGGTGCTATCCGTATCGAACATCTCGAACCCTGCCGCGTACTCCTGCACGTACTCGTGCACCGCGCCTGGAAAGTAGTTGTCGCTATCGACGAAGCCGATGTACTTGTTGTTCAACCAACGAGCGAGCAAGGTGCCCATGATCATGCCCTCGGCCTTGCCAGAGCGGATCAATCCGTCATCCCCCAGCAATTCGCCATAGCCAGCCATCTCGATCGCCTTGGCGATCCCCGCGTCCTTCTGGTGCACAACCAGCACCTTCTTGTTGGTGAACTTGCAGAAATTAGTAATCGCTTCCTTTTCGATATGGAAGCGATCTACGGGGCCTCTAGGACTGTTTGAAACGACGATGATTTGGCACGGGTGAGGGATTCCTACCAAAACGCCCTCGATGAGCTTGAGGCGTTCGTTTTTCACCGGCACTACGATTGCCATGTTCTTCTGTCGCTCGTAGAGTGCCTCGGATGGAATGCTTCGGATCACGTTGTTGTGCGAGGTATCCACTTGGCCTGAGTTTCCTCCGCTATCGAGTTCGTAAACTTTCTGCAGGCCGTAAATCTGTACGGCGCCGAGGCGCTCGCATTCTCTGGGTATTTCGATCTTCATAATATATCAGCTCTCGGTTCGTGCTCTTTTCTGAGCAAATCATCTTGCCCCGAAACCTTAAGCAGGCTCGATGCCAACTCTACCCAATCAACGATTCCGTCCCGCCCATCGAAGAAACATTCGCGTTACAACGAATGAGACGGAGACCGCAGTTCCCTATTCTCCGAGAACCATTTCCACGTGAGAAATGCCAGCTTCCTCGTAGCGCTCGCCCCGAGCGACGAAACCGAGCCGCTCGTAAAACGCGATCGCTTGCACCTGAGCCGACAGGACGAATTTCCCCATTCCCGCCTCTCGACCGATACGCAGCAACTCCTTCATCAAAAGGCAGCCCACTCCTCTCCCGCGAAATTCCCGCAGCACCGCCACGCGGCCGATATGGCCATCAGGCAACAAGCGTCCCGTCCCCACCACCCGGTCCCCGCACGTCGCCAGCACATGTCGCGAGCGCTCGTCCCACTCGTCCATCTCGAGCTCCGCAGGCACCTGCTGCTCGTCGACAAACACAGTGAAGCGAACGGAACGAATATCCGCGAGACGCTCGCCAAACCCCACCTCCGCAACTGTCGCTTCCCGCCCCATCGCTACTCGGACAAAAAGGCTCCTGTTTTCAGAAATGCCAGCGTGTTCGCCTGAACCTCCCTGTTTTTCATGATAAACGGATGCGTCGCCGGAAACGTCCGGAATGCCGCCTGGCCCGCCAACCGCGCGTGCGACACCGCGACCTTCCCGTCGTTGGGCTTCGGAAGCATCTGCGACAGGATCAAGTTGATGCTTCGGGTTCCGGCAATGACCCCGACTTCGAAATCTACCGGCCCCAAGCGACACGGGATCGCGTCCGGCCCGGTCCCCAGTTCCCCGCCCGCCGGACCATTGAGCCAGCGAAAGACCGCCCACTTGCCGAGGCGATCCACGACTTGGCTTCCTTGGCTAGGCGGAGCCAGCATCACGCAACGCCCGAGTTTGGCGATTGGCGAAACCGCCTGCATTTGCCGCAGCAGGATCCCGCCCATCGAATGCGTCACGAAGTGCAACCGAGCAAATTGATCGGACAAGGCATCGACCTGCGGCCTGAGCATTTCAGCGAGCTCAGCCATAGCGAACCGAGTCGAGGGATAACCAATGTTCTCCACCACGTATCCATTTTCTTCGAGCAGCGGACGCAGTGGCTCCATCGAACGAGCGGTACGGCACAGTCCGTGCAGAAGTACAACGCAGGCTTCGCCGTCCGAATCTCCCATCCTTCCGCGACTCCTAATAATAGTGGAAGTTGAAAGTGATGTCCTCTTCCTCTCCAAAGAGGTCGATCAAGCCCTCGGGCCATTCGCCGAAAGGCACGCTTCGCTCGATCGCTTGGCGACACATGTAGATCCCGATCGCCCGGGAAGTCGTCCCCTCGAGAATTTCGATATCCGTGACGTAGCCCTGGCTGTTCAACATGAAGCGGATCTTCACCACGCTCTTGTGTTCGACTGAGGAGCTTCTTTGGACCAGGTCGTCCCAATTCAGCTTCACGGTCTCGATCAACCTTTCCATATATTCGCCAAACTTGCTCCCCTTGGCATCTACCGCGAGCTTGCCCACGGACGACACGCCTAGATTTGAGTTACGGGTAGGAACCGAAGGCAAACGCGGCAATTGCGGACGGACCTTGGGCGAAGGAATACCATCGCTCGATTCTGCAGCCTGCACCGGCAAACTGGCGACGCTCGACGGCATCGCCGGGCTCTTCTCAACCGATTTTTCCTCCTCGCCCTCTTCTTCCTCGCCTTCGATCAAGTCTGTCACGTTGTTCGGGGCCTCCTCCAATTTCGAATAATCGTAGTCGGCGATGCCCGATTCGTCCTCCTGTTCGTCCTGCGAACCAAATAGCGGAATCTCCTTTCGCTGAGCGACCGCGCTGTTCTCGACCGCTTGCAGGAGAGGCAGGTTCGGCGACGGGGGCTGGGCTGCTTGCTGTTCCTCCTCCTTATCTTCCGTGGGATCCGGCGATGGAGGTGGAGCCAGCAAAGGCTCGTCAAGGCTCCCCGTAATCCTCTGATCCGTCTCCACCGTATCATCGCTCTCGACCGCTGGACGATTATCGGGATCGATCTCCTCCGGCCGCTCCTCGTTGGCAGCCTGCTGGTCGCGAGCCGCAAAGCGATTCGTCTCGTCCGGCTCGTTTTCGGCTACGTCCGGATTCGTCTCCGTATAAACCTGTTCCTCTTCCTCAGGAGGCGTCAGCTCGATGCTGAACTCCCGATACGGATCCTCGCTCTCGATCGGCTGTGTCTTGAGCAAGCCCAGCGACAGCATGTAAAACAGCCAGATGTGGGCCAGCAAGGTACCCAAAACGCCCACGACCACCTGTTCACTCGAGTAGCCACGCCGACGCTTGACCGAACGCTTGAGCGGATGCTCAAAGGTATCGGAATCTCGTTCTGGCGGGGTGGAAACAGGCATCTATCGGCAGCGATTAAAGCAAGTTGTGACGCTCTAGCAGAGCCTTTGTTTCATCCAAAGGCAAACCCATGATGTTGGAATGCGACCCGACAAAGGATTCGATGATAAGTTCTGTTCCCTCCTGGATTCCGTACGCGCCCGCCTTGTCCAGAGGATTCACGATCTGGAAGTAAGCATCGATGGTTTCGTCGTCCAGCGGCTTGAACGTCACTTCGCTGCGGGCTCCATCGATCACCTCCAATTCCTGATCGCGGCACAGCAACGCAAATCCAGTATAGACGTAATGGGTACGACCTCCCAGCGTTTTAAGCATCCGCCGGGCGTCATCGAGATCCTCCGGCTTGGCCAAAACCCGACCGTCGATGTGCACCGTCGTGTCAGATCCCAGAACGAAGCGGGATGGATGCTGATCCGCAATCCAAGCTGCCTTCATCTGGGCATTGTGGCGCACCATCCCCTCGGGATCGCCATGCCCTTCCTCGAACTCTTCAACGTCCGCTGGCATCACCTCGAAGCTCGCGCCGATGCGATCGAGCAATTCGCGGCGACGCGGTGATTGGGACGCTAGGATAAACTTAGCCAAACTCATGGCCCTGCTTCTCTCAAGGATGACACCATGCCCGCAACTCCAAACCCATGCGCCAGCTCGATTGATTCCCTTGCCATCCGTCCGCGACATTCCAGCATTGCCAAAAACCGTCCTCCTCCGCAAGGTCCTCGTTTTTATCGGCTTATGAAGATTGGCATTTACCCGGGCACCTTCGACCCCATCACCCACGGACACCTCGACGTACTGAAACGCGCTTGCCGCCTCTTCGACAAAGTGATCGTCGCCGTAGCCGAAAACGCCGGCAAGGGGCCCTTCTTCTCCACCGAAGAGCGCATGAGGCTCGTGGAAGAGAACTTGAGCGAAATCCCCAACACCAGCGTCATGACCTTCAGCGGGCTGCTCGTGGACCTCGCCAAGCAAGAAGGAGCCATCGCCCTGATCCGAGGACTGCGCGCCGTATCCGATTTTGAATACGAATTCCAAATGGCGCTGATGAATCGCCACCTCGCCTCCGAGATCGAGACCATCCTGCTCATGACCAAGGAGGGCTACAACTACACCAGCTCCAGCCTCGTCAAGCAAGTATCCCAATTCGGAGCGGACATCTCCAAGTTCGTTCCCGCAAACGTCAACGCCGCCCTCAAAGCCAAGCTCGGACATTAGCCCCCTCGTCCCTAGTCCCACGCCCCTCCATGTCCTTCTCCTTCGCCACCTCTCCAAACATTCATTTCGGAGAGGGAATCGCTAAGACGATCCCGAGCCTGCTCGACGAATCGCTATCGCCCTTGTTCGTACTGACGGGCCGCAACTCGAAACGCTACGCCCAGCTCATCGGACTGCTCACCCAGAGCGGCTTCGAAGTCTTCATCCATCCCGTACACGGCGAGCCCGACATAAACTCCGTCACCCTCGCCAGCGAGGCAGCCCGCGAGGCGGGGGCCAAATGCGTGGTCGCGATTGGCGGTGGCAGCGTCATCGACACCGGCAAAGCCGTCGCCGCGCTCGCAACCAACTCCGGCAAACTGATCGACTTTCTCGAAGGCGTCGGAAAAGGCAAAGCCCTCACGGAAGACTCCTTGCCTTTCATGGCCGTTCCCACCACCGCTGGAACCGGAGCCGAAGTCACCCGCAACAGCGTCATCGGCGTTCCGAAAGCGGGCGTCAAAGTCAGCCTGCGCAGCAAATCCATGCTCCCCACCTGGGCCATCGTCGATCCGGAGCTCACCCATAAGCTCCCTCCCGCGATAGCCGCCTATACCGGAATGGACGCCCTGATCCAGTGCCTCGAGGCCTACCTCTCCAAGTTCTCCAATCCGCTCACCGACGGAATCGCCCGCGAAGGCCTGCGACTCGCCGCCCGCTCAATCCGGGCAGCCTGTAAGGAGCCATTGGATACCGACGCAAAGAGCGACCTCTGCGCCGCCAGCCTCTGCGGAGGCATCGCCCTCGCCAACGCCAAGCTCGGTTCCATCCACGGTTTCGCCGGCCCCCTCGGCGGCATGATCCCCGCCCCGCACGGAGCCATCTGCGCCAGCCTCCTCGTATCCTGTTTCTCCGCAAACCTGAGAGCCTTCGACACTCGGGACCGGGAAAACCCGAGCCGCGCGAAAATGGACGACGTCGCCACCCTCTTGACTGGCAACCCACAAGCGAAAGCGTCCTACGCGCTTGCTTGGTTCGAATCCCTCTGCAACGACCTCCCGCTCAAGTCGCTCGGCGAACTTGGCCTGCAGAAGGAGCAAATCGAGGAAGCCGCCCGCAAGTCCGCCAAGTCCAGCAGCATGAAGGGAAACCCCATCGAGCTAACAAAGTTCGAGCTCGTCGAGGTCCTAGAAGCCGCGCTCTAGCAAATCTACGCCAAGCCAGCCGCCCTCGAAGAAGTCTACGAAGCGGCATTCGCTCTCACGAGCCGCTGGAACAGGCTCCACCGCGACAACTAGGCTAAGGCGAACACGCCGTCTTCAACCTGGTAGACCAGCCATTCCTTGCCGCTGGCCGCATCAGGCAGCTCCGTTCCTGTAGCGATCAATTGGATACCCTCGTCCAACGCGTTCCAGAACCGCTCGCGGCGCACAGGGTCTAGCTCTCCAAGAACGTCGTCGATCAACAAAACAGGACACACCCCAAATCGCTCTCGCCAATAAGCGATCGTGGCAAAAGCGAGCGACAAAGCGATGCTCCGCTGCTGTCCATCCGACGCAAAATCCGCGGCCGAATGCCCATTTAGAGTCAGCTCGAAGTCGTCGCGATGCGGCCCTTTGCTCGTGCTGTGCATGATTTCGTCGCGGCGACGATTGCGCTCGAGCAATTCCCAATACGCTTCCTCGCTCTCCGGCGCCGCATTCGGCTTGTACTCCACCCCTATCGCTTCCACCGAGCCAGAAAGCGTTTCGTAAAACCGGCTCGCCATCCCCCCCAGCTCGCCAATGACCTGCCGACGCTTCCGAATAACCTCAAGACACGGTTGCACCATCTGGGTCTCAAAAGGCTTCATCAAGTTTGCCGACGCGCCTTTCTTCAGCAGCGCATTGCGTTCTTGGATACACTTCTGGTAGCGCTGAAGGGCAACGTAGTAGTCGCGATCGATGCCGCACAAAAAGGTATCGATAAAGCGGCGCCTTCCCCCCGGCGACCCGCGCACGATGCTCAAGTCCTCGGAGGACAAGGTCACCGCCGGGAAGCGCCCCACGAAGTCTGAGGCCCGCCGCACTGGCTCTCGATCCAGGTACACTTCCTTGCCCTTTTTCTTGATGCGCACCCGAGCCTCCACCTCGTCGAACTTCTCGTGCTCGATCTCGTAAAGGATCTCCGCTTGCGGCGACTCCGGCCCTAGCAATGTCTCGTTCTCCCGAGCGCGAAACGCCCGCAAGGAAGTCACGTAACCGATCGCTTCCAAAAGGTTGGTCTTGCCCTGTCCATTCCTCCCGAGGAAGAACACGCGATCCGCATCGACATCCAAGCGAGCGAACTTGATGTTCCGATAATTGGATACAGCTATCGTCCTGAACCGCATCGCGAGGCTCTAGTAGCCCTTAGCTTCGTCGCCGCCCAAAGGAGCAGACTCTCTCGAATTCGGATCCAGCAAATCCGCACGATACAATTTATGCATTTGATAGCCCGCCCGAAAAGGATCGCCCCGCTCCTTGACGCAACGCGTGATGGTTTCCAGCACCTCAGGATTTGCGTGCCGCGACCACTCCGGATGCAGCCAAACCGGCCTCGCTTCGCTGAAGCTCGACCCGATCGTCGAAATCCACTTTTCGATCGAGTCCACATCCTCGACGATCAGCTTGAACTCGGACGCGAGCGGCAGGTTATCCATCAGGGGAAGCTTCTGCCACTTGGGACTTAAAGTGATCCAATCGAAATCGCCGTGGATCGGAAAGCCGCCACTCGTCTCCAAGTGCCGATCGATCCCCCGCGCCTTCAGGGCCGCAGTAAGATCGAACAAGTCGTGAATAGCCGGTTCGCCGCCCGTAATGACCGCAAACTTCGCTCCGCTCGCGAGCGCGGCGTCCGCAAGCTCGTCAGCTGTGAAACGGTCCACATTTTTCGGCACGTAGTCCGGATGCCACGTTCCCGCAGAATCGCACCAAGGACAATGCACCGGACAACCAAAAAGTCGTATAAAAAAAGCGGAACGCCCCAAGTGTACCCCTTCGCCCTGCCACGAGTGAAAACGCTCGTGCACTGGCAAGGTCTTAAGTTGTCCGCTCATATTCGAATACCAACTACGAACGCGCCGGCTCGTAAGTCGCGCTGTTCTTTGCGTCCTCGATCACTTCCACCGAAGTCAGGAATGCTCGCCCATGGGTCATCTCCTTCACCTTCGGGTCCATCACTTCGAACAAGTGTCGCGCGATCCCCTCGCTCGAGCAAAGATCCACGACGTACGGCTGATAAACCTTGCAGCCGCTCTGCTCGTTGATCGCCAGGATATCCTGCAGAAGCGGATCGTCATGGTTGAAGACACAGGCATGATCTAGGTTTTCGTCGATCCAAGCCTTGATGGGCTTGAGCTTGCCAAAGTCCACCACGAAGCCGCATTCGTCCAATGCCTCGCATCCGAAGGTGAAAGTGAAGCTCCAATTATGGCCATGGATCTGCGCGCAATGCCCGTCGTGCCGATGCTGCCGGTGCGCGAAAGGAATATCCGCATAAGTCTTTTTGCAGGTAAACATAGATTTCAACGGTTACCACCACCCAAACACTCAGTACCTAGCAAACCAATTTAGAGTTTCCAGCCCGATTTAACAAGTTCGGCAAGAGATGGAGCGCTCACCGCGTACTCGGTCCTGTCCTCCACCCCTGCCAGATAGAAGGCCTCGCGCCGCTCCACGCAGGTTCCGCAGCGGCCGCAATGCACGTCGCCGCCCTTGTAGCAGGACCAGGTTTTTTCCAGTCCAGCCCCTAGCCGCGTCCCGAGCTTGGCGATCTCCGCCTTGTTGGAATGTACAAACGGCCGGTACAAAAAGACCTTACTCCAGTCGCACAGGCGGATCGCGGCGTCCAGCGCCGAGGCAAACTCCTCGCGGCAATCCGGATAAATTGCATGGTCGCCGCCATGAGCCGCATAGGCAACCGACTCCGCCTCCAGCGAAATCGCCCAAGCCGTCGCGGTCGCCAGCAGGATCATATTCCGATTCGGAACCACCGTGGACTTCATTTGATCCTCCTCGTAGTGCCCCTCCGGGACTGCCTCGGCGGCGTTGGTTAGGCTGCTCTTGCCGAACAGATCCTGCAGCCCAGTCAGATCCGCCACCTTGTGCAAAATTCCCAGCTCGCGACAATAGCTCGCCGCCACCTCCAGCTCCTTGGAATGCTTTTGCCCGTAATTGATGCTCAAGGCTCCCTTGATTTCGATGCCCAGCTCTCTCATGCGGTAGAGCATTGCGGTAGAGTCCATGCCTCCCGAGTAAACCGCCACGGCAGACTTCGGAACCGGTTGATCCGTAAAATCCATCCTCGCCCAATAAGTGTTCCGCAAAAGCCAAGTCAACAACCCAAACCATCCGCGATCGCAAACGGTAACAAAGAGGTAACACGCAGGCGCTAGAATCGGCAACCTCGACCCGACAAAGCGAGCAAGATGCCGGAATGAACCGATAGATTCCCTCGGGGACGTCCTCTACGAAGCCGCTGACTCTCTGTCGGACGACACCTTGACCATCAACAAAAACCGAAACATAGCAAAAAAAAAGCGTAATTGATGGCCCCATTGCTCCATCCACGCAAATCGCGAACCTATAACCAAATGAAAACCCTCTGCGCTCTCCTCTTAATCTGTATCGCTGGCTTAGGATATTACTCCTACCAACAGCACGAGCAACTCTCCGAACTCCAGGCAAAGCTCGCCGCTCTCGCAAGCGAATCGACCTCCGACACTCCAGTCGCAGCCTCCCAAGAAGCCCCCCCCGCCCAGTCCCCCAAAATCGCAGCTGCAGCAGAGCCGGTTCCCGCTCCCGCAGAGCAAGCGCCCCCCGTCGCGGAAACCGCGAAACCCACGGAACGCATCATGGAGGACTTGTCGCAAATGATGATGGAGAATCCGCAGGTCAACGAGATGATGCAGGCGAGCCAGCGAGCCTCTCTCGAAGTGATGTACAAAGACTTGCTCGACAGCTTCGACTTCTCTCCCGAAGAACGTATCCATTTTATGGACCTCCTGATGGCCCGCCAAATGTTCCGCGTCGAAAGCAGCATGAAGATGATGGGCGGAGCATCCAACGAGGAGAAGACCCTACTGGCCAGCGAAATGAAGGAATACGACGATCAGGTAAAGTCCGCCATCGATACCTTCCTCAACAACGACAAAGACTCCGCAGAGTTCGAGTTCTTCGAGAAAACCTTAGGCGAACGCATGTCGCTATCAGGCTTCAAAAACTCCATGCAAAACGCAGGAAAACCGATCGCCCCCGAAACCGAACGCTCCCTGCTGCAGATCATGGCCGACCAAAAGAGCAATTTCCAATTCACTAGCGATCTCGCGGACGAAACAAACTTCAACATGGGACCGGAACGCTTCAGCAGCGAAAATATAGACAAGTTCCAAACCGATATGGAAGAACTGCATAATATCATAGCCGAGGAAGCCCAGGCATTGCTCGATCCCGAACAACTCGCCGCGCTCGCGCAAAGCCTCGAAGGCATGCGACAAATGCAAATCTCCCAGCTTCGCATGGCCGCAAACATGTTCGCGCCCAAAACGGAGGAATAGGCCACACTACTTCAGCTCGCTAAAGAAACGCCCAAAGCGCGGCTGATACTTGTCGAGAATGTTGAAAGACAGGATTACACTCGTCGCTTCTCCAACGATTTGCTCGCGATCGGCGAAACCGAAGTAGCGCGAATCTTGGCTCACGTCCCGATTGTCTCCCATCACGAAGTACTTCCCCTCCGGTACGGAAATCGGGCTAAAGCTACGATGCGCGCTCCTAACGGAGGGGATCGACATCACCGCATGCTCCCGATCTCCCAAGGTTTCAAGTCCGAAGACAGCCCCGCTCCTTAGCTCCGCCTCCAATCCCAAAGTCGCAGTCGACGGCAAGTGGTCGTACTTCAAACGCTCGCCATTAATAAAGAGAGTGTTGTTCCGCATTTCGATCGTATCGCCTGGAACTCCAACCATGCGCTTCACCAAACGCGTGCCGCCATCTGGTGAAAAAAGCACCACGATATCGCCC
>JBNKSG010000100.1:0-12683 GCA_050297195.1 Opitutaceae bacterium | reverse complement strand
CCCAATGAATATTCGCGTTCAGGCCGACTCCGCGGAGTCGCATGGCGGAAGCGTAGGGCATTTCGCTAAAATCCAGATAACCTGCGACTTCGATCAATTGTCCCGCCTTCAGCGACCTATCGATTTTCTTAGACCAAGTGTCTTTGGAAGGTAAATACACCGGGTCCTCTGCCTTCATGGGAATGTTCAGCAGCTCGGGATTGTCCTTCAGTCGTTTTGAATTGTAGATCCCGTGAGCCGCCGCTCTTGCAATGAGAGGCTCCGAAGGATTCATGGCGGCTTTCATTAATTCTTCCAGCTTCTCGTCTGAAACACCCGACCTCAGGGCAATGTAGGTGGCCCGAAGCGATTGACCGATCTTCTCACCTTTTCGTCCTTCATAGTTGCCTTCGACAGCGTCCAAAAACGCATCTACCTTCTTGGAGATAGTCGCTTCATTCAGTCCAAAGACGGCTTTGCCAACGGGCGCTTCTAAATGGTGAATCGAGGTCGTTAGAATCTCATGGGCTTCGTTGAATCGTTCATACTGCCCGAAAGCGATGGAAGCGATCATTTGGAAATACCAGGCATCCGTATTGTAGGGATTCGTCCGCAGCGATTCTTTCACCAGTGACATCAGAAGAGTCCAGTCGCTTGCGTTTGCGGCGACTTGCATCAAGGCGGTCGTATCTTTCGTTCCCAGTTTCCCGCCAGACATCCACCAAGCCGCCAAAACGCGATCTGCCTCGAAATAGTTCTGAGTCTGCGCCGCCAATCGGTACTGCTGGTAAAGTGTATTCGTTCCAAAAGGACACAATGGGAGCGCCTCCGCCAATTTTTGCGTCGCTGTTTCCAAGTCGTCATTGTCGATAGCAGCCTCCGCTTCCGCCGCGTATCGATCACTCAGGTCGATTCTCGCCTCCAACCACTGTTCAGCTCTCGCCGCTGCCTGCAGCTCGTCGGGAGTAGCTGCATCGGTCTGTGTGGAAAGGATCAAGTTAGCCGCCGCAAATGCCGCTTCTTCCATGCTGCTCATCGCCTTGAGCGCTTGATAGCGAGCGTTCCACAGGGCAGATCCTTTTTCTTTCGCCAAGAAGAGCCCATCTGTCGCGCTCAGAATGGTTTCCGGGTTCGAGCTTTTTTCAATGTCTTCCCACCATTGTTTTTTGCGAAGAGCGATTTGCAAACTCCGCCACGCTTCCGGCAACGCCTCTAGCCCTTCCCAGATCTCTTTATGGGTCGATTCCGCTTTCGAGACCAATGGGGAAATCTTGTTCAAATTCTCTCGATAGTCTTCGGCTTGCCAGTCTTCGGAGTAGCGAGCTCCCTCAGATAGGCCAGCCGACAGGGCTTGCAACTGCCGCGCGCTGTCCCACATCGCTTCTAAGTGCTCTCCCGTCTGGATTGGGAGGAGTATGATGTTCATCCGGGATTCGTCGAGAAACCCATTCAAGTCGTCAGGAACGACAGCCCCAGTTGAGACCTTTTTGAGCGCCTGCAGCAGTTGGTTGATTTCGTCCAGCTGTGTCCGCGCTGCGTCGATCTTTTGCGTGTATTGAGCAACGAGTACGTCTGCTTCTTCTCTCATCCTTCCGTCGACATCCCAGAAATTTTCGAGAGGACTTCGGTATTCACCGTCCCATTCTCCTGCCATATCCGCTTCGAGCGCGTCTATTTCATTTTCTGCCGTATCCGCGAGCAAAGCGTCGTATCCACTCTCTCTCATACTTTGTATCCATGACCTGGATTCGTCGAAGAGCGCTTTTTTTTCCACTTTGTTGGACGTGTACAGAGTTGCCGTCTTGTTTTTATCGACCGCGATTTCCATCACCGAGAGGGGGATTGCCCTGCCTTCCTCCAAGTACTTTCGCAGCAAGTTCAGGGAGTATTCGCCTTTTCTATCGTATTCGAATAGGACTTGGAAAAAGTGATAGGCTGCTGCCTCGTCGTTGGGGTTGTCTTCGTATTCCTTTTGAAAACGCTGGTCTCGCGAATCTCGATTCATTGCTCCCAATGCTCCGGCCCAGGAGTACCATCGCGACTTCTTGACGATCTCAATTAGAGGATCCCCAGCCGTGGCTTCGTTCACAATCTGCCGGTACAAATTCCACGCAATGGCAAATTCGCCTACTTCTTCGTGGGCCTTTGCCAAAAGCACTTTCAGTCTCAGGGAATCCTCGCCCTCTACTCCTAAGCGAAGTGTCGCTCGGATGGTCTCGATTGCGGCGGCCGGAGCATCCAGCCCAAGATAGACGCGAGCCATCGACAGGGCTGCTTGAGCGTCGCTTGGCGAATCTTCATAGAGTCTTAGCGCGAAAGGGTAGGCTTGATTCCAATCTCCGGCTGCTAAGGCTTCATCGGTCCACTGTTTGTATTCTGGGATGGACGCGTTTGCTGGAGAATAGAGTCCTAATAGAACTAGCAGCCAAAGAAGTGTATTTCTCAAAACACACTGGGGATTCCAAGGTTCGGGGTAGCGCATACTGACGATTTGAGGGGCGGGCAAGGCCTCCAGTCAATCTGGAAAAGGTCCAAGGGGGTGACATGGATGTGTTTTCAAGTGTTGCCTCATGCTGCGTTTTTCCAGAAGTCGTCCCAACCTTGGTTTTTGCGCACGAAGATGAGTTGGGCGAAGTCGTGAGCTTTGGTGGGCAGCCACGCTCCGGGACCTTGAGCTTCGGGTGCAACGCGTGATGATGGGCTCCTGTTTTGAGAGAGCCGTTAGGGGCGTCTTCGGGACGCTCTGCTCTCGCTAGTTCGATCGAGCAGCGTGCATGGGAGACAGCTTGGTCGCTTGCCAGGCTGGTAGCGCCATGGAGAAGCCGATGGCGGCAAGTATCGTGGCCATTACGATGGGATAGGTTTGCAGAAGCGGGAGGTAGTAGATGCCTATGGACGTTTTGAGAATCAACACGACGTAGTGCCCGAGGGCGATGCCAATGGTGGCGGCAAGTAAGCGTGCGAAGGAGCCGCGTTTTAGAACGTTGAGCAAAATGTCCTTGCCGGTGGCTCCGATGGACATGCGGATAGCGAATTCTCGGAAGCGCTGCCGCGTGGTGAAGCTGACGACCGCATAGAGGCCACCGATTCCCAATAGCAGTGATGCGAGTCCGAATACAGCGAACATGGAGAAGGTGAGGTCTTTGGATACGCTGTTGCGATCGACGATGCCTTGGACCGTCAGGAAGCGGCCATGGAAAGCGAGCTCGGGGTTCATGGATCGGAGTTCGGTTTGCAGGGGAACGGTCCAATCGAAAGGGTTGTCATCGCTGCGCACGAGGATGTGCAGGTTATTAATGTACCAGGCTTGAGCCACTGGCACGTAAATCTTGGCGAAGCCGGATTTGATGAAGTTTTGGCCCGGCATGGGTTCGGGGGAAACGTTGCCGATGACTCCCACAATGGTGCGGAAAGGTTGTTTGTCGGGAGCGGTGGGATCGTAGAACTTGATACGCTTCCCAATCGGGTTCTGGCCTTTCAAATAGTGGTCGACGAAGTTTTCGTTCACAAGACAGACTTTGTCGTTTTCTCGGGTGTCGAGTCGGCTGAGCCCGCGGCCGTGCAGTATCTTAAGATTGAATACGTCTTGGTAGCCTTCCGATATGACGACTCTGCGCACCTCTGGTCGGGTTTCGTTTAGTTCGTAGCTATCTCCGTCGAACTCGAAGCCGTTGAGGTTCATCCAACTCGACTCTGGATCTGCTCCGCCGGCTTCTTCGGAACTGAATGCGATCTTGGCCGCGCCTGGGTAGCTGCTTAGTTGTTTCTGGAAGTCTTCGATGAATTTGGGAATCAGTCCCTTTTCTCTCTCTTGGTCCATTGCCTTAAGTTGGAGGGCACCGTCCAAGATTTGATCGGGATCGTAGGGCGTTTCCCACTTCTTTGAGTGTATCCAAAAAAGAATCATGGCAACGCTCATGAAAACGAGTCCGCCGGTGGCGAACATTTGGAAGTTCAGCACGAACTTTGAGATGGCGCCGAGGTAGAGTCCGGTAGAGGTGCGAGCGTCGTCGCGAAGATTCTTGGCGACAGAGGATCGGGAGGCCCGAAGTCCGGGAATCAAGGTGGCCGCGGCAGCCGTTGCGAGCACGATGACCAAGACAAAGCCGATAACGCGCGCATCTATCTCCATGCGCCACCAGTAGGGGACGTACATCTGCTTCTGAAAAAGGGCCCAGACGAGCTTGAGTCCCCAATAGGAGATGAAGGTGCCTATGAGGGATCCGATTAGGGTGAGTATCAAGCCATCGAATACGACTTGAACGATGATATGCCGTCGTCTGGCTCCCATGGCGTTGCGAATGGAGAGCTCGTTGGTGCGGGTGGCGGTGCGCGTCATCACGAGATTGAAGAGATTCGAGCAGGCGACGCCGAGGACGAGAATGGAGCAGAGCAAGAGGGCGTAGCAGGTTTTGTCGAAGCGTTCACTAACGACGGCTTTGGTCAGCCAGATGGAGTAGGGCTCAAGGCGGATCGCGTCTAGGCCCTCGTTGGTATCGGGGTAGGCAGCCGAGAGTCGTTTGGCAATGGTAGCGAGGTCGGATTCCGCTTTCTTTTTGCTGTATCCGTCTTTCAATACGCCTATCGATTGGATGCGGTGCCAGGACTTGCGTTCGAGCTCTCGAGCTTGGGCCCATTCGGTAGCGACCCAGATATGCACTTCGTCAGGGAAGCGAAAGCCTTCGGGCATGACGCCGACGATAGTGCAGGGCTTGCCGTCCAGCATGGCGGTGGTGCCGGCTATGTTTGGGTCGCTCTCGAAGTGCTCGCGCCAAATGGAGTGGGAGATGATCAGTCTGTCCTCATCGCGGCCGGTGGCATCTTCGGGGCGAAAGGTTCTACCGAGGAAGGGCGTTTGTTTGATGAAATCGAAGAAGTCGGGATCGACGAAGACGAGCTCGTAGCGGCGAGAGAAGCTGTTTCCGGCGGGGTTGTAGAAGCTGAGATTGTCCCAGCGGAAGGAGGTTAGTTTTTCGATGCTTTGGTTTTCCTTCTTGATGACCTCGAAGTCGAGAGGATGCAATCTGGTTTGGTTTCGTTGCTTGTCAGGGAAGGCCCACTCGAGTTGCTGGATTTCGCGCTCTTCGTTGAGGTCGAGGGGACTCCAGAGAATGCCGTTGACGAAGGCGAACATGGTGATTGCTACGCTGGTGCCTATCGCGACGACGAAAATGGCCATAGCGCTGGAGCCGGGGTTTTTGAGAAAAAGACGAAAGGCGAAGCGCAGGTCTGTGAGGAGGCTCATAGCAGGGGTTTCGGATTAGGGCGCGGAGTACAGCACATTCGTTTTCGGGAAACGGACGCGGCGGACTACGGTGGATTAGAGAGGCGGAGGCGCAGTGGAGTTGGTAAGACTGACGGCTTCATACACGCTTCGATGAGTTCGCTGGAAAGGCGAAGAAATTCGGCAGCGTTTTTCATCTGGGCGTGAAGGGCGTTGCGCAGGCCGAGCAGGAGGTTGCGGAAGTTGGTGAGGGCCTGCTTTTCCTCGGAATCCGGCCAAAAGGTGTAGGCGATACGGGAACGTTTCAGAGATTCTCCAGCGTGCAGGGCGAGATAAGCGAGCAGGCTCTGCAGTCGGGTTCGTCGAATTGGTGAGCTTGCGCCGAGAGGGCGCGTTGCGAATCCAGCTACTACAATTCGCGGATGACGCGGCAGGGGTTGCCGGCGGCGACCACGCGGGGAGGTATTGGCTTTGTCACTACGCTGCCTGCTCCGATAGTGGAGCCTTCACCGATGGTGACGCCTGGCACGACGATGCTGCCGCCGCCGATCCAAACCTTGTCGCCGATGGTGATGGGTTTGCCAAACTCCTTGAAGGTGGCCCGCTCGTCGGGATCGATGGGGTGGGCCGCAGTGTAGAGCTGCACGTTGGGGCCGAACTTGACGGAGTCGCCGATGGTGATTGGGCAAACGTCCAGCATCACGCATCCGAAGTTGGCGTAGAAGGCTTTGCCGAGGTGGATGTTGTATCCGTAGTCGCAGCGGAACTCAGGCTCGATGAAGGCAGTTTTGTGGTAGGTGCCCAGCAGCTGCTTGAGGATCTGGGCACGCTCTTTGAACTGCTCGGGCGAGGTCGCGTTGTAGCGGTGGATCGCTTGGCGGGCGGCGAGACGTTCGCTCGCCAGCTCCTTATCCATCGCAAGGTAGCAGTCGCCCGCGAGCATCTTCTCTTTTTCGGAAGGCATCGCGATCTAGCGTTTCAAGGTTTTGCCGTCGTAGAGGGTGTCGACTCCGCTGATGGCGGCGGCGATGATGCCGTAGGAGGGGGCGAGGAACCAGCCGATGATGGGGATGAACATCATGATCATGAAGCCGGTTCCGTTGCCCATGGCGTGCCATTTGTGGCGGTTGGAGTGCCCGAGGCTGGCTCGGATGCCGAGTCGTCGGCGTTCGAGGACGGGGTCCATGAAGCCGGCTCCGGCGAAGAAGGCTTGCGTCACGAACATGCCGACGAAGTAGATGGCCGTCCCGACCACGGGGAGGAGCCAGAGCAGCCAGCAAAAGACTGTAAGCATGAGGGAGATGATGAGCATGAGGACGCTCACCATGGTGCCGCGGTAGAGGTCGTAGAGGAGTCCGCCAACGGAAAAGCCTGGCCCCTTCGAGCCGTGGTATTTTTCTTCTGCTGTTTCTGATATCAGACCGATGAAGGGCGCGTAGATGATCATGACTACGCTGCGGTATAGGAGGAATGCGAGGTAGATGGCCAAGAGCCCGACAACGAAGCTCAATCCCCAGGATATCCACTCTACGACTTCATTGGGCAGCCACTTCTCGCTGATGTGGGCGCTGATCTCTTGCACGCCGAGGAAGGTGCCGCCGAAGAGTCCGCCGATCACCAGCGGGAAGTAGAGCATACTGAGCAATCCCGGAATCATGAGGTGCTTCCACATGCCTTCCTTCCAAACGAGATGGTGGGCGTCTTTGTAAGCCCGCAGGCCTTGCATAAAGGGTTTGATCATTTGCTCCAGAGTTTGGAGAATGGGCTACCCGTTTGTCGATGGTTTCGTTACACAAGAAAAACGGGTGGCCGACCTTGGCCAGCCGTTGGGGGTTTTTGGATACGGGAGGAGCTTTCGCGTGACAACAGTCTTCGCTCGGCGCGCGAGCTACGCCCGGTCAAGAGCGGGCTCCCACAAGGCGGAGCTAGTCCTTGCGGAGCACGCCGCTGTAGTCGCGGTCGAGCAGGTTTTCGGGAAGGTAGACGATGCAGATGTTCATCGAGCGATTGTCTTCGGAAAGCATGGCGGACTGTATTTGGATTTTGGTGCCGTCGGGGCTGAAGGTCGGGTGTACGTGGTCGCGAGCGGTGGGCTTGTGGCCGGTGGTGAGCAGCATCATTTCGTCGGTGGTACGATCNATCAGGTAGAGGCTGCGGGAAAAGTCGTCGCCCACTGCCCAACGTCCGTCGGCGGAGCCGTGCACGTGCCAGAGTCCGCTGCCGCTGCGGGTTTGGCCGGCGATGCGCATTTCGCGGGTTCGCAGGTTGACAATGCCGAGACCGGTGGGCTTTTCGCGGGTGCCTGAGGGCCCCCAGTCTTTGTCGGCGCCCACTTTGCGGTGTCCCATGATGGCGATGGCGACTTCGTCGGGCGAGATGATCGCTTCGTGCGTAACCCATTCGTATTCGGCCTCTGGATATAGCGCCTCGATTTCGCCGCCGACTTTGACAGTCCAGAGGCGTTGCGGGGATTTGCCGCCGGTTTCCCAGCAGAGGACCAATTCGCCGCTGACCCATGGGTTGGTTTGGATGTGGCCCATTTGGAAGGGGGCGACTGCTACGATATCGATTTCGCCGGTGGCAATGTCCATGGACGCGATGCCGGTGGGGCCTGCTCCCATGTTGCGGGGGCCGAAGTTTTCTTCGAGCTCGACGCCGGGATCGAGATGCTTGGCGGCTTCTTCGCGACCGATACGAAAGTAGATGACCTCCTCGTTGGCGTCGATGGCCATGTCGCCGCCAGCTCCCATGCTGCCGTCGACGAGTCCGACGATGCGCTCGTAGTGCCCTGCGGATTTGAGCGTTCTTGCGGCGCTGTCGGCGAAGAGGCTTTCTAGGTCGATTTCGACGATCGCCTTGTCGGCGTCACCGCGGCCGTAGCGTGGTTGCTCGGTGGCCGGAAGCTCCGGGTCGCGCATGACGTAGAGCTTCATGGACTTGCGAGCGAGGGTGAGCATGCCGAAGTAGCCGCCTTCGGTGACTTGCACGATGTCGCCGGTCTCCTCGTTGACGGCGAGGGCTTCGCCGGGGATGCGGTCGGAGCGAAAGACGAGCCATTGTCCGTCGGAAGTCCACTGGGGATGCGTTTGGTAGATCTTGGAGTCGCCGGCCTGCTTGCTGGTGAGAAAGGCCAATTCGACTCCGGTGACGGGATCGGAGATGACTTTTTTCTCGGAAGGCAAGCGGGTGCCGATGGGCGAGGCCCCGAAGAGGCTGGATACCAAAAGACAAGTCGTTGCAGCAATGAGAGGGAGCACGGGGTGTTTCATCGTGAGAAGCTTGCCTGCTTTTGTTTGCCGGGTCAAAGGACGGAGTGGATAAAAATGTTTACAGTCCGACAAATGTAAGTCCTTGGCTACGGGGATCTGACTGTACGGGATTGCTTGGCTGGAAGCCTGATGGGAAGCTTGTCCTATTGATGTCCCCTATGACTGGTATGAAGCTCCATTCCCCGTTTTCGTTTCTCTTCTTACTATGCGGCTTGTTCGCCGCATTTAGCTCCGCTGCCCAAGATGGCGAAGAAGCGGCCGACCTACCTCACATCTTCGTGGCAGGCGATTCCACGGCTGCTCCCGGCGATGGTACGAACCGGGTAGGCTGGGCGAGTCCGTTCGCTGAGTTTTTCGACGAGCGCAAGGTGATCGTGGCCAACAAGGCGCGCGGTGGGCGGAGCAGCCGCACCTTTATTACGGAAGGGCATTGGGATCGAATGCTGCTCGAGGTGGAAGCGGGCGATGTGGTGCTGATCCAGTTCGGGCACAATGACGGCGGTGCGATCAACCGGGAGCCAGAAGGCTCGACCCGTCCGCTGCGAGCGAGAGGGAGCTTGCCGGGCTTGGGCGACGAAAGCGAAGAGATCGACAACGCGGTGACTGGCAAGCGCGAGACCGTCTACACTTTTGGCCATTACATGCGTAAGATGGTTGCGGATACGCGCGAGAAGGGAGCCACTCCGATCCTGCTCTCGCTGACGGCTCGCAACCTTTGGGAAGAGGGCAGGCTTGAACGTGGATCGGGACAGTATGGCTACTGGACCTATCGTTTAGCGAAGGAGTTGGACGTCCCGTTCATCGACATCACCAATCCGGTGGTGGATCGCTTCGAGCCTTTGGGAAGCAAGGAAGCGTTGGACGTGTATTTTCCCAAGGACTACGTGCACACGGGACCGGAAGGGGCGATGGTCAATGCGGAAACGGTGGTAGCGGGCCTGAAGGGGCTGCGTCCGAATCCGGTTGCGGATTGGTTTTCGGAAAAGGGAGAAGCAGTGGAGCCGGATCCCTTGTCCTGGTTGACCCTGCCGATTCCAGCGGATGGCGAAAAGCCCACCCTGTTCTTGATCGGAGACTCGACCGTACGTAACGGTCGGGGCGACGGTTCGAATGGACAGTGGGGTTGGGGAGCGTTCCTCGACCGGCACTTTGACGATTCCGAAATCAATGTAGTAAATCGTGCTGTCGGCGGATTGAGCAGCCGCACGTTTTATACCGGTCCGTATTGGGAGCGGGTTAAAAGCATGATGAAGCCGGGGGATTTCTTGGTCATGCAGTTCGGGCACAACGACGACATTGCCCTCAACGACGCCAAGCGAGCTCGAGGAACGATCAAAGGAGTAGGCGAGGAAACGGAGGAGATCGACAACATGGTGACCGGCCAGCACGAAGTTGTGCACACCTACGGCTGGTACCTGCGCCAGTACATCGAGACTGCTAAGGAAAAGGGCGTGACGCCGATCGTTTGCTCTCTGGTGCCTCGCAAAAGTTGGGACGCGGAAGGGAAGATCAATCGCAGCGTCAACAGCTACCGGGATTGGGCGGAACAGGTTGCTAAATCGGAAGGCGTTTCCTTCGTCGATCTCAACAGCTTGGTGGCCGACAAGTACGATGCCTTGGGCGAGAAGGCGGTGGATCCACTTTTTGGAGACGCCCATACGCATACCAGTTGGGAAGGGGCGATCCTCAATGCTCAGTGCGTTGCGGAGGGCCTGCGGGCGCTTGACGCGAATCCTCTGGAGGAGTTTATGACGGTTAATATTGGAAACGGAAATCCAGTGCGTTTTCGCTTTGGTTCGAGCGAGGCGGAAGCGGGCGAGATCCAGGTCGGTTCGGACTTGGTCTACAACGGCGAACGCGGCTATGGATTTGATTTGGGAACCCGGCCAAGCGACGAAAGGGAGGCCTTTTATTTTTCGGTGTCCGCGACCGATGGGAACTATCGCTTGACGATTGAGTTTGGAGACGAAGCGGAAGCGTCGTCCAATACGGTAAAGGTCGAATCCCGTCGGCTTCTGCTGGAAAAGGTGGAGACGAAAGCAGGGGAGTTTACGAAATGTAGTGTGATTGCCAATACGAGAAACGAGGAGCTTGTGCCGCCAGAGGAATTCGCTCCGGGTGGAACTGCGGTCGTGTTGAACGATCGCGAAATCGGCAAGCTGCATTGGGACGGAAAGTTGACTATCGAGTTCAACGGTTCGGCTCCCAAAGTGAGGACTTTGGAAATCGAAAAGGTAGACGTGCCGACTGTCTACCTCGTGGGAGATTCCACGGTGACCGATCAACCCTACGAGCCAGCGGCGAGTTGGGGGCAAATGCTGCCACGCTTCTTCAAGGACGAAGTCGCAGTGGCGAACCATGCCGAATCGGGTGAGACCATGAAGTCGTTTATGACGGGGCTGCGCCTTGCCAAAGTGCTTCAGGACATGAAGGCGGGAGACTACCTTTTCATCCAATTTACCCATAACGACCAGAAGCAGCAGTGGCCGCAGACTTACGTGGAAGCGAATACAACCTACAAGGCCTACCTGAAAGTGCTGATCGCGGAGGCTCGGTTACGCGGAGCCACGCCGGTACTGGTGACCTCGATGGAGCGGCGTCGTTTCGACGAGAAGGGCAAGATTGTAAGCAGCTTAGGCGACTATCCCAGAGCGATGCGAAAGGTCGCGAAGGCGGAGAAAGTAGCATTGGTCGACCTGCAGCGCATGAGCGTAGAGCTTTATGAGGCGCTCGGAACCGAAGATGCTCCGAAAGCGTTTAGCAACGGAGGCAAGGATGCGACGCACCACAACAATTATGGAGCGTACCAGCTCGCCCAGTGCGTGGCGCAGGGAATCAAGGATTCGAAGCTGCCACTAGCGAAGTCGCTGGTTCCGGAATTCGAAGGGTACGATCCCTCGCGTCCCGATGATGTGGATACCTTCGACATGGCTGCCAGCCCTCTCAGCAGCGACTTGGCTCCATTGGGGAACTGAGGCGGAGCTTCGAACCAGCTCTTTGCTGGTTGGCGCCCAAATGGCTTCGCTGCTGACGCTTCGAAGAACGGCAAAGTATCCAAAGAATGATCCATCTGCAAAAAAGGGGGCTCCGAAAATGCAGCGGAATCCGCGAATAAAAGGACCATTGCTCGGGAGCAATGGTCCTTGGGGAAATCTTTTTTATCGCTTACGCTTATCCGAGCTTGGAAAGGTCTCGGACCGCGCCTTGGTCGGCGCTGGTGGCGAGCAGGGCGTAGGCTTTCAGGGCGGCGCTGACTTTGCGAGGGCGCTGCTCCTTGGGCTTCCAAGCGGCGTCGCCGAGCGCTTCCATCTTTGCTCGACGTTGGGCGAGCTCGTCGTCCGAGAGTTTTACGTCGATGCTGCGGTTCGGGATGTCGATGCGGATGATGTCGCCGGTTTCCACGAGTCCGATCGGGCCGCCGGCCGCGGCTTCGGGTGAAACGTGGCCGATCGACAGTCCGGAAGTTCCTCCGGAGAAGCGCCCATCGGTCGCGAGGGCGCAGACTTTGCCCAAGCCCTTGGACTTGATGTAGCTGGTTGGGTAGAGCATCTCTTGCATGCCCGGGCCGCCGCGTGGGCCTTCGTAGCGCACGATGACTACGTCGCCCGCTTTTACCTTGCCTCCCAAGATATTGGATACGGCTTCCTCTTGGCTTTCCACGACGTGGGCAGGGCCTTCGAAGACCCAGATGCTTTCGTCTACGCCTGAGGTTTTGACGACGCATCCTTTGGGGGCGATGTTTCCGGTCAGGATTGCAAGTCCGCCTTCTGCGGTAAAGGCGTGTTCCACATTGCGGATACAGCCGGCTTCGCGATCGGTGTCGAGGCTAGGCCAGCGCGCTCCTTGGCTGAAGGCGACTTGGGTAGGGATGCCGCCGGGGCCAGCTTTGTAGAAGGTGTGAATCTTCTCGTCGCTGGTGGTGGAGATATCCCATTTTTCCAAGGCTTTGGCCATGGTTTCGCTGTGGATGGTGGGAACTTGGTTGTGCAGGAGTCCGCCGCGATCGAGCTCGGCGAGGATGCCCATGATGCCACCCGCCCGGTGCACGTCTTCGATGTGATACTTCTGCGTATTGGGAGCGACCTTGCAAAGTTGCGGCACCTTGCGGGAGAGGCGATCGATGTCTTCCATGCCGAAGTCGACCTTGCCTTCCTGGGCCGCTGCGAGGAGGTGGAGGATCGTATTGGTTGAGCCGCCCATGGCGATGTCGA
>JBNKSG010000099.1:0-12895 GCA_050297195.1 Opitutaceae bacterium | reverse complement strand
ACACCTGCTGCTCGGCCAGCTTTGGGGTGATGTCACGAATCCCCGTGTGATCGAGGTCGCTTACCAGGAATCGCTTGCGGGGGTGCCGGAAGGCGAAGCGCGCGAGAAGGGAATCGCCTGGGGCGAGGAAGTCGCGCGTCGCGTACTTGAGAAGCGTTCGATGGCCGGACTCGGCTTGCCCAATCAAGGCAGTTATGTGAGCAACGAGGTCGGCAAGTGGCGCGAGACCCCACCGGGCTTCCGTCCTCCTGTAACGCCACGTCTCGGCGAGGTCGAGCCGTTTGCCCTGGAGTCGTCGAAGCAATTCCGGGCCCCGCCTCCGCTCACGCACGACTCCGAGGAATACGCCGAGGAAATCGCCTTTGTTAACAAGGTCGGGCCGCGCGACGGAGCAGAGCGGACCGAGTACCAAACCCTTAGCACTCCTTTCTGGGCCGACGACCTCGGCTCGGCTACGCCTCCAGGACACTGGAACGAGATTTGCCAGACGATCGTGCGCAGTGAAGGCATCGACGAGGATGTATACCGTACCGCTTACATCTTTGCCATGATCAATATCGCCGGGGCGGACGCGGGCATTACCGCTTGGGAGACCAAGTACTACTATAGCACCTGGCGTCCCGAGACGGCGCTGCGAGAAATCCGTCCGGAAGATAATCCGACGGCCGAGCAGAATCCGGACTTCATTCCGAACATGCCGTCGCCCGCATTTCCGTCTTATACATCTGGGCACAGCACCTATACCGCCGCGATGTCGCGCATGATCGAGCTTTGTATCGGGCGCGACGAGGTCTCCTTTTCGGCCACCTCAGACGGTTTGCCGGGGGCGGTACGTCACTACGAGAAGCTCTCCGATGCTCGTCGGGAAGTGGGCATGAGTCGTGTTTGGGGTGGCATCCATGTCATGTCCGACAACATCGAAGGTCAAAAGGCGGGGATATCGGTCGCCGATTGGATCTTCGAGAATGCCCTGCTAAAAGCCGACTAGGTCGCTGATTTTCCTACCCCTTCTGTTGCCATGAAAAAGTCCCTGTTGCTCGTTCCTGCTTTGTTGGTATCCATCGTCTCGTTACAGGCGGATACTAATTACAAGTTGCAAAAACTTCGTCCGCTCTCCCAGAGAGCGGAGAACGGGACGGCGTTTCAACGTCTGCAGCCCGAGAGTACGGCGATCACCGCTCGCAACGAGTACAACGATCCGCGCATGTGGGGTCGCTTGTTTCGCGAGCTTACTTTGGGGGCGCTGGAGACTGGGGTCGCGGTAGCGGACTTCGATATGGACGGGCGCTTGGATATCTATTCGGTATCGAAGAACGGCCCTTGTTCGCTCTATCTGCAGGTCATCGACTACAAGTTCATGGATATCGCCCGCGTTGCGGGCGTGGCAGCGGATGACGTGATTAACGGCAAGGCGGGAGCGACTGCTGTGGATATCAACCAAGATGGTTGGATGGACATCTACCTCTGTCGCTACGACGCGCCGAATCTGCTGTTCGTGAATAACGGAGACGCGACTTTCGAGGAACGGGCGGCCGAGTATGGGCTCGATATCAAGGATGCATCGGTACATGCGAGCTTCGCCGACTACGACCGCGACGGTGATTTGGACTGCTACGTGGTAACCAACATTCTCGACTTTTCGGTGAGTCCGCAAGGCAGCCGCGACTACTTGATGGAGAATGACGGGGCAGGACGTTTTACGGATGTGACCACCAGCTCGGGGATATGGGGAAAGACGCAAGGCCACACCGCGATCTGGTTCGACGCCAACCAGGATGGTTGGCCGGATGTCTATGTCGCCAACGATTTCGAAACGCCGGACCGCTTTTACTTGAACAAGGGCAACGGCACTTTCGTGGATGTAGTTGATGAGCGACTACCGCATGTAACTTACTTCTCGATGGGAGCCGATTCAGGCGATTTGAACAACGACGGCTTGGTCGACTATTTCGTGGCCGACATGCGCGACCGGACGCGTCAGGAATACGTGACCGGAATGGAGGAGATGGGCCGTGGCTTGTGGGACATGGAGCGTGTGCCAGAGTTGATTCCGCAATACATGTGGAACGCTCTCTATCTCAATGCCGGAAACGATCGCTACAAGGAGATGGCCCACATGGCTGGCCTGGAAGCGACGGGGTGGACTTGGGCGACCCGTATGGGCGACTTCGATTGCGATGGCCTGATCGATGTCATGTTTACGACCGGGATGATCCGCAACTTCATCGATGCGGACTTGGTGGACAAGCAGAATGTCGCTCGTACCTTGCAGGCTCGGGCTGCGGTCTGGAAGAACGCTCCACTAAGAAACGAGACGAACCTGATGTTTCGGAATAATGGAGACCTGACCTTTGAAGATGTATCCAAAGAATGGGGAGTTGACCAGGACGGAGTTTCTTTTGGCTGCGTAACGGCGGACATGGATGGCGACGGTGACTTGGATCTCGTCTATACAAACTACAACGAACCACCATCTTTGGTACGCAATGACTTTACTGCTGGTAACCGATTCGTGGTGGAACTGAAAGGAGAGGCGCCGAATCGACGCGGCGTAGGAGCGGAAATTACGATTGAGACGAAATCCGGCAAGCAGGTGCGGCAGCTCTTCGGGGAACGCGGAATCGTATCGAGCGAACCAGTACTTGCCTACTTCGGTTTAGGAGATGAAGAGACGATCTCACGTTTGACGGTACGTTGGCCGCGTGGGCAGAAGTCCGTATTGGAAGACTTGCCCGCCGGACATCGGGTGGTGATCCGGGAACCGGCCCTCGAAAGCCCGGTTCTCAACCCCGCTGTGGTGGAGACTTCGCAGAATCCGGATGCCTTGTTTTCTGAAGCGGCTCAGGAGCATGGCTTGGAATTCGCAAGCGATTTGCGGGCCTTCGACGAACTGAGCCGTCAGCGTCTGCTGCCTCGACGCTTGAATGGGCAAGGGCCTGCTCTCGCCACGGGCGACGTTGATGGAGATGGTTACATGGATGTATTCGTATCCGGACCGGCAGGACAGTCGGGCGTGCTTTATAGCGGAACTCGCTCGGGAGCTTATGAGAAAAGTGCGAACCAGCCTTGGTCGAACGAGGCGGAAGCGGACGATGTGGACGCAGTCTTTTTCGACGCCAATGGCGATCAGGCACTGGATTTGTTCGTGGCGGCAAGCGGAGTGAAGCCAGAGCGGGGCGATGCCCTTTTGAACGACCGTCTCTATCTCAACGATGGAAAGGGCGGGTTCTCGCTGGCGACTGCCGCCTTGCCTGCAGACGGAGAAGCCACGGGTGCGGTAGCAGCTGCGGACTTCGACGGTGACGGTGACACGGATCTTTTTGTAGGCGGACGATTCGTTCCCGGGAAATGGCCGCAGACGCCGCAGAGCTTTTTGTTTCGCAACGACGGCGGGACGTTTACGGATGTAACCGACGCTTGGGCTGCCGGATTGGGAGACGTGGGCATGGTTACGGACGCGAGTTTCAACGATATCGATGGGGACGGAACGGTCGATCTGGTGTTGGCCATCGAATGGGGGCCGATCACTTATTTCACGAACGACGGGAAGTCCTTTCAGGACCGAAGCGCGGCTTTGGGGCTCGCTCCTTACAAAGGTTGGTGGAGCGCGGTTGCGGTGGAGGACTTGAATGGAGACGGCCGTCTCGATATCGTAGCCGGCAATGTCGGATTGAATACGAAGTACCACGCCTCGATGGAGGAGCCGACGGTTGCGCTCGTGGGCGACTTCGCGAGCGAGGGACGCGAATACATTGTGGAAGCTCAATACGATCAGGGGAAGTTGTATCCAGTGCGCGGGCGCAGCAAGCTGGCCTACGCCTTTCCTTGGTTGCCAAAGAAATTCGCGACCTACCAAGACTATTCGCACGCTTCGATCGACGAGATCTTCTCGGAAGAACAGTTAGGGAGAACGCGACGCTTGGAGGCTACGGAATTGGGCAGCGGTGTGTTTTTTCAAAACGCGGATGGAACGTTTTCCTTCGAGCGGTTGGGGGCCGAAGCGCAAGCGGCTCCGGTACATGCGATCGCGGTGAGCGACTTTGACGGAGACGGAAATCTCGATGTGTTTTGCGCCGGAAATAACTTCGGCGGCGAACCAAGCACCGGCCGTTTCGATGGTGGCCTCGGCATCTTGCTCGCTGGAGATGGGAAGGGCACGTTCAGTTCCATGTGGCCGGATAAAAGCGGTATAAGCGTGCCGGGCGAGACGCGGTCTTTGGCTTTGCTTCCAAGTAAGAATGGAAAGCCCGGCTTGCTGGTTGCCCGAACGAGCGGTCCGCTCTACTTCTTCGCTCCCGTTGAGTGAGGGCTCGTAGTAGAGTGGGTTGGTTTTCAGCCCACTCTTTGCTACTTTCCCAGAAAGGGCTTAAGGGCGTCTCGGTAGGAACGTGACGCTGTGAGTTTTGCCCCGTTCGAGAGAACAAGGGAGTGCTCGCCGTGAAAAAGAGGATGGATCTCGCGTATCCTGTTAATGGCGACGATTGCAGAGCGGGAGATGCGGAGGAACTTTTGAGGATCAAGCTGGGATTCGAGGGCGCTGAGGGTTTCGCGCATGAGATGGGTGGCGTTGTCAGCGTGGATCTCGACGTAGTTGTTAGCGGCAGAGATGTGGCTGATCGCGTCGACGGGAAGGAGCAGGATCTTGCCTTCGGTCTTGATGGAGAGTCGATCGATGGCAACGGGAGGCGCTGGATTGTAGGTGGAAATGAGGGATGCGAGTTGTTTCTGCAGGTCTGCGGAATCGCGGGACTGGTGGGTGCTGATCGCTTTTTCCAAAGCCATGACGAAGCGGGACCGGTCGAAGGGTTTGAGGAGGTAGTCTATGGCGTGCAGGTCGAAAGCCTTGAGCGCGAACTCGTCGTAGGCGGTGACGAAAATGATAATGGGCAGGGGGAGGTCCGAGTCCTGCAGGTGGGTCGCGACTTCGATCCCCGTGAGCTCCGGCATTTGGATGTCGAGGAAAACGAGGTCGGGCTGGAGCGTGGCGATTTTCTCCAGGGCGCTTGCTCCGTCTGAGGCTTCGTCTGCAACGGTCACTCGTCCATCCGCTTCGATGAGCGAGCGGAGGCGGCTGCGGGCTAGGGATTCGTCGTCGATAATGAGGCAACGCATTTTTGGGGGTGGGGAGGGAGTTAGGTTTGGCTAGCGGGCAGCTTGAGTATAGCGGTCGTGCCCGGCGAGTCCGCATTGTTGGAAATGGTGAAGGATTGGCGCTCTCCGTAGAGTTCCGCGAGGCGGGCACTGGTATTGGAAAGACCGATACCCTGCTTGAGTTGCGCTGGCAGACCGCCGCCGTTGTCGGAAACGGTGATGCGAAGCGTTCCGGAAACCAGCTCGGACGTGATGCGCAAGGTTCCTGGCCGGGCGTGGGGCGCGATACCGTGGCGTAAGGAATTCTCCACTACGGGTTGGAGGATGAGGGAGGGGACCTTGCAGTCCCGCGTTTCGGGGGCGATGCGGGTTTCGATGGTCAGTCGGTCGCCGAAGCGAACGCGTTCGATGTCGAGGTAGCGTTCGAGGATCTCGAGTTCTTGGGTTAGGGAAATGGTTTGGGCGCCGTCTGTTTTGAGCGTGAGGCGTAGCAGCTCGGAAAGGCGGGCGAGCATGGAGTCCGCGGCGTCGACGTCGCTGTGCATGAGAGCCGAGATGCTGTGCATGGCGTTGAAGAGAAAATGCGGATTGAGCTGAGTTTGCAGGGCTTGGAGGCGGGCTTCGGAGAGGCTTCGCTCCAGCTCGAGGGTGGCGAGTTCGCGTTCGTGGTATTTGCGGTAGTAGTTGAAGGCTTGGGCGACTGAGAGGATGACCCAGTAGACGATGAAGTTGAAGAGGTAGGTCTTGAAGAGAAGGGGCTCGGCGACTTGAGGGAAGGAGGCGTAGTCTCCGATGAGCCAGGTTTGGGCTTGGGCGACCAAGGCCCGAATGAAGGCGTATGCGAGGGCGATGAGGATGCTGGCGATGAGGTGGACGAGCAGGTGTCTCGACCAGCGGAGTTGCTCGATGGGAAAGCGCCGGGCCAGTCGCAGGACGATGAGGGAAAGCAGGGCCCAGACGTACCAGTCGGCGAGGGAATAGGAAATCGCCTGCCCCCAAGATACCGGTCTGCCGGATAGGGAGCTGGAAAGGTAGAACTGGCTGGCGAAGGAGAGGCCGACGGCGGTCCAGAGCAGGAAGAGCAATGCGAAGGACTTCGCGCCACCGCGGCTGGATGGGGATTTCGAATCGGTCTCAGGGGTGGCCACGGGTTCAAGGAAAACACTCGCAATGGGTGATTGGCTAGCCTTTTTATGGGGGCGTCAGGAATGCTATTGTGATGGAAAAGCAGGTACAGGAAAGGGGGGCTTCGCGAGAGGACGGTCCTTCGCTGCCGCTGCTTTGTTTCGCCCTGCTGGGCTCCATCGCCCTAGTGGTTTCGTGCTTTTGGCTCTTTTCGTCGGGGCTTTTGTCGGAGCGGCCTCCTGCCCTCGAATTTCGAGAAGTGACGGCGTCCGCTGGAATCGACTTCGTGCACAACAACGGGGCGAGTTCGGATGACTTGTTGCCAGAGTCGATGGGCAGCGGCGTGGCGTTTTTCGACTGCGATCAGGACGGGGACCAGGATTTGCTCTTCGTGAATTCGACCTACTGGCCGTGGGAGTCGCGCGGTGATGAACGGGATACGACGCTGGCCCTGTATTTGAATGATGGATATGGGGCCTTCACGGATGCGACGGAGGCGTATGGCTTAGCGGTATCGCTTTACGGAATGGGGGTCGCGGTGGGCGACTACGACAACGACGGCTGGGTCGACGTGTATGTCACGGCGGTGGGGGAGAACCGCCTTTTTCGCAATCTCGGGGGGACGCGCTTTGAGGACGTCAGCGAGTCGGCTGGCGTATCCGGCTTGGCGAACGATTGGAGCTCGAGCGCGGCTTGGGTGGACTTCGATCGTGACGGCTTGCTCGACCTCTTCGTGTGCAATTACGTGCGCTGGCCTCGGGAGCTGGGGATCGAGATGTCGTTCAAGCTCGCCGGCATCGGGCATGGATACGGCCCGCAGGTAAACTTCACCGGAACCTTTCCCTACTTGTATTTGAATAATGGCGACGGGACTTTTCGGGAGAAGGCTCGTGAAAACGGCTTCGAGCTGATCGACCCTGATACTGGATTCCCGCTTGCCCGTTCGCTTGCGGTGGCCCCGGTCGACGTGGACGAGGACGGCTGGCTGGATCTCGTGATCGCGAACCACGACCGCGAGAACTTCCTTTTTCGCAATGTGAAGGAAGGCCGCTTCGAGGAGGCGAGCGGTAGCTTGGAGGCCTTGGGGGCGAATAGCGAGTCGATGGGGATTGATGCGGTCCGCTTGGAAAACGAAGGGCTGCTGGGCGAGGGGGTGGGCAGTTTCGCCAACGAGTTTTCGAAATACTACCAGCGGCTGGGAGATGAATTGGTTTTCTCGGAAGGCGTTGGGGCGGAGGGCAACGAAGCGGCCTTGCAGCGTTTCGGGATGTTTTTCTTCGATTGCGATTTGGATGGGCGCCTCGACATGCTAGCGGTGAACGGCTACCTCGAGCGCCGCATCAACCAGCTCGAGGAAGGCAGGGATTTTCGTCGCTCCGCCCAATTGTTCTGGAATGGCGGGGCGAGATCGCAGCGCCGCTTCGTGCCGATCTCCGAGGAGGTGGGGAACGAGGACTTGTTTCAGCCAGTGGTAGGCAGAGGGGCTGCCTTTGCGGATTTCAACGCAGATGGAGTTCTCGATTTTGTAATTACGCAAAACGGGGGGCGGCCGCTGCTGTTGCAGAGTCGCAGCGGTGGAGAGAACAATTGGGTGCGTATACAGCTCGTGGGTACCAAGAGCAACCGGGACGCGATCGGAGCCGAGGTCGAATTGAAGATCGGGAATCGCTCGCTGAGCCGCAGAGTGATGCCGACTCGGAGCTACCTTTCGCAATCGGAGTCGCTGCTGACCTTTGGCTTGGGGAAGGCCTGGAAGGTCCGCGAGGCGATCGTCCGGTGGCCGAGTGGCTTGGTCGAGCGCTTTGAGGAGATTCCCTTAAAAGAACGCCTTGTGCTAGTAGAAGGCCAAGGGGAATCGCTCGGGGAGGGGACGTTTCTAGCTCGCGCTTCGAAGTGAGGTAGGCTGCGGTTTGGGTGGTTTACGGCTGATCTCGCTTCCCAAAAACAAGAAAGGCCTAGCGCCTGAGGCGCTTAGCCATGGAAAGTGGTGCGGGTAGACGGAATCGAACCGACGCAACCAGTTTGGAAGACTGGAGCTGGTAAATACCACTTACGAAATGTTTGGGGTATATGGCGAGGCGGAAAGTCGCTGGAGCGAGGCGGCTTTTTTAGTGGAGTTGCGTCAAGATCGACTTCCCGACCTTACTTTTGATGTCTTTATCTCGCTTTCCCAGTTGAGGCGGTTCGGCTCCTACTTTCCCGTCCACTTCAATTGAATATGCGATTTTTGGCAAAACGAATTTAGTTAGATCTACTGAGCATTGGTCTAGGAGGATTCATTGATTTAGCATTAAGTCTTATCTTGTGTGGGTAGAAGTACTCATCTTTGCTTGACATCCATTGCCAAGCTACGTGTCGTCTGCATCGGATTTTGTAAAAGATCCAATGTTCGAAATCATATTCCAACTCTTGGTCTTTTCGATTTCGAAAGCGAACCTCCTTACCTCCTCGACTCTTGGTTTTCCCTCCTCTGCTTCAAACCGCCTGTGGTCTCGGCTACGACCTCGCTGCTATGCTCAAGCGAGATCCGATTTGTCGAGTTTTCCCAAGGATCGATAGTGCTTTCCCTCTTCACGGGAAAAGTGCTTCAACTGACAGTGGTGGGGATTGGAAGCAGAAAGAAAGCGAAATGACTTCCTTGCCGAGCGTTTAGCGATGCTTGAAGAAAATGTAGGCACGAACTGAAATCTAGTTACTGTGAATAGAATCTATAGTTTTTTCATATTGCTCTCTATTATGATGAGCCCGAGCGGATCGTTTGCCCAAGACCAAACGGTAAACGGAGATTTGAATGTGGTGGAGGACTTGTGGCTGGGGAACAGTCAAACCCGTTTCTTGGGGAGCTATGGGGGGAATGGCGGATTCTGGGCGATCAACCCGTCGGGGAAGTTCACTTTTGGGCTTCAACATAACTGGGACTATTCGTTTGATCTTTTTCTAAGTCCTAGTGTGGGTGGGGGCTTGGCGGAAATCGGTCAGAGGGTGAAGAATTCTTCTGACTATGCCCTGCAAACAATTCGATTTCGTAATGCCGATATACACGTAGCTGACGGGAGAGGTCTATACGCGGATAGTTTCCTAAGTGTGGGTGATTCGACTCCGAGAGCCTATCTCGATGTCGCCAAGCAAGCTCAGGCGGGTGACTTGACCTCGGCACTGGGGCGCTTGTCTGAAGGGGACTATTCGGGGGATGGAACTTATCTCGGGGTGCGGGCCTATGCTACGCAAGGTGATTGGTCGGTTGGAATCAAGAGTTTCTCCCTCGAGCACCGCTTTTATGGTCAGCTAAATTCCTCTATCGATTTCTATCGTGGTGGTAACACGACAGGTGGTCACATTCGTTTCACCACTTCAAACGGGACCGAACGTATGCGAATTGATAATCAGGGGCGCGTGGGCATAGGTACGGATTCTGCCGCTCATAAGCTAGAGGTAAACGGCACTATCCGTGCCAAAGAAATCATCGTCGAAGCCCTGCCTTGGCCGGACTATGTATTCGAAGATGGATACGCACTGCCTAGCCTAGAGGAAACGCGACAGCACATCCTCCAGCATAAGCGTTTGCCCGGCATGCCCTCTGCGGAGGATGTGGCAGAGAAGGGCCTGACCGTAGGGGAGAATCAACGCCTGCTCCTTCAGAAAATAGAGGAGCTAACACTGCACGTTATTGCTTTGGAAGAGAGGCTGGACGAAAAGGATCGGCAGCTCGCGGGGCTTTTGAATGTTGAGAAAGGAGACTAATAAAGTGAACCGTTTAAGTATTCTAATCATCACATTTTCAGTCCTTCATTTGGTGGCTACACGGGTGGTTAAGGCTGAAAATCTTATCTCGAACGGATTCGGAGAGAGCGGCGATAACTCAAATTTTCCAAATTTCACCTTTGATGGGATGGAGTCTTTCCAGGGGCATGGCTCCTTTATGGCCAGTGGTTCGTATCAAAATGTCAGGACTAGCGAGCTGATTCCTTACAATCCAAATTCAAGCTACCGTGCCGAGTTCTATGCGAAATCGAGCACTTATGTGGCAGGTAGCTACAATTACCCATTCCTAGCATGCTATGATGTGGATGGGCAGGAGATAAGTACCGCTCATACTTTATTTGTTCCTGGGACTACTACGACGCTCTCTTCTGATCTAAACGACGGTGACCTCTACGTGTACGTGAATGATCTGAGCCAGTGGGTGAATCCTGGCTCTTTCTGGCATCGCAGGGGAATTCGGGTTTGGAATTACACCAATAGTTTGGGCTATACCTATCCTGCGGAGACGTACTCTCGCAACTACTACAAAGGAGTGTATGGTGTCGGGCTGTGGGAAGAGGGCGTTGGCTTAGATTATGCGAACAATAGGATCGTTCTTCGATCGCCATGGAGCGGTGGGACTATACCCAGTGGTACTGCGCTCAGTCAAAACAGCAATGGCGGCACGTATTTGTATTTTGAGGCGGGAGAGATCGGACCGTCATGGACAAAGAAATCCGGCTTCTTCAGCCCGGAAGATGTCTTGCCCGGAACGGCCTTCGTGAAGCTTGGATGGCTCTTGGATTATGGATCAAAAGGTAACGTCGTTGAGCTTTCTGCAGTTCAGTTAACGGAGGTGCCAAACAAACTGGAAGTTGCCGGAACCATCCGAGCTGAAGAAATCATCGTCGAAGCTCAGCCTTGGCCAGATTACGTATTCGAAGATGGATACGCGTTGCCCAGCCTAGAGGAAACGCTGCAGCACATCCTTGAGTACAAACGCTTGCCCGGTATGCCCTCTGCGGAAGAGGTGGCGGAGAAGGGCCTGACCGTAGGGGAGAATCAGCGCCTACTCCTTCAGAAAATCGAAGAGCTGACACTGCATCTTATACAGCAAGACCGTACTATCAATGAGCTAGTCATTGAAAACGGAGAGCAACGGCAACTCATCAATCGGCTGCTTGAAGAAACCCATAATTGATCACGAACATGAAACGATTAGTCCAAGTTGTTGCACCGTTTGCTTTCGCAGTCGCTTCGATAGCCTACGCTCAAAATGAAACTGTGAACGGCAATCTTCATGTAGCTGGGGATTTGACCGTCGATGGCGTAGCGATTGAAAGGCAATCCTTGTACATCGGTGGTGATGGCGATAAATTCTACCCGGTATGGTTTAGCGACCCGAACTGGAGTTATGGCGAATTTGACCTTCAGATCTATCGCCCTGATATTCATGCAAATTCCTCTTGGAAGGGGTCGTTGCTTTCGCGTTTCCGTTCCCATGCTACGCGTTGGGGTCATGGATCCGAGTTCGTCGAGTGTAGTATCCGGCAATCTTCAACCGGAAGACCTACCGAAGTTCAGCATGTTGCAGACTACAAGACTTCCGTCTACAAGATGGGGATTATCGTGTGGTTGAGGGGGCAATCAACCTATAACTATCACGCTAATGACAGAGAACCTGTCGTCACTTTCAACGACTCTGGCGACGGGTACATTCAGCTTCAGGAGTACCAAGGGCAAGTTGTGGAGTCATACGTGGCTCGGGATACTGTCAGCGAAGCAATTCTGACAAACGGCTCTTCAATCAGCGATAGCTTCAAGGTTGGCGGGAAGCTTGGCGTCGGTACCGTTGCCAGTAACTATAAGCTCGAAGTCGCTGGGACCATCCGAGCAGAAGAAATTATCGTCGAAGCTCAGCCCTGGCCAGACTATGTATTCGAAGATGGATACGAGTTACCCAGCCTGGAGGAAACGCGGCAGCACATCCTTGAGCACAAACGCTTGCCTGGAATGCCCTCTGCGGAGGAGGTTTCGGAAAAGGGCGTTACATTAGGCGAAAGCCAGCGCTTGCTCCTGCAGAAGCTTGAGGAGCTAACATTACACGTACTGCAGCAGCAAGAAGAGATCGGTCAGCTCAGACGAGAACTAAGAGCAGTCAAGGGAACCTTAGCCAATGAATAAAGTGAACGTGCACAATGTTTTGTCCATCAAGTTTGTAGTGATGGCGATTGCAGGGGTCGGAGCGACGTTGTCGCTCTCTGGTCAATCTCTTGGCTACGCTGAGTACGCCTCGGATTTTGGAGCTCAATTGGAGTCTGGGTTTTATGGTGAGTATAATCCGGCAGCCGGAGATGTTCCGGATACGGCTCACGGTTGGTCTCATTTGCTGACGGTGCGGCATCAAAACGCTAGCAACAACTACCAGTTGCAAATCGCTGGCAGCTACGCTGTGAATGATCGCCTTTTCTTCCGCAAGATTGCGGCTTCCGGCACGAGCAATCCGAGCTGGAACGAGCTAGCGACGAGGGGAATCAATGTGTTCGAGGGAGATCAAGTGATTGATCAGGGATCGCTGCGTGTGGAAGGACCGTTTGTACCTGCCTATATGCAGTTGGCGCTTATCGCTCAAGGTACGGACCAACGGTCGGGCGTATCTTTCTGGAATGATAGTTCAGTTCGAATGGGTGTTCTCTATTTTGGCAACAATGAGCTTATCGCATCCAATGACCTTGGAGGACCTGTGCGATTCTTCACTGGTGGTTATGAATGGCTGCATTGCCGGGGCGATGGAAACGTTGGAATAGGAACGACTTCCCCGGCTAACAAGCTAGAAGTCAATGGCACCATCCGTGCCAAGGAAGTGGTCGTTGAAGCGCAGCCCTGGCCAGATTACGTATTCGAGGATGGATACGAACTGCCTTCGCTGAGTGAAGTC
>JBNKSG010000098.1:2579-12922 GCA_050297195.1 Opitutaceae bacterium | reverse complement strand
GAGCGACTATTTTTGGCGTAGCGTTTCGTCGATGGAGGATCCGCTCGACTACGTGACGCGGCTGTCGCTGACTTTCGAGCAAGCGAATCTGGACTACTCGCGGGAGTACGGAAAAATCTTCGAAACGGTGGGCGACGGTGCGACCGCTAACATTTTGGACAAGATTTATCGCGACGAGATCGATCATGTCGGATTTGGCCTCAAGTGGTTTCGTCGCTGGAAGGCCGAGGGCAAGACGGATTGGGAGGCCTTTAAGGAACGGCTGGTGTTTCCGCTTTCGCCTGCGAGGGCGAAGGGGAATTTCTTCAATCGGGAGGGGCGGAGCGAGGCGGGCTTGGATAGCTCCTTTATCAAGGATCTGGAGGTGTTCAGCCAATCGCGCGGGCGTACTCCGTACGTGTATTGGTTTAATCCCGACGCGGAGCGTTTTGCGGCCCTGGATACGGCGGATACGCTTGAGGTTGGCGGTTCGGTGGTACAGGAGAACCTGGCCTTCTTGCCGGCGTACGTCTCGCGAAAGGACGATGTCTTGCTGATGCGGAAGCGTCCGTCGGCGGCCTTTCTGAAGTCGCTGAAGGAGGCGGGGATCGAGTTGCCTGAGGTTTATTGCTGCGAGGGAACGGAGGCGAACGAGGCTCCGGTTCTGAAGCGAAAGATCGGCGGATTGAGGCCATGGGCCTGGACTCCGGACAGCTTGCGTTTTCTTTCCGGCATGTTTTCCCAGCTGACGCGTGTCGAGGAAGTGGATACGCTGTGGAATAGCGGGATTCGCGAACGTCACTCCAAGGCCTGGGCGGCTTGGTGGACGGCTGGTTTTTTAGAGCGGGTGGGCGACTGCGACTGGATCGCTCCGGGATCGGTCTTTGGCGAGAAGGCTGGGAGTGTCGAGGAGGTGCTCGCTCTGCGGCAGCGCTTCGCCGCGTCGGGCTATGGGGCGGTCGCCTTGAAGGCTCCCTATGGGACTGCAGCCAATGGGATGCGTTGCTGGATGGCTGGCGAGGAGCTGGGCGGGGCTTTGGAGGCGTGGATGGGGCGTGTGCTCGAGGAACAGGAGGGGCTGGTGGTGGAGCCTTGGCTGGATCGTGTATTCGATTTTTCAGTGCAGCTGGAAATGCGCGAGGAAGGGCTGAGGGTTTTGGGCTTTACGCGTTTGCTGAACAATGCCCGCGGTCAATTCCGAGGTGTCGTGACGAATGGATTCTGCCAGGGGTTGGATCCTGCTCTGGTGAAGTTTATCATGCAGAGGGTGAATGGGCGTCCGCGCTTGTATCATTGGTACGAAACGGTTTTATGCCCGGCCTTGGAGGCTGAGTTCGAGGCGGCAGGTTTCAGGGGGGCTTTAGGGATCGACGCGTTTATCTACCGCAATGGAGAGGGAAAGCTGCTCTTGAAGCCGGTCGTTGAATTTAACCTACGGTATACGATGGGGCGGGTCGCTTTGGAGCTGGGGAAGCGAAACGCGGCGACCTCGCTCGGCCTTTTCGAGGTGGTGACCAAGGCTCAAGCCAGGAAGCTCGGGAGCGCTGGCTTGGCAGAATTGAGCGGCACGTATGGGGAGGAGTGGCCTGTGCAGCTATCGGCGGAGAAGAAGCCGCGGGTTGAGTCAGGGTCGATTGCGTTGACCGATCCGGATCAAGCTCGCCAGTTTATGGGCTTTTACCATGTGCGCCGTTCCTTTGCGGAGTTGCCTTTGTAGGGTGAAGGGGCGTGGGACGAGGGGCGTGGGACGAAGGTTGAGGGGTGTGGGGCGAAGGGCGAGGAGGTAGGGGCGTCTCGGGACGGGGCGCGCCACCTTTGGAGGGGATTTGGGATGGATCTGGTTGCGCGGACGGCGTGGTCTCCGTCGCTCCTGTTGGCTGCTATTCGCTTTTCCCGTCGAGGTACTTCCAGGCGCCTTTGTGGCGTTTGAAACGGGAGAGCTCGTGTAGTTCGTAGGGTTGGCCGTTGGCGAAGTATTCGGCGATGAACTCGACTTTTCCGGTTTTGTCGTCCTTGCCGCCGCGGCTGGTGTTGACGATGGTGAGGAAGCTCCAGTTGACGTCGTTGATGCTCTCGTAGAGCTCCTTTTTCAGGTTGGGACCTCGGGTGTCGGGATGGGTGGTCTCGTAGAGATAGTCGGGCTTGCGGAAGAAGTAGGCACTGTAGCGCGAGCGCATGAGTTGCTCGGCGGTTTGGGGCTTGGCCTTGCCGGTGTGGAAGGGCTGGCAGCAAATGTTGTAGTTGAGCTCGCTCTTGCAGGGGCAAAGGGAGGCTTCTCGGGCTGTGGGTGGACGTGGCGTTTCTTCGGGCATCTGAGAAAGGAGATGGAGGGGCTGGGGAGGGATTGAAAATTAAAAATTAAAAATTGAAGATTGAAGATGGAAAATCGGGGATTGGGGGGAGGAAGTGAAGATTGAAGATTGGGGGTTGTTTTTAGGTGTAAGGGAGATGGCAGCTACGGCGAAACCGCTAGGAACGGCGGCGAGCAGGGAGGCGAAGGGACGTTGGGAGATTCGGTACATGTGGTGGTCCTGCGGGCAGCTTACGCAGGGCGGGGCATTTGGTTGCGTGGAAATTGGGGGAGGCGGTTCTTGTGTGTGAATCTGGTTTTATGCCGCTTACGAAACGATTTGAGGATAGGGCGCTAGCTTGGCGAGAGAATCGGTTCGACTCGCGGATGGCTTTCTATCTGTCTGGTAGGGCACCCCAACCCCCTTCGCAATGATAACGGTAACGCTCGGCAAAAGTTCCCTTCATTCAACACCGCTCGTCTACGGATGCATGCGAATTTCTGGGGACAACTCGCCGGAGGCTCGCCAACGCGGGAAGGAGGCGATCCTCGCTGCTTATGAGGCGGGCTACAACCACTTCGACCATGCTGATATTTACGGTGGCGGGCGCTGCGAGGAGCTTTTTGCGGAAGCGATGGGCGAGTACTCGATTACGCGGGAAAGCCTTTTGATCACGAGCAAGTGCGGTGTCCGGTTTAAGGATACGCCGACGAAGGGGCTGCCGGCTCGGTACGAATTTACCAAGCCGTACATTTTGGAAAGCGTGGAGGGGTCCTTGCGTCGCTTGAATACGGATTACTTGGACCTCTTTCTTTTGCATCGTCCCGACTACCTGTTTGATCCGGACGAAACCGCGGAGGCCTTGCGCGCGCTGGTGGAGTCCGGAAAGGTGAGGCATTGCGGCGTGAGCAACTTCAAGCCGTCGCAGTTTAGCTTGCTGCAGTCGCGCTGCTCGATGCCGTTGGTCGTGAATCAGGTGGAAGTGAATATCCATAATGTGGATGCGTTGCTGGACGGGACCTTGGACCAATGCCAGGAGCTAGGCGTCACGCCGCAGGCTTGGTGTCCGGTCGGCGGGGTCGCTTATCCAGCTTGGGGGAACACGTTTAGGCCAGAGGACGAAGCTCGCATCAAGCTGGAGCTGGATCGGCAGGCCGAGAAGTACGGGGTTGAGGGGTGGATTGTCATACTGGCGTGGATACTGCGGCACCCTGCTGGGATTTTGCCGATCGTAGGATCGACCACGCCAGAACGGATTCGCGCGGCAAGGAAGGCCTTGGAAATCAAGTACGAGCACGCGGACTGGTATCAGTTGTTCGAGGCGCGCAACGGGGTGCCGGTGCCTTGATTTGTGGGAAGCGGAGCGGAACGTCGAAAAGGCGTGGGCTTGTTCTTCGAAGACTGCCGACAAGTTTGAATCGTCCGGTTAACGATTAACCTACATTCGCGCAGGGATTGGGTTCAGACGATCCGATGCTTCTCCGTACGTAAAGAGGGCTGAGTTGAAGAACGCTTTGGCTCATGGCCTATCAAATAATTATAAAGTACTCATTTTATGTTTATTAAACTCTTTGGATCAGCTGGCCCACGCATGCTGTTCTCGAGCTACCGCAGCTCAGCTAAGAGTCTGAATACGAACTCAATTGGCTGATGAACCTTATCTTACGACTCTCACTCAAATCCCGAATGTACCTGGTTTTGGTTCTCACCGTTGCCGTGTTCATAGGTATGGCCTTTCTCTCCGACTATACTTTGCGGCGTGTGGAAAGGAAGCGTTTCGAATCTCTTAAGGGCATACAACTGGAGATGCAGAAGGAGCGTCTTCATACCGCGACGCACTCGATGGCGGTGCTTCTGGCGGATGTCGCTGAGGGGTACGCGGAATCGAAGGAGCTGGAGGATCGCCTTGCGAGGGCGGTTGATGAGATCCGGTTTGAGGACGATGCGTCTGGATATTACTTTATCTATCACGGAACAGTGAATGTGGCGATGCCTCCCAAGCATGATTTGATGGGCAAGGATCTGGGGCATTTGAAGGACGCCGATGGTGTGCTGCTTATCAAGGAGCTTAAGTCGGCGGCCGAAAAAGGCGGTGGCTTTGTCAGCTATCGTTTTGAGAAGCCAGGCAAGGGGGTCGTTCCAAAGATCAGTTATGTCGAGATGATTCCCGGGACGGAATACTTCGTTGGAACCGGAGTTTATATGGATAACATTCTCGAACAGGCCGAGGTGTTGAAGGAGGCTCAAAGAGAGGACTCTGTGCACGACGAGATCGTCATGTTTGCTATTTCGGGAGCGTTTTTCCTTATTTTGGTGGCTCCATTGCTGATCCTTGTCACTCGCAGCATCTTGTTGCCGGTACGCTCGGCTTTCGGGAGTCTGAACAGTGGCGCTTTGCAAGTCATCCAGGCCTCTCGCGAGGTGAGTAATGCATCCAACGAGCTTGCCAACGGAGCGTCGGAGCAAGCCGCCGCGATGGAGCAAACCTCCGCTTCCTTGAACGAGATTTCGGATCTGACCGATGACAACCTGCGTCGGGTGGAGCAGGCGAACGGCTTTATGGAGCAGGCGAATCTTTCGATCACCGCGGCGCATGATTCGATGTTGGCCTTGGGCAACTCGATGGAGCGGATCTCCACTTCGAGTTCGGAAACCCAGAAGATCGTCAAGACGATTGATGAGATCGCCTTCCAGACGAATATCCTGGCATTGAACGCTGCGGTCGAAGCCGCTCGCGCCGGTGAGGCTGGCTCTGGGTTTGCCGTCGTGGCGGATGAGGTGCGAGCATTGGCGACTCGTTCTGCGGATGCGGCTCGAAACACGTCTGAACTGATCGAGGCGTCTTCTCACATGATTACCGAGGGGGGAACTCAAATGTCGTCGGCGACCGCGTCGTTCGACTCGATGGTTGCGAAGACTGCCGAGGTTGCGGCGATTTTAAAGAAGATCGACGAGGTTTCGACTCGGCAGTCGAAAAGTATCAAACAAATCAATACAGCTGCGAGCGACATGAACGACGTGATTCAGCGCAACGCGGCTCAAGCGGAAGAGTGTTCCGCTGCGGCGAATGAGATGGATTCGCAGGCGCATCGTATCGAGGGCGTCGCTAGGGTTTTGCGTGAGGCCGTCGATGGGAAACGAGGACGACTCGGAGGAGAAGAGGCTAGGGAATCGGCCAAGGCTGCGGCGATTCGTCGCACAGGAGTTTCGAGAAAAGTCGAAAAGGATACTCATCTAGAGAGTCCTGTTCGCTCAGACGATAGTGGACAGGGATTTTCGTTTGGAGAGGCCGGGAGGCCGTTTGAACACTTCAATATGAACTAAGCGTGGGAGGAAATATGAAACGAACGAGAGAAATGAAAGTACGAGTCGGAGTGGTCGCAGGTATCCTGCTGGCAGGGAGCTTTGCCGCTTCGGTATGCTATGGCGATACGAAGCAGGTGGTGCCGGGAGTTGACATAGAGGGATCCGCCCTCTTTTTGGCGATGGGTCGCGATTATGGTGGCGACAACAAGGGCGAAAGCGCGAGTGCTTCGATCCGTTTGAGCGCGAGTTCTCAGCTTGCTGAATCGGTGGCGTTGAGAGCAGAGTATCTCCGAGTCGAGAATCTCTGGGAGAATGGACGCGAAGGTGCTCCGTATTGGCTTTCCAATGACAATATCAGCCTTTTGAATGAGTTTCACCTCGATTTTGACTTGGCTCGCGCTGGCTTGTCGAAGTCTAAGCTCCAGATTGGACGGCAGCTCGTCTCCTACGACTTCTTCGCTCCCTACAAGGTACGTCATAAAGCGCAGTCGATGGAGGGGCTTGTATTCAAAACATCTGCGATCGATGGCATAAGCCTAGACATTGGGCATATCGAACGCTACAGTTCGTGGCCTTGTCGCGAAGGGGGGACTTCTGCTCTGAATTCTGAGTTTATGAGTATTAGCGAGCGTCTTGGATTTGCTGAAGGGGATAGTGGCGTTCAGTTTGTATCCGCTAAATGGAAACAAGGGGACGCGTGGGATTTTTCGGTTTACGACTACTATGTAAACGAGTTCTACAACAATGCGGGCCTAAAAGTGGCCTACGCTTTGCGGAACGCAAATCGAACTGGGGATTGGATCGTTTCCTGGCATGTCGTCAGTCAGAGTGGCGAGGGCTATATGTCGACTCACGAGGCGGACGCCATGGAGTTGAATCTTCGTTACAAACTGGGTGGATTGACTTTGGATTCAGGTTGGACCCATGTCGCGAACGCTTCCAGTTTGGCGGTTCCATTCCGGACGTCTTTCGCGATCGACGCGACCTTGCTCTGGTATACCAGCCAGTTTGAAGCGGCTACTGATTCCTTGCACTTAAAAATGGCTTACAAGAAGGGGGCTTGGGCTTTGGTCGGGGTTCTCGTGGATGCGAAGCATGCGGACGATCGCAGGGAGCAGGAGTGTGACCTTGTCGTGAAACGTAGTTTTGAGAACGGACTTTGGGCCGCATTTAAGGGAGGTTATGGACATCGCGACTTCGCCGATTTTCGAGATTCTGAGAGAGCTACTGACCTGCGTCTATTCGTTGGCTACGACTTCTAGCTTGAGCAAGCGAATGCTGAGTCTGCCATTGTATGGCTGATACGTTTCCCGAGCGAAACGGACCATCCAAAGGGATGGAATACGGATTTGTCCCACGAGCGGAAGATCCGCTCTTATGAAGTCGAGACGGATTTGTATAGGCGTTTTTGCGAAAGGTTCGCTTCGAAAATTCTAAGGCTAAGCGGATGGCGAAGGTTAGCTGGGATTGGCGTCTGGCGCATCCAGGATCTGGATGCGCCAGGCGGCGGCTTGATGCTAGGAGGAGATTTCGGTTGCCAAGGCCCATTCTGCTGAGCAGTTCCTTGCCGTGGACTTTTACTTCGAAACCTACGCCGAAATCGGCCTTCAACGTTTAATGGTGTCCGACCAGCCCCGCACGGATGCCTTTGCCGCCGCTATTAAGGAGGCGATCTCGGGAGGCGAGACGGTTATCGACGTGGGAACGGGCTCCGGCTTGTTGGCAATGCTGGCTGCGAACGCGGGCGCGAAGAAGGTCTACGCCTTGGACCAGTCGGCGGTGGCGGCTGCGGCCCGCGAAACGGTGGAGCGCAATGGGATGTCTCAGACGATCGACGTGGTGAATGCGAACGCATCCGACTTCGACGTGGTGGAGCCTGTCGATCTTATCGTGAGCGAGTGGCTGGGGCATTTCGGATTTGCCGAGACCATGCTGGACGACGTGATCAATTGCCGAGACGCGAACTTGAAGGAAGGCGGCCGCATGTTGCCTTCGGGGGTCGAGCTGATGATGGCCCCGGTGGATTCCACGGTGCTCTACGACTTCGAGGGTCCTGGCTTCTGGAAGGACAAGGTGCACGGGATCGACTTTACCCACTTGGAGCGCCGCGAGCTGGAGCAGGCGCTTGGGATCAAGACGGAGATTCCGGCGGCGGACGTGATCGCCGAGCCGCAAGGTTTGGTGAAGCTGGATCTGGCGAAAGCGGCCAAGGAAGACGTTTGGCAGCATGGAACCTTGACCTTCAAGGTCGATCGCGATGGCAGGATCACCGGGTTCGCCGGCTGGTTCGTGGCGGAGCTGACTCCGTCTGTTATTTTGGATACGGGCCCGTTTCAGGCGACTACGCATTGGATGCAAACCTACTTTGCCATCAAGCCGCTTGAGGTGAAGGCGGGGCAGGAGATTGTCTTGAGCTATGATTTGACTCGCCATCCGGTGGAGAGAAGGAGTCTCATGATGAACCTCACGATCGGAGATTTGAGCTACGGATTTACGGTCGGCTAACCCCAAGATGCAGCCTTATGACAGACCCGAACCTTTGGAAGCGTTTATGCGAATTCGAATTTGATGCGCCGGGGGCGGCCCTGCCGTTTACTGAGCGCTTGCGGCGGGAGCAGGGTTGGAGTCCGGCGCGGCTGCGCGGTGCGATCGACGAGTACCGGAAATTTCTGTATCTAGCCGCAACGTCTCGCGGTATGGCGGTGCCTTCCAAGCTGGTGGACGAGGTGTGGCACTTTCACCTTACCTATACGCGGTCCTATTGGGACGAGCTTTGCGGAAAGGTTTTGAGGCGGCCCTTGCACCACAACCCCGGTACGGGCGAGGCGGGCGAGCAGGACCGTTTCCAAGCTCTCTATGTGAGGACCCTCTTGGACTATGAGTCCGAGTTTGGCGCGGTGGCTCCGAAGCGCTTTTGGCCGATGCCGGAAGAGTCGCCAGCGGGCGGTGGTGTAGGGAATTTGGCGCTCGGGATTTTCAAGGGGCCGAAGCGGCTCGCTTTGGCGGTCGCCGCTATCCTGGTCGCGTCGCTAGGCTTCGTTTTTGAGGCGAGCCAAGAGGGGGAAGGCATGGTATTGGCTGACTCGGAAGGGATCGTTGTGATTGTCGTCATCGCGATTGTTTGTCTCTTCACCTTCCTGAAGTCCAAGGGTGGCGGCGGTGGAAGTGGCGGCAGCGACGGCAGTGGCTGGGGTGACTGCGGATCGGATTGTGGCAGCGATTGCGGCAGCAGCTGCGGTGGTGGTTGCGGTGGCGACTAATAGCACTTGCGAAGTGCTTTGGGTGTATGGCGGTGGCGGGAGTTTTAGCCCAGCCTTTCCCGCGAACCGGCGTCAAAACCGCTTCCGCACTGGGCTCGCGGACTCTTGCTACGAATTTCAGGAATAATGCAGGCTAGGGCGTGTCTTCAAACAAGCTCAAAGCTGGCGGGACCCCATTTTTCGAAGAACAAGGCGGCCAAATGGCGGCTGGGCTCCTTTGGCTCATTAGCCCTGCTACATTCGGAGGAATAGCTGAACTTCGAGGTGGATAAGTAACGCTAAAGGGACTATCTATTGCGGAGTCGGTTGCATCTAAATTTGGAACTCGGCTGGCCAGTAGGCGTTGCGTCGTGAGAGGCTGAGCGTTTTGCGGTGAATTCGCCTACTGTTTTCTTGGAAACAAGGATGGACCCCGAGGAGGCTTCGGGACAGATCCTCCTGTTGATAACTTGTAACCTCTATCGCTATGCTGAAAGAGAGAGTAGTTGAAAAGGTCTGCAATGCGGTACATCGCGAAGTGACCTTGGAGCTTGCTTGCAACGAAAACGACGCCACTGGCTACGAGACTCCGAGTATGATCAAGTCTTGTGATTCCTGTGAACAATGCGGCGTGAAGACTGAGAGCGGCTACCACTGGGAACGTTGCGTGTTTTACGATAGCACCTTTTAGAACACAGACTAGAGACTGCGTGTCGAGCCCTTGGCTTTTGCTAGGGGCGGTTGGGAGCTTTGGGCGCTGGACAAAGGTCGCTCAAAGCATCCGATGCTGGACATTCGCGGTCAGGGATCGATAGATCCTTCGTTCGATTGATGAACGAAGGATTTAGGAAAGAATTGTGTCGCTCGTTGGGCGCGTCGGCCGTGGAGGAACTGGAGACGATGCAAAGCCTGTGGAGCGGCTATGGAAAGATAGCCCGGTACGCGTTGCGGGATTGTGGCGCCCAAAGTGTAGTGGTGAAGCTGGTACGGATCCCAACGGAGCGGGATCATCCGCGGGGTTGGAATTCCGACTTTTCGCATCAGCGTAAGATCCGGTCCTACGAGGTGGAAACCGCTTGGTACAAGGATTTCGCGGAACGTTGCGACGAATGGTGTCGCGTGCCTGAGTGTTACGCGGCTGCTTCTGGCGAGGGTGAACTGATGTTGGCGCTTGAGGATTTGGATACGGCCGGTTTTTCAGGTCGGCGAAGCGGCGCATCGCTTGAAGACGTGAAGAGCGGACTTTCGTGGTTGGCCAGTTTTCATGCTCGGTTCATGGGCGTGGAGCCGGAGGGGCTTTGGCCGACGGGAACGTATTGGCACTTGGAAACGCGGCCGGACGAGCTGGAGGTTTTGAGCGATCTGCCGTTGAAGGCAGCGGCGCGTAAGATCGATGAAACGTTGGCGGCGTGTCGTTATCAGACGCTTGTGCACGGGGATGCGAAGCTCGCGAATTTCTGTTTCGACGATACGAACCAGCTCGTTGCGGCGGTTGATTTTCAATACGTCGGCGGCGGATGCGGCATGA
>JBNKSG010000098.1:0-2569 GCA_050297195.1 Opitutaceae bacterium | reverse complement strand
CGACGCTCTTCCGATCTGAAGGATGTAGCCTACTTCATCGGTAGTTGCTTGAATGATACGGAATGCGAGCGTTTGGAGTCGACCTTGCTGGATTGGTATTTCGCGGAGCTGGCCGAGGCTCTTGAGCGGTACGACAGCTCGTTTAGCGCGGCGTCTGTGGAAGAGGAGTGGCGGGCTCTGTATGCGGTCGCCTGGACGGATTTTCATCGTTTTCTGAAGGGATGGAGTCCGGGGCACTGGAAGGTGCACAGCTACAGCGAACGTTTGGCTCGCGAGGTCGTGGAGGGGCTTTTTTGGTGAGGCTTCAGGAGGCGGACTTGCGGCGGCTTTGTTCGCTGGCGGTCAGGGCGGCCCGGGAGGCTGGCGAGCTGATCGAGGGGCGATCCAAGTCGCGGCCGGAGATCGAGCGGAAGGAAGCCGGCGAGTCGCTTGCATCCCAGGTCGTCACCGAGGTCGACCGCTTGGCGGAGGCTCTGATATTGAGGGTACTGGAACCGTCTCGTAGGGAGTTCGCGCTGGGGGCGCTTTCGGAAGAATTTGGGGATGATGGCAGCCGGTTCGAGCGCGAGGCGTTCTGGTGTATCGATCCTTTGGATGGGACCTTGCCGTTCGTGGAAGGCGTGCCCGGATACTCGGTTTCCATCGCCCTGGTGTCGCGGGATGGAAGCCCATTGCTGGGCGTGGTTTACGATCCTCGCGGCGATGTGGTTTTTGAGGCGATCTCCGGGCGGGGGGCCAAGATTGACGGCGTTCCGTTTCGGCTGAGTGGGGAAGGGAGTGGAAGCGGGACGCTTTCGGTTTTCAGCGACCGCAGTTCTCGGGGTGATGCGGGGCACGTGGGGGTTCTGGCGGCTTTGGAGGAAGCGTTGGGATCTCGCAGCGTGAGGAATGCGATTGGTTTTGGAGCGGCTCTGAACGCCTGCGCGGCATTGCGTAGCGGTTACGGGGTGTATTTCAAGCTGCCCAAGGAAGGTCGGGGTGGCGGAAGCGTGTGGGACTTTGCGGCAGCTGCCTGTATAGTTTGCGAGGCGGGAGGCTGCGTTTCAGACCTCTTTGGCGACCCGCTTGCGCTGAACCCGAGCGGTTCGTTGTTCATGAATGAAAGAGGCGTATTGTTCGCTTCGGACGAAGCGATAGCTTCCCGTATCCGTGGTACGTATACGAAAAACCGAGATCTAGGGTAGTATAATGTGAGGCTGCTGGAATGGGAGGTGTCGCTTCGCGAAGAGTGTTTGCTGCGTGGCGCAAGCAGTCTACCCTCTTCTTTAAGCGGAGGATTGGGCACGAAAAAGCGCGAAACCTGATGGGCTTCGCGCTTTGAAATCTTATGGTTTGTGGCCGAATCCTAGCGGCTTGCTCGCTTGCGCAGCGTTGCGTTGAGGATGCGCTTGCGTAGGCGCAGGTGGTTCGGCGTGGCTTCCACGAACTCGTCGTTAGCGATGTATTCGATCGAGCGCTCGAGGGAGAAGGTGATTGGCGGGCTGAGCTGGATGCCCTTGCCGTCTCCGGATGAGCGGAAGTTGGTGAGTTGCTTGGCTGTGGTCGGGTTGACGGGGATTTCGCCTTGGCGTGGGTTTTCTCCCACGATCATGCCTTCGTAGACTTCGACGCCGGCGCCGACGAAGAGCTTGCCGCGGTCTTCGAGGGCGGCGAGCGAATAGGCGGTGGTCTTGCCGTTGGCCATGGAGACGAGGGTTCCGCCCTTGCGGGTGCTGATTTCGCCAGCCATCGGACGGTACTCGAGGAAGAGGTGGGACATGATGCCGTGTCCGCTGGTAGCGTTCACGAGGTCGATCTCGAAGCCGATGATACCGCGGGTCGGGATTTCCATCTCGAGGAAAACGATACCGTTGCGGGTTTCCATGTTGGTCATGATGCCCTTGCGGTTGTTGAGGTTTTCCATGATGCCGCCCATGCAGTCCTCGGGAAGCTCGATCCAGAGGGTTTCGAATGGTTCGCAGGTCTTGCCGTCGATTTGCTGCGTGATGACACTTGGACGGGAGACGAGGACTTCGAAGCCTTCGCGGCGCATGGTTTCGACCAAGACGGCGATCTGCATGGCTCCGCGAGCGGATACGTTGAAGATGCCGGAGGTTTCGCCATCTTCGACTTGGATGGAGACGTTGGTCTTCATCTCGCGCATGAGGCGTTCGCGGATCTGGCGGGAGGTGACGAGCTTGCCGTCGCGGCCGGCGAGAGGGCCGTCGTTGACCGCGAACTGCATCATGATGGTTGGAGGGTCGATCTCCATGAAGGGAAGCGCTTCCTGGGTCTCTGTTTTGCAGAGGGTCTCGCCGATATCGACTTCCTCAAAGCCAGCCACGCCGACGATGGTACCCGCTTCGCCTTCGACGGATTCGGATGACCCCATGCCGCTGTATTCGAAGACCTTGGTCACCTTGAGACGTTCGCGCTTGCCGTCTTGCATGACGCGGAAGATGTTGTCGCCCTTGGCGATTTTGCCGCTGAGGACCTTGCCGATGGCCACGCGGCCCACGTAGTCGTCCCAGTCGATGTTGGAGACGAGCATCTTGAATTCGCCTTCGGTGTCGGCCTCTGGAGCGGGGAT
>JBNKSG010000097.1:0-13030 GCA_050297195.1 Opitutaceae bacterium | reverse complement strand
GATGATATTGATGAAATTCAAGAAGAAGAGATAAAGCTATTCTTGGCTGTTATACAAAGATTGATGGAAGACAATACACGTCACCTATTTTCTAACTCAGAGTACATTGCTATCAAGTAATCCTAATGTGCCAACAAGCCGTGTGAGGCAACTCGCTACGCTCGCGCCTCCACTCGACGTGAGACTGTGTCAAAAAGCCGCCTAGGTCGGGGTAATTGAATTGCGGCTACGTAACTGGACGTTAGGATTCCCCTCCATCAAATCGAGCGTAAAATGAACTACGTCCAAGGCGAACCCAGAGAACAGGACCTGCTGCTGCCCGAGCGGCTCGACGACTACGTGGAGGATGCCAATCCCGTGCGCTTCATAGAGGCCTTCGTCGACAAGCTAGACATGGAGGGCTGCGGGTTCCAGCGAAGCGTATCCAACCGGCGGGGACGTCCGAGCTACGACCCGCGCGACCTCCTCAAGCTCTACCTCTACGGCTACATGAACCGCACCCGCTCGAGCAGGATGCTCGAGAAGGCGTGCCGCGTGAACTTGGAGGCGATCTGGCTGATGAGGAAGCTCAAGCCCGACCACAAGACGATAGCCGAGTTCAGGAGGAAGAACCCGAAGGCCTTCAAGGGCGTGTTCCGCAAGTTCGTCGTGCTCTGCCGCGGCATGGGGCTTCTGGGGCGCGACATGGTCGCGATAGACGGAACGCAGCTCAAGGCGGTGAACAACGCTCGCAAGAACGTTACCCGCAGCCGGCTCAAGCGGACGATCGAGCAGGCGGACGCGAAGATCCAGGAGTACCTCAAGCGGCTCGACGACGAGGACGCCCGCGAGGAGGGAGGCCGCAAGATCGACAGCCTGGAGACCGAGCTCGAGTCCATGGAGATCCTCGATAAGGCCATGGAGGATGCAGGCGTCAGCCAGATATCGGAGACGGACGCCGACTCTCGGGCGATGTCGAAGAACCCCCGGATCGCGGTCGGCTACAACGCCCAGGCCTCCGCCGACGCGAAGCACGGGCTGGTCGTCGCCGAGGAGCTTTCCAACGACGTGCACGACTACGACCACCTCGCCTCGATGGCGAAGCAGTCCAAGGAAAACTTGGGCGACCCGGAGGGACTGGACGTGCTGGCCGACAAGGGCTACGACAAGGCCTCGCAGATGAAGGAGGCCGAAGAGGCGGGCTGCCGCTGCCACGTGCCCGAACGCAAGAGCAAGGGCGGAGGCTCCAACCTGTACTCCAAGGATTCCTTCGGGTACCTGAAAACCAAGGACGCGTACCGGTGCCCTGCCGGCAAGCTCCTGCCCCGCCGCTACGAGACGGTCAAGCAAGGCAAGCTCCACCACGGCTACGCCGATCCGGGCGCCTGCGAAGGCTGCCCGATCATGGCCAAGTGCACCAAGAACGCCAGGGGGAGAACGGTCTGGCGGCGCGAGGACGAATACGTCGCCGAGCGCGTGCGCAAGCGCATGGAGAAGGAGCCCGAGAAGTACAAGCGGCGCGGGGCTACGGTCGAAAAGGTCTTCGGAACGATCAAGTGGTCCATGGGCTGCGAGAACCTTTTGATGAAGGGGCTGGAAAAGTGCCGCGGCGAGTGGTCGCTGATGTGCGCCTGCTACAACATCAAGCGCGCGATCTCGATCCTGGGCGTGGAAAGGCTCCTCGAGGAGCTCTCCTCGGGCGAATCCGCTGCCCTTGAACGCTTGCTCCTCTCGATCGGCCCGCTCCGCTTCGCGACGAGCCCAGAAACGCGCTCGGGTGGAGTATCCACAGAATCCTACAGATTAAACCCGAACCGGTCTGGGCCTGCGACTCTGTTCGCCCTTTGACACAGTCTCACGTTAGGCAAAAAACATTTTGACATGCCACTCACAGACAAAGACAGAGCTTCCATTGTGATTGAAGAATACAAAGCAATGTACTCTTTGTTAACATTCAGATTCACCGCTATAGAGCGTCGAGTTGCTTTCTCGGCGATCATCATATCTTCGATTCTTGGTTTACTTCCCAAAATGGAACTGGAATCAAAATCCATTTTCCTTATAGGTGCACCTATCGCTATCATTTATTTGATCAGGTCCACTATACTTCACATTCGTTCACTAGAAGACTATTTCAGAAAGATTGAGGAAGCAGAATCTCGTATAAACGAAATTTGTTCAGAATCGCTCATGCAGTTTCAGTCGGGTCATCCATCACGAAAAACACCGGGAGGAAGAGCCAGTCAAGAGTTGCTACATTTCGTGTTGCTTATGGGCATTGGAATTCTTGGAGCCTGCAGTTATCTCTTTTGGAACTACTTCTGCCTTAGCACCTTCACCTATGCTTACTGGACATACACAACCGTCGTAGGTCTTTATTGTATCTTCGCTAGATTTTTGTTTTTGAAGTACGCATACAAGCCGAATAAGAAGATTGAGATTTATAGAGCCTAACAAGGCGACGCATACAACTCCGGCAAACGTTCGCCTCTTTCACTACGAAACATCCAAATCAACGACCACAGAAATGGAGGCCAAGCTTAGGCCTTCGCGTATGGTCTTGGCGTTAAGGGGAGAAAAAATTTTAAGAAAGGAAAGGAACGAGCAAGGAGAAGAAGAATGTCTGGTTTATCTGAATACTAAATTGTGAACCAATTTCCCAGACATCCATCTTCGATGACGAGCCACAAAAATCCCGATTTCGACGACAACTGAGAAAAGTCCTGTCGTCCTTCGTCCGACCAGACTGGAAGCCTTCGCGTGAGGAAGAAAGGTCCTGCAGCGGAAAAGAATTCCCGAAGACAAGCGGAACGAATTAGCCGAAACGACCAAACATTTGAAGAACCGATTGAAACATTGAAACAAACAAAGGAACACAACTCCTAAGCAAAAGAATTCACCTTAACCAGGCGGCGCATACAATGCCGGCAAACGCCCGCCTCCTTCACAACGACCCTTTAGAAATCAGCGACCTCAGACATGGAAGCCAAGCTTAGGCCTCGTCGTATCAGCTCGACGTTGGCTAAAGAAAGGAATGATTGAATACGAGGAAACCGGGCATCGTATCCATTTTCTAGATCCATCAAATCAAAGAAGATCCTCTTGTGGGGGCGTAATAAATGAAGACCCAGCATCGGGAATAATGATTCGTTTTTGAGAAGCCGAGCCCAATCAACGTTCCTTTAGAAAGAACTGATCCTGCATAAAAAGATGACTCGAAAAAAACCAAAGGTGACCGAATCGACGTTCCAATAATCAGAAAAAAAAGTGCAGGCTCCAGAAGGCCAACTCATTCTAGTTCAAACCATCATCCAGCCAACAAGTCGGCCCATACAATTCCGGCAAGCGCCCGCCTCTCTCACCTCGACCCACCTCCTAAAAACACTAACTTGAAACGGAACCCAAACTGAGGCCTACGCGCATGGCCTCGGCGTTAGGCAGAAGAATTTAACCTCCTCAAATATGAAATACTACATACAAGCCCTCAAAAAATACGCCGTATTCGAAGGACGTTCTCGTCGATCAGAATACTGGTTCTTTGCGCTCTTCAATCTCATTGCGTTAGTCATAGCAGCAATACTAGACAATATCATAGGAACAGCATTTGATGGGATCGGGTACGGAATCCTATATCTTCTGTACTCTCTTGCCGTAATACTCCCTTCACTAGGCCTATTCGTAAGAAGACTGCATGATACGGGAAGAAGCGGTTTTTGGTTCTTCATTGGGCTCATTCCACTAATTGGCGGAATTGTCCTTCTCGTCTTTCTTGTTCAAGATAGCCAAGAAGGAGAAAACCAATACGGAGCGAACCCGAAAATGGCCTAAGCAGGCGACGCATACAACTTCGGCAAACGCCCGCCGCTTACAAAACGAACCTTGTAAAATAAACGAGCCCAGACATGGAGGCAAAGCCTAGGCCTCGTCGTATGGTCTTGGCGTTGGCTAGAAATGGAAGGTTGACAAAGCGAACGCTTTTACGCACGCTTTCTCCATGACTACCGTAACCGCAACCAAAGCAAGAGGAAACCTCTATGCACTAATCGACGAGGCAAACACCTCCCACGAACCAATTCAAATTACAGGCAAAAGAGGAAATGCTGTCTTAATCTCCGAAGACGATTGGCGTTCGATCAGAGAAACCCTGCATCTCCAATCCATCCCAGGAATGGTAGAATCTATTCAAAAAGCCCGCTCTGAAGGCATCGAAAAGGCTTCAACAGAACTTGACTGGTGAGTTACGAAATCCACTACTCACGACAGGCACAAAAGGACGCTCAGAAACTGAAAAAGAGTGATCTCAAAACCAAAGCTCTTGAACTAATTGAAATCATAAAGAAGGACCCATTTCAGAATCCACCAAGATTCGGCACTTTAGCAGGCAACTTACAAGGATGCTATTCTCGAAGAATCAATATCCAGCATCGATTAGTGTACGAGGTTTTCGAAGATACGAAAAAGGTTCACGTTCTTCGGATGTGGTCACACTACGGCGAATAAATTAAGCCAACCAAACGTGGCATACAATTCCGATAGGCTGCGCCTATCTCCATCGTATGCACTCGGCGTTCGCAGCAAAATGAATAGAATCGAAACGAGAATCATGGCAGGAATCTTCGGCGTAATTCCGGTATTCTGCTTAGTGATGCAAACTCGATTCATGTACACGCAGCATCTGCTTTCAAAATCACACGAAACAACAGTTGGGCATATTGACGGACCATCTGGCTTGGGCCACGGTATCCAAAACTACAGCTACATCGTTAATGGAGAGAAGTATAGAGGAAGTAGTCAGGTTGAACGGTATTTCTCCAGTTCATCTCCTGATCAACCGGTCCACTACAGCCCACAGCACCCTAGCTATTCATCAATGAATACGGTTCAAGAAAGTGATACCCACGATTGGATACAATTCTCGTTTTTCCTATCACTATCGGTCATCCTCTATTTCATCGCTTTCGTCGGACCAAGAAACAAAAACAATGCGAACAAGTCGGTCACAATTCCGGCAGAGCTTCGCGCTAGCCTCCGCGTACGGCCTTGACGTTCTGCAAAATAGATGATGGAGAATCCAGCAGTTGCTCACATGATATACGGCTACCTTGGTTCCGGAAAGACTAGCTACGCCAAGAAGCTGGAACAAGAAACGGGAGCGATCAGATTCTCTCCAGACGAATGGATGACCCAGCTTTTCGGAGATGACCCCGAAGAGAGCACGTTCGCCGAACGATCCTCAAGAGTTGAAGAGCTAATGGAAAAGCTCTGGGTTCAGGTTTTGCTAAAGGAATCGACATTGTCTTAGACACCGGTTTTTGGAGTCGTTCCAGTAGAGACAGAGCGAGAATAAAGATCGAATCTTTAAGAGCCGTTCCTAGATTGTACTTCGTCAAAGCATCCGAAGACACGATGTGGAAACGATGCGAGTCACGAAACCAAAATCTCAATGGTAGCTTGTACATTGCTAGAAATACTTTCGAAGTTCTAAAATCGAGATTCGAGCCCCTAGGAAAAGATGAGCCTTTCATACCAATCGAAGGAAATGCAGAACAATAAAGGCGACTCATACAACTTAGGCAAACGCCCGCCTTTTTCACAACAAATCAACCAAATCAACGACACCAGTCATGGAAGCAAAGCTTAGGCCTCTTCGTATTGGAAAATACTAATGAAAAAGCTAATATTCACCGTTTTCTTGACAACTGCCATTCTCGTTGAGGCATCACCAAAAATCGAAGTAGACAAAATTCCGCTTGCTGGTGTTTTCCAAAATTACGGTGAATTCGACTGGACAGGCATCAACCTACATAAAGTCGATCTCGATAGATTCAAAGAAGAGGCAATTATCGGTTCGATACCGCAGATCGTCCAAATGGCGAACCAATCCGATTGTAACCGAATTGTCTTATTCTCGAATGGATCAAACGACAGAAAAGAATTTCATATACCAGGAATATCAACCCCACTTCTTCTTGACACAAAAAACCCAAAACTAATCGCTCTTTGGTATAAAAAAAGCGGACGAAAAAGCGCTTTCATACCATTTGTGGCAGTTCGACCTCAGGCAACGAACGGAAGCATAGATTTCGACACCTCTATGATCGAAAACACTGCAAACGTAAATCACTCCTATTGGCTATATTTGAACCTTTCGAAACTTATGAAAGAGGCAGTCGATAATAATGCCTCTAGCATTTACATAGAATCCACAGAAGACACAAACTATGAAGAAGTTTGGCTGCCACAATTAGATACCCCAATCAGAATATCGAAGAAAGACCCTAAACTCCACGCTGAAATAATAATATAATTCCAACAAAACGTTTTATACAAAGGGAGCGAGCACTCGTCGTCTGAGCTTGGCATTCAACTAAAGACAAAAAAACAGAATGAAGAAAACGATCACCACCTTAGCTCTCTCGCTATTTTTCATCTCGGAACTCGTCGCATTCCCGATTGAGAAAAATGGCGACATGTTATCCGTCACCTTACTCGATGTATCCAAATTAGAGAAAGAAGAACTTGCTTCAGAGTTCGAAGGTTCACCAGACGGTTTGAAATTCATTTTCGTAATCGAGAAGCAAGAAGGAATAAAAGGGGGATTGTCGCTTAAAGAACTGACTGACTTCTCGGTGAATGGAATCTCCTACTCTTCATTGAACTCAAACCCCATAGAGCCAAAGTCGAGTCTCAACGCCCCATCCCAACTACCTGAAATCGATTTGAGTGAACGGACTGCCGACAAGGGCGATCAGATCACTGTTATGATCACTAGGATCGCCGGATCTAAATTACCCAAAGATAGTAATTACAAGGTGGCTGTCTCTCTTGGCCTAGACGGAGTTCTAGAAACGTTCGAGTACGAGTTCGACAAGCTATAGACACGCAGCCCACACAACTCCGTTGATTTCTGCATCCAGGGGTGGAATATCAGGATAATGCCACTTGAAATACTAACGATTTGCGGAAGCCTTCGACACGGTTCCTCCAACGCGAAGCTCATTGAAGCCTACACCAGGTCCGCCCCCTCCGGCATCAATTTCTCTACGCTCGATTCCATTGGATCGCTGCCGCTTTACAGCCCGGACATCGACCAAGAACCATTGCCCAGCGCAGTCAGCGAAACGCGACAAAAGGTGAGCAATGCAGACCTACTGCTGTTCTCCACCCCCGAGTACATCCATTCTCTACCCGCCGCACTGAAAAACCTTCTAGAATGGCTGGTCGGCGATCCAAGATTCCATGGCAAGAAAGTGGCCATCCTCCATGCCAATCCCGCATCCCAGTTCGCCCTATCCGAGCTGAGAGAAGTGCTAACGACAATGTCAGCCCAGATTCTCGACCCAGCCTGCGTGGTGGTAAACCTCGGAAGCAACAAAACAAGCGTCGACCAGATCCTCCAAAACGAGGAGATCCGGACATCCCTCAGCCGAAGCAGCAAGGAGCTAGCCTGCATTATTCATGAAATTCGTAGCGAGAGTCCGCGAGCCCAGTGCTGAAACGGTTTTGACGCCGGATCGCGGGAGAGGCTGGGTTGAAACCCCGCTTCGGTCGCGAAGCAAGGCAAGGCCGCTTCCGGGCGGGATTCGTGGGCGCGTAGTAGAAGTCTCGGTACCGAGATGCGACTCCCCATTTTCCCGAGCGAGCACAAACCATGCGAAATTATAGCTCCAGCCTTACGTCGATAAATCGTTGGAATCCTTATCGATAAAAAAGGCTAGCACCGAGCGAATTACATCCACCCATCTCCAATAATTATCCGGTTTTCTGATACATGAATTAGCGCCCGCCTCATAAACGATCTTAGAATCTTCCGGAAGGTCGCTAGAGGTAAAAACCACAACCGCGAGGTCCGCTAGCCCCAGCTCCTGTCGTAGCTTTCGAACTGCGGCGCAACCGTCCAAAATCGGCATATTTAGATCCATAAAAACAAGTTGTGGCAGCGACTGGCGCCTTTTTAGCTCGGCCAAAAGCTCGATCGCCTCACGTCCGTCGCGCGCCACCTCGCATTCGATACTCGGATCGATCCTTTCAAAGGCCTCATGGAACAGGAGGATATCGTCATCGCTATCGTCCACCACGAGCACTCTCGCTGGTCTTGATACAGCGGCGCCCTTTACCCCGACCTCCTTTAAGCGCTCCATCACTTACAAGTTCCTCGAAAAGGTGATTGTGAACTTAGCCCCGCCCCCACTGCGAGGCTCGTACCAAACATCGCCGCCATGCTTCTGGGCGATCTGCTTCACGATAGCTAAGCCCGCTCCCGTACCTTCAACGTCGCGACCGACCGCTCGTTGGAACAATTTGAATACACGGCCCAAGCTCTCCTCTGGGATTCCTGGCCCCCGATCTCGCACTTCTACTCCCACGATATGGTCGGACTTGGAAACGTGCGGGGTGATTTCGATATCCGGCTTTTCTCCCGGGTTGACGAACTTGAGGGCATTTCCAATCAGGTTAGTCAAAGCCTGCTTCGCGTAGGTGTAGTTCGCCCTCAGCTCCGGAAGGTCGCTCGATACAACAATTTTCGCATCCGTGTCTTGAATACGTTTCTCGAGTTCCTTCATCGCCGCCTGGACCAATTCCGCCCCATCCACTCGTTCCATGGGAGTCTGCATTTTATTGATACGGGACAGGCTAAGCACATCGTCCAAAAGAGCGGTCATGCGATTGGATGCCGCTTGAATTCGCCGCAAAAAGTCAGCCGCCTTGCCCTCCAACTCGTCGCCGTAGCGTTCATCCAGCAGAGCAGAAAAACTTTGGATCGCCCGAAGCGGCTCCCTCAAGTCATGGGAAACTACATACAGCAAGGTTTCGAGATCCTTCTTCTTTTGCAGGACCTGCTGCTCGCCTCGCTTCGTTTCCGTCTCGTCCCACATGATACCACTGACCCGATGGATCCTGCCCGAGGGCCCTCGGTATACGATCGCTCTCGTTGAAAGGTAATGCATCTGGCCATCGATCGCGGTGAAGTCCCAAGACTCCTGAAAAGCATTATCCTGCAAATCGTCGGAGCGCTGGTCCACGCGAGCGAGGGAGTCGATCGTGGTATCGATCATAGCGAGAAACTCCTCACGGGCCTCCTCTCGGTCCCCTCGAAAATCCAAGAGTCGCTCCACCCGGGGATCGCACTCGAACGAGCTACGCTCCAAGTCAAAGGACCACACTCCGAATTCGGCAGCCTCTAGGGCGAGCTGAAGACGACGCTGACTGTCGAGTACCTGCGTCTCTGCTCGCTTCAGCTCGGTGACATCGATCAGGGCGATGACAGCGCCGGTGACCTCCTCCTTCTCGGTTTTGAAAGGAAGGATACGCACGAGCAAGAGGGCGCCGCCCGCCATACTGGCCTCTTTCTCAAGACCCTTGCCTTCGGCGATAACGGTCTTCGTATCTTCGACAAGGGAATCGTAGCCCACCAAATTGTGGGAAATGTGATCGATCGGACGCCCAATATCCGAAGGAAGCAGGTTTAGGATCACGTTCGCAGCTGGAGTGAATTTTCGGATACGCAAGTTCGTCCCGATAAATACAGTGCCGATCTCAGTACTGCTCAGAAGATTGTTTATGTCTTCGTTGAGCGAGATGAGATCGCGATTCTTGCTCTCGTATTCGGCGTTCACCGAGAAGAGCTCCTCGTTTACGGAATGAAGCTCCTCGTTGGTAGTCTGGAGTTCCTCGTTCGAGGTAAGCAATTCCTCGTTCGCAAGCTGCAGCTCTTGGTTGCTCTCTTCCAATTGCTCTACCGTTTCGCTCAACTGCGCCCTCGCCAACTTCAGCTCCTGTCTCAGCGTTAGCTCCAAATTCAACTCCGTCACCGACTCGCGAGTCTTCTTGAGATCGAGCGCCACGCTGCGCTGCTCGGGCGAATGCGCCCGTTTCTCGGGATTAAAAACAACGAGAACGCAGCTTTCGAAACCATGGAAGCTCTTCAGCCCTTCCGCTTCAATATCGACTGAGGAAAACGTTTCATCTCCCTCCTGTCTTTGGCAACGACACTGGACGCGAACGCCCCCAGCGAGAGCCCGCGCCCGAGCGTGCTGAACCGTGACTCTCAAAAACGGAAGCAGACGGTCCTCGAAATGCAGGCTCACCCGCCCCACCATCGGCACCATAAAGGCATCGCATTCACCGAAGGTATGAACGATCTCGCCAATATCGTCGATGATAATGCTAGGAGGCATGTAGCGCTCCATCACGCCGTTGAGCATGACTTGCTCCGGATGCTCGTTGACCTTCAAAGGATTCGGCCGATCAAAGGAACTGAGCTTTGGCAACTTAGGTTTCGCCGCATCCAGCATCGTTGGCGACACATAGGTATCGCTCACCTTCGAATAGATCCGAGACACGATGTCTACTGAATCGAGCTGTCCAATATAGCTATTCGGAGACTCGCTCGCCCCTAGAAAAAGGAAGCCCCTCAGCTGCAGCGAAAAGAGCATCATTCCAAAAGCCTTCTTCTGAGCGGACGGCTTCAGGTAAATGAGCAAGTTACGGCAGGAAACCAGATCGATACGACTGAACGGAGGATCCGTCAGCAAGTCGTGACGCGCAAAGACCACCTTTTTACGGTACTGCGGCTTTATCTGGAAGTGTCGCTTGGTACGGATGAAAAAGCGCTCGATACGCTCGGGCGACAAGTGCCTCACGGACTCTTGCGAATACACCGCCTTCACTCCTTTTCCTAGAGCTACCTCGTGAGCGTCGCTGGCGAAAATCTTGTAGTGCGGCGATTCGATCCCGAGCTCCATCGCGCACTCCTCCATCAGCATTGCGATCGAGTAAGCCTCCTCTCCGGAGGCGACGCCCGGCACCCAAATACGGATTTCGCTCCCATCCTTATGTCTCTTGAACAATGCGGGAATCACCTTCTCCCGCAATCTGTCGAAGGCTTTTTCGTCCCGAAAGAACCGTGTCACCCCAACAATAAAATCATCGTACAATGCCAAGGACTCTCTGGAGTCCTCTGACGCAAATCGGACATAGGCGGCGATGTCCGTGCATTCGGAACGACGCATACGATTGAGAATACGACGCTTCAATGGCTCCGTCTTGTATTGGGTAAAATCGATACGGACCCGCGTCGTCAGCCTATCGAAGAGGTGCCTCAAGCTCTCGAGCTCACGGCGCTCATCCAAACTCAGTGGACCTTCACCCAGGCCAAAGTGCTCGCGAATGGAGCTGGCCATGTCTCCCACAGGCAAGACCTGGTCGGCCACGCGATACTCGGTTTTCTCCTCGTCCGCCCCTTGCGCCTCTTCGATCACAAGCCCTCCCTTCGCTCGAAAACGAGCCAAGGCCTTGGAATCCGGCAAGGCATACCCAGCGACGGAAACCAAAGCAGACCTAGGGGCCATCTCTTCCAAGGCCTCGATCAAAAGGTTTAAGGTATTGCGGTTTCGCGCTTGGCCCCGTACGGCGTTCACCGTCAGCTTCTTGTCGATAATCGAGATATTGGAGAAACTCGGACAAAGGTAGATCGCATCCGGCTCCAAGATCATGGTCGAATCGATCGCGTACACTGGGAGACCGCCGATCTTCTTCAAATGCTCGTAGACGTGTATGGACTGGCGGAGCGGCAACTCCGCACAAACGAAATAACAGACCCCTGTCAGCTCCGAAGCCGCCGAAAAGAAGGATTCGAGAGCCTTGAAACTCTCGTAGCCGCCTGAAATCACCACGTGACCGGCGATACTCGGACCTGCCTCCGCACGCATTCCTTCCAGTTTACTTTCCGTCGCCATAACTACCAGGTATCGAAAAACCCAGAACAGAGACTCCCGACAAGCAACGACGCCATAAGCTTTTCGCCTCAGCAGCCCAGCGAATCAGTTCTAATCGTGAATAATTTCTAACAAATCCAGATTTCAGATTCTCAACGTTGATTTTACGGAAACGAAAGCGATTTACATAGGTACGATCAGAAAGCCTTATCAATCCACCTTTATGAAATTCGACGAGCTTCCTCTTTCCCCTTTCGAACGCGACCAACAGCAAATTCTCGAGCTGAATCGTCGAGCCCTGCAGCAAAAAGACAGGCTGGCAGCGATCAAGGCTCGCCAAGCAGAGCAAATCGAAGCCGCGGAATCCTTGCTCTCTAGGGAGCGGGCCTTCGAGCCTTCCAGAGAGGAAAGCAATCTCGAAGCTGGATAGTCGGGGTAAGACTGCCCCTATTGAGAGATCTCCAAACATACGTTCAAAACGCCCTTTCTGGTTTGGCTGGCAAAGTGAAGGCGACCGTAGTCCCCATGCCAGCAGATGAATCGAGTTCGATGGTGCCGCCATGCTTCAAAACGATTCTGCGGCAGACCGCCAATCCCACGCCTAGGCCTTCCGTTACCTGTTCGGGGTGTTCCTGGTAGAAGATCTTGAATACTTGTTCCTGGTTCACCGGCTCAACGCTGCGGCCGTTGTCGCGCACGCTCACGCGAACCCCCGTATCCACCACTTCCGCCGAGACTCTAATTCTCAATGGAGAGCCGCCCCTGAAACGAATCGCATTGTTTAGGAGTTCGGTCATGAGATACACGCCGAAGCGGTGCTCACCAAAAACGACCAGGTTGCAAGACTCGCGGATCAACTCCCCTCCCACCGCGTCCAGGTCCTGCTGGACGGACTCCAGAGCTTCGTCCAATACGCTATCCAAGGGAAACTCCTCGAAATCCGCAGCACGGGTTTCAATACGAGTGTAGGTCAACAGTCCGTTGATCATATCCTTCATCCTGATCGCGCCTTGATGAGCAAAGCCGAGGTACTCGTTTGCCTCCTCATCCTGCCCCTCGAAGCGCTTTTTCAAGAGATCGAGATAACCACTCACGGATCGTAGAGGCGTTTGCAGGTCATGGGAAACCGAATACGCGAACTGCTCAAGGTCGTACTTAGCATTGGCCAGAGAATCGGTCCTAATCTTCAGTTCCTTTTCCGCTTTCTTGATCGCAGAGATATCGACCAAGGTCAGCACTGCTCCCGCTGACTTGTCGCGGCCCGTCATATACGGATATATCCGCATGAGATACCAGCGCCCATCGGAGGAGCGGACTTCCTGAACAATCGCTTG
>JBNKSG010000096.1:252-13194 GCA_050297195.1 Opitutaceae bacterium | reverse complement strand
GGTGAGCCTCATCATCACTCCTAAAATTTGGGCCACAAAGCCCATTTAAGGCTCATCTCTCCTCTGGTCCTAAACGTACACCTTTAAATTCGCGTTCGACACAACACTTGTCGCAAAATCCCCATTCCTCCACCCCCACCGTATCCATGTGAGCTTCCAGCAATAGGGTCGGCCCGTCAGTCGGGCCGATCCTGGCCACCACGTTGTTCCGGCCCGGAAAGACTTCTTGCAGCTGGTAGCGGATCTTGCGTTTCTCCAGCCAATTCGCCACGAATTCGCAAACGTCACCTTCGCCCGGACCACCAAAAACCGGATTCACGCTATTGATCCCTACCAATTTGCCGAGGAGCTCGACAGCGGCGCTTTCATCTAAAAATCCACTCATCATTAAAACCCTGACAGAACGTCACCTATGGAGCCCTCATGGAGAATTGCAAACGCCAATTAAAAGGGGGTAAAAATGGACCCTCAACTTGTGCGCCACCTGCTTTTGAACTAGCCTTTTCCCTACCTCCACAAATCTCGCTGAGTATCGCAAGACCCTCAGAATCTTCGTCAAATGCCAGACAAAAACCAGACAACACTCGCCTCCAAGGCAGACAAAACCTCTGATGAAACCACACAGCTCGAACTTGAAATCGCCCGACCGCTAAAGAGCTTAGATCCCAGCGTGCACAACCCAGTCTTCGTAGTCGACGAACTCTTCAACGTAATTGCCTTCGCCAACGGAGCGAGATCGATCCTCGGAGCTCCGCTCGCCAACAAGTTTCCACTCTCCGATTGCCGCGCCCTCTCGCCCGAGCAAATAGCAAGGCTCACGGACGAAATCCGGAAGGTCCTCGTCAGCGACGAGCCGGACATGCAAAGCTTTCTGCGCATCGAAGTTGAATACGAAACCGGCAACAGAGTCTTTTGCCTGACATTCGAAAAAGAGGCTCTCTCGGAAGGTCAAACAGCAGTCCGCTGCACCACCGAGGCACTCATCGCCAACGCCACCGCCGACTCGACCGTGAGCGTCGCCAAAAGCGCCGAGGAAGCCATACTGGGATGGACCCTCGACAAGGAGACCCGCTCCTTCGAGCACTTCGGAAATCCGGCCTCACGCGAAATGGGTCGAGTCCTGCTCTCGGAGTGGCTCGCCTGCGTCACCGAAAAGGACCGCAAGCACGTCGAAAACGCCTTCAACGCGCTTCTCTCCGGCGACGCCAAAGAGATGAACATCCAGTACCGCGTCACCCTCGCGACGGGCATCACTCGCAAAGTCGCAACCGTGGCAAAATGGGCGCCCGCTCAAAACAGCGACTCCCGCACCACCCTCATTGGCATGCACCAATACGGATTCGACAACCAAAGCGTCGTCGAAGACCTGAAACTCTTCTCCCACCTCGCTCGCAAGGTCCAGCTCTCCATTCTCGTCTTCGACCAATCGGGCAACGTGAACTGGTGCAACAACGCCTTCACCGAATGCACGGGCTACCAATTCGAGGATATTATCGGAAGGGATCCAACCGACCTGCTACGCGGCCCCCTCACCGAGGACAGCACCGTCCGCCACATGCGCGATCGCATCCGGAGGGGCAAAGCCTTCCACGTCGAAATCGTCCAGTACAAGAAAAACGGAGCGCCCTACTGGGTCAGCATCGACGGGAATCCGCTCGTCGACGACTCCGGAAAAGTAACTCGATTCATCTCCTTCCAGACCGACATAACCGAGACCAAGAAAACGCAAAGCGCCGTCCTTCGAAGCGAGATAAAGTTCCGTTCCCTTTTCGACAACTCGACCGATGCCCTCATGCTGCTCTCGCCCAAGGACGGAGTCATCATCGAGGCAAACATGGCCTCGTTCAAACTTTTGGATACGGAAAGGCTCGTCGGACATCGCTTCGAGGAGATCTTTCCGGAACACGCGGATTTTAAAACCGATCACCTCAACGCCCTCATCGACGAAAACAACGGACATCAACGCCACAGCGCAGAGTTCATCACCGCTTCCGGCCAAGTTCGCCCCGTCGAAATGACCGTAAGCCGAACGCCAATCGGCGATTCGATCGCTCTCTTCGTGACCCTCCGAGACGTATCGGAAAAGCGACTACTCGAAGAGCAACTGCGCCACACCCAGCGAATGGAAGCGGTAGGCAGACTGGCAGGCGGAATCGCCCACGACTTCAACAACCTCCTAGCCGGCCAGCGCGGGTTCAGCGAATTGCTCTGCAACTCGCGCGACCTCAGTAAAAAGGATCACGTCTACGCCAACGAAATCCTCAAGATCACCGATCGGGCGAGCAAGCTGACAAGTCGCCTCCTCTCCTTCAGCAGAGGCAAGAGCGACCTACCCGTCGTAGCAAACCTCAACGAGCTGATTGGCAACATGATGCCAATGCTATCACGTATCCTCAACAAGGAGGTCAGGTTCACCTCCCAACTCGATCCGAATTTAAGTAACGTAAAAGTGGATACAAACCAGATCGACCAGGTTATCATGAACCTCGTCGTCAATGGGCAAGAGGCGATTTCCGACCACGATGGAGTCGTATCCCTAAAAACGAGCATGGTCAAGTTGAAGGGTTCCGAGATCTTTATCACCGGGAAAGCCAAACCTGGAACTTACGCCAAAGTCTCGGTCCGAGACAACGGCCAAGGGATTCACCGGGATGTTCTGGAGAAAATATTCGAACCGTTCTTCACCACGAAAAAAGGGGCTGGAACGGGACTCGGCCTCTCCATCGTATACGGAATCATCCAAAGCAATGGCGGTCACCTAATGGTCGACAGCGAGATCGGAAGCGGCACCGAGTTTTCTTTCTACTTTCCAGAGGTTCTCGAGGAAATCAAACGGGAGGATTCGCCAAACCTTCTGGAACGCATGCCGAGCGCCGAGTCCACCGAGTCCGGAGCGACCCCCACCATCCTCGTAGCGGAAGACCAGGAACAGGTTCGCGAAATCCTAGAGCTGGGATTAGGCCAAAGTGGATACAACCTCGTAGTCGCCAAAGACGGCCTCGAAGCCATCGAAAAGGGTAAGAACTTTGAAGGCACTATCGACTTGCTCCTGACCGACTCGATCATGCCAGGTGCATCAGGCTGCAGCGTCGTCAAGGAGATGCAAAAGGCGTATCCAAATATCAAAGTCGTGCTCATGTCCGGGCTTCCCCAGCAGGAAAGCGCCGAGTTCCAGGGAATGAAAATCGACGCGTACGTCGACAAGCCCTTCTCGATCCGAAAGCTGCTCGAGCTCATCCAGCAACTCGTTGCCGCGCCAGAGCAAAACTAGTCAGCTCACGAGCCGATGAGGTCTAGCCCGAAGCGGATCCAAAGCGGCATCGTAACCAATCCGATACAAGTCGTGGCCAGTACCACTCGAACGGCCACAATGGGCTGACCTCCATAGTGCCTCGCGATCAAGATCGGCATAATGCCGGCCGGCATCGCCGATTGAAACACGAGAACGCGCTTCAACTCTATCGGAAGAGGAAAATACCAAGCGACCCAGAGTCCCACGCACGGCAAGGCGCCCAGCCGCAGGATCGCGCCCAACAGGCTGTCCCGCGCGTCCCAAAGCTTTTCGCCCGATCGAACGTGGTCAAAAAGGTTGGTACCAATCGCCAACAAGCCCAAAGGCACCGCGCATCCAGCCAGCAAATACACCGTTCTCGTCAGAACGCCGGGTAACAGCTCTCCAACGCCACTCATGTTGATCACCAAGCCCACCACCAGGGCCATCACCATCGGGTTGAAGATTTTCCTGAACCCGTCCCGCAGGCTTCCACCCGCCAAAAAGGAAATTCCCACCGTCCAAATTCCCACCTCGATGCCAACGTTGTGCACGAATAGGACCGCCAGCTCATTGGGACCAAACATACTCTCCATCAATGGGATCGGAAGGTAGCCGTAATTGTAGATCCCAGTCGAAAAGGCAAAGGTCCGCAAGCCGCGGCCCTTCTTTATCCCAAACGTTCGACCCACCAAGCTGGCAGCCAGGAAGCCGAACGTAACCGTGCCAAATCCTATAACAGGTCCCCAGAGCGTGCCGGAACCCGGCTCGAACGGCTCCGCCTTGATCATCGAGCTCACGATCAAGCACGGATAAAAAACGTTCACCACGAGCAAGGTCACGCCCTTCTCGACCGAACTGTCCAGCCACCCTTTCCACCGTAGAGCCATCCCCACCACAAGCATCGCAAAAACGGGCAGGATGAGCAGAAAAATGGTAAGGTAGTCGTTCATATCCGAGCTCCTGAACTGACTTCGCGGTTCCTGCCCGTCAAGCCAGCCTTCCCCATACCCCCTGAATTCCCGCAGTTGACAAGCGCGGTCCCGCACGAAAAATTGCCGGTAATTAATGGCTTGGCGCATAGATAAGTACGTTGTTCGTGGTCTCATCCAAAACATAGTCCCGGGACGTGTCGTAGGCACTGTTTGGCTCAAGGGCCTGAACCAACCCATCGAACTAAACCTTAAAGGCAACTGCTACAGGGACTTGGCTGGCGCCCGGCTCGAGTTCCGCAACGCGAATGCCATCGAGGGCGACTACACCGGCTTCGACATCTTCCAAGAGGGAACTGTCGGCGACATGACCGCATCCAAAAAGGTCAAAACGCCACCGGACTTCGAAGACGACGAAGATCTCCTCGAAGAGCCCCCCGCCTTCACCCTCGCAAACTGCCTCTATCTCGAGTGGTTCAGCGAGTCGAACGGACGCGTTCTGATCGAGTCCGTCGACTACACCTGGAAGGTCAGCCTGCCCAAGTGGACGCTCTCGGAAGACGCCGAACGCGATCAACAGGAAGCCAACAAGCAAGCCATGTTCAATTTCATGGAAGAGCTCTCGCGGGCCCTCGATCCAGCCGAGCAGCGGGAGGAGCCGCTCGACGAGGACATGGACGAATTCCAGTGGGAAGCTTACCTGCAGAAAACCGACGCCCGCAGCGACATGCTGCTCGAGCTCTTCGAAAAGTACGAAAACGCTCCCGACTGCGAAGAGATTATCGCCAAAGCCATGGGCTGGGAGATCGATTCGATGGAAGTCACCGAGGAGTTTTTCGGCGACTGGGATTCGGAGCAGGACCCCGACCCCACGAATCCAGATTTTGAATACCTCCCGAACCACCCTTTGATCGTATCGATGATGGAGATCACCTCCACCCTCTACGACGAGTCGGATGCCCGCGACTTGTTGAGCGACGATACCTCAAACCCTTGGAACCAGCTGATTTGGCACGGCCAAATGACGGTTAGCAAACTGATCGCAGCGCTCGAGCAAGTGTCGGAAGGAGTCGAAACCGAACCGGGCTTCGTCGTCGCCGCCTTGAAGCGCGCCCTGCACCTTCTCCACCTCACTATCGCCACCATGGAAGCCTGCATCTCCCTCAAACCAGAGGAGCACAAGTGGACGTCCGAGATACGCAAAGACCTCTTCACGCTGAGGGAGTCCATCATCGACCTGATGCACAACTATCGCCAGCTCTAGGAACAGGAACCAGTCGGTAGTTTTACGCAGATTATAATTGCAAGTAAGCCTACTTGGGCTTTTCGAATATACATGCGTTTTTGCCTCTTCCTCTCGCTCGTCGCTTGTCTCCCCCTAGACCTCCTATTTTCCCAAGCCCGCCCCAAGCATCTCGAATCTCTTCCCTTCTACGAAGAGATCAAAGAACGTCTCACCCCTATATCAGAGGTGATGGATGGCATCGAGTATTTCAAGGATTCCGCCAAACCGGGCATCGTCCTCCTCAACGAACGCATCGAGTACCTCGTCCAAGACAACGATCGCTATCGCGTCGACCACGGAATCTTCTACGTTCTCGAGCAATCTGGGGTAGACCCCATCGGCAAGGACACCTTCAAGTACCGCAAGGACCAAGAATCCATCCATCTAATACTTGCTCACGCGATCCAGCCTGACGGCAGCATCGTCCCCGTCGGGGAAAATGCTGTATTCGTGCAATCACCACAGGAGGAAGCCGACTCGAACCTCTACACCGACTATGAGGAGCTCGTCGTCATTTTTCCCGACATCGATATCGGCAGCATCACCGAGCATATCGTCATTACCAAGGAGTTCGAACCGATCGTCGAAAACCAATTAGTCAACAGCTTCTACTTCCAGTTCAACTGGCCAATCTACCTGACGCGATACGAAATCGACGTACCGGACTCCTTCGCTGAAAGATTCCATCGAGCCCAAGTTGGAACCAACGTGCCCTCGCCTACCATCACCGCCTCGAACGGGCGCACCCGATACCAGTACGAAGACAGGAAACGAAGCGGAAAGGATTGGGAAACGCGCCGCGAACCTTCGAGCGATACCGGTCCCGTCGAAAGAGTCACGACCTTTAGCTCGTGGGATGACGTTGGTAATTGGATACGCGGACTCGTCAACGAACGCAACACCCTTGGCGATGAACTAAAAGCGGAGATCGATTCGTGGACACAGGGAATCACGGAGCGGGACGAAATCATCCAAGCCATCCTCGACCCCATCGCCAACGAGGTCCGCTATACCGGCTTGGAGTTTGGCCTCGCAGGCTATCAGCCATACGACTGCAACGCCGTTTGGACCCAAAAGTACGGCGATTGCAAGGACAAGGCCAACCTGCTCGCCGCCGCCTTGAAATACAAAGGCATCGAAGCGAATGTCGTCCTCATCGACACCGACAGTTTCGGAAAATTCGACCGCTCCTTCCCCTCTCCATTCCACTTCAATCATGCGATCACAGTCGTGCGAAATGATGACGGCTCAAACCTCTTCCTAGACGCGACTGTTGAAAATCTGAAGGTTGGTGACTTACCAGGAAGCGACGTCAATCGCGATGTCCTCATGATTTTGGACGACCACACAGAGATCGGCCACACGCCACTTTTATCCTCTGGTAAAATAAATTTCGCATTCGACCTGAACCTCTCGAGCGACCTCGCATTGTCTGGCTGGCTACACATGTATGTGGATGGCTACTACGCATCGTGGTACGAAACGATGTTCAAGGAAAAGACCGAAGAGGGTCTTCGTTGGAACATGCACGAACGAATCGATGGACTCTTCCCCGGAGCTGAAATGGCCGACGCCACCTTTAATCCGAATTACGACGCGGACACTCCCATCGCCAGCTCCTACTTCACCCTCAAGAACGAAACAAGCGACGATGCCAGCAACTACGCCTTCACCCTGCCCGACCTCAATTGGATGCTACCTTCACCTGGCGACAGCGCTGATGGCAGATCGACCGAGTTCAGCATCGATAAGAGCGAATCAAACGTATCCATATCTATCAGCCTACCAGGTAGCGTACGCCCGAACACCCTCCCGAAAGATCTAAATATTTCGACACCTGACTACCAATACTCGGGCCAATGGTGGCAGGAGGAAAACAAGCTCAGCATCAACGTTTCCGTCATTCACAAGACCGACAGAATCGCCCCAAAGAACTTCGCCCAATTCCACAAATCCGTCGGCACCGTTAACCGTTGGTGGAAAACACCCGCCACCTTTTCGACGATTGAAGCCCTTCAGGCGGCGGAAAGCGAAGTCGAGGATCCTTTTCCCAAACTCTCCTCTGCCGTTGCCCAGCTCGCCCTCGTCGACGATCTCTACCCGAGCGACGAACCGGACAAGAGAAGACAAGCGCTCGAAAAGACCATCGAGTGGTTCCCCGAAGAACGCGGCGAGATGTTCGAAGCCAACATGGAAATCGTGCGACTTGACATCGGGAGAGTCGAGCCGCGCAAACTCGCCAATCGTATCGAACATTTGGTGACAGAATACAAGGACGACATCAGCCACGAATACTACTGCTGGGGCGAGTACCTTCTAGCCCAAGAACTCGAAAAATTCGATAAGGAGAAGAACGCTCTCAAGATCTTCATGCGCCATGCGCGGGACGAAACCCTTTCCCCTTATCGGCGGGGTTGGTCCTCCTACAACGCTGGTTGGATCCTCAAAAAGTCCAACTCCAAGGACTTCGTCCCCATCGTGAAACTCGGCATGCAACAAGAATCGGGGGCCTTGAACGACCTATCCCACATGCTCGTTGCCTTCCGCCTCAAGTCTGGAAACGCAAGAGCCCTGCAAGCCGACATCTCGGAAATCGAAAAGTCGCACCCCCAGAAATTTAAGGAGATCATCGAATACGTTAGCAACGAGCTCGAAGAAAATCACGACATCAAGGATGCCAAGGCCTTGAAAGCGTGGCGAAAAACCATCGAACCAATCTGCCAATCCAATCCGGACCTTTCCAGCTGCCTCACAACTCTCGAACGAATCGAGTCCACCTTGCTCCTAGAAAACATACTCGTCGAATCCGGCAAATCGATCGAGCAACTCCTCAAGAAACTGAAGGCGCCATGGTACATTAAAAACCTGCCTTCCAAATCCATCTCCCCAAGCAAGCTCGACGAGATGATCCGCGCCACGGAGGACTCCAAAGAATGGGAGAAACAAGCCGCCCTCAGCCTCACCTACTACATCCGATTCCCCGAAAACATCGACCTCGCGAGCAAGTACTTCTATTGGTCCATTTGGAATACCAACAACCACCTCGAAGAACCAGAGCTCGAACGAGCCCTCTTCGATATACTTCTCGAACTGCCCCCGGCCAACAACCACCTCGTAAACGCGAATATCAATTTCGCCAAGAGCCTCCGCAGCGACGGCGAATTCGAGAAGGCAGTCCAGTTGATGCAGCATCTGGTTTCCTTCCCTGCCTTGGAAGAGGGCTCGCTTAGCATCGCGCACATACGCTATGCGGAGGCCCTCGAAGAAATGGGAAACACCGATCAAGCCATCCAGCAATACTTGGCCGGAGGCAAAATGCACTTCTCCAACCACCGCGTCTACGCAGGACTCTTGAGGTGCTTCTTCCTCGCCCAAATCAATGGAGATACCGCCGCCGCCCTCAAAGCCTTGCAGTACTTGTCCGAAGGCGACTCGGACAAGATCGAGGAAGCAGGAGTGCTCGCTCAAACGCGAAACGTGCTCGCAATGAACCAGGATTCCAGCTTTCGCGATGAATATTGGAAACGCAGCAGAACTCTCATTGCCACCGCCTACGACGCCATGGAAAAGCTGGGCCTAGACGCGAGCGACCTCCCAAACAGTCTTCCGATCGTCGAAGACTACGACGAGTTGTCCAGGGCAGTTACGACGGCGAAAACGGACGGAGACCTTAGCGCCTACCACACGAATATTATAACGGCAGCGCTCTCCGCCGCTTCCAACCAGTCCGACCTCCGGCTAGCCCTTTCGCTCATTTCCCAAAACCTGCAAGAAGACGTGGTCACGCTGGAACTATTCCAAGCCTTGGCCGACCTCGCTCAATTCGCCGCCTACGAAGGTAGCTACCTGCAATCGGACGAACTCAAGCGGCTCGCCGTCCACGCCTACTTGGCGAACAAGAACCTCCCGAAGCTAAAGGAATGGACCCTGCGGATCCTTAAAGACGGGAAATCCTCCGCCCAAACGATCGACTTCGCGATTCTCATGCTGGCCGGCCACGTAGCGAGCAAAGGCATCACAGAAGACGAATCCTTCGACCTCCTGAAGCAACGGCTGGACACCACCGAAGTTCCCTACCTGCGACCTCAATCCGTCAACCTTGTCGCCGCGATCTACACCGATGCCGGAAAACACCGCGAAGCGAAGGATCTCATCGCTCGAGAACTCGAGAATCCGCTCGTTTCTTCCAGCGAAGCCATCGTCAAGAGCCTCAATTCCTACCTGGACATTATCAAAACGCAAGGGGCCGCCGGCGAGGCCCTGACCGAGCTCGTCAACAATTTCAAGGATTCCGCAAAGCTCAGCTGGTGGGACCATATCCAACCGTTGGATACGAACGCGCTCTACAGCGACGGCATATCGATCGATCAAATCGACAACCTCTTCGCGGACTACACCTACGTCGAGATGGTAAAGCATTACTTGCTGCTCGCCCAATCCGACCGCGAAAGCAGCGAAAGCCGACAAGCCGCCATCCTTGAAGGGCTCCGCTACTGGCAGTACATCCATCCAGACCCCGAATTCGTTTTCCAACAAGTCAGCGCCGTATCGAACAACCCCGCCCTCGACGCGTCGGTCCGCAACGACATAAAAATCGCCCAACTCTACTACCTCATAAACCTGCGACACTCCGAGTTCCTCGAAAAGCTACTCGCGGACGATTCCTTCCTCTCCCCCGCCTACCAACAAGATTTCCGCCATCTCGTAGCGTTTATGAAGATGCCGGTCACCAATCTCGAGCAGTCGATCGCAGCCATTCGCTTCCTCATGCAAGGTCCCTTCTCCGAGATCGACAAAGAACAGCTTCGCGGCGCCATCACTAACGTAGTCGCACGCTTCGGCCCGGATAGCATCGACCCCATACTCGCGGAGCTTCCCGACGTCGAGTTGCTCGATGGAGTAAGCTTCGACCATACCCGCCTCCGCCTCGACGCCCTGCAAGCCAAACGCTCCGCCCAAAAAGTTCAGCCATTCTTCCAAATCATCAGCGAAGCGGTCGGCCTCCCCGAAGCAACCAACTCCGGTGCCTACCTGATCAATACGGACGCGGTCAAGCTCAGCGACATCCCCTCCATCCTGGCCTACCAAGTAGAGAGATTTGGATACAGCGCCAACTACTTCGACCACCTCTCCGATCTCCTCTTCTACATCAACTCGCTTTCAGGAAATCGAAACAACCAGCTACTCGCTAAGATCTACCAAGAGATCCTCAACCTCGATCCCTCCATCGTTGCCTCGGCCATCGTCTATTCCATCGGAACCGGGATCGACCAGGACGACTCAGAGCAGCGAGATCCCTTCCTCCAGACCCTGAGAGATTTCGCTACGCAAAAGTCCGACGGATCGTTCGCCGACATCCACAACCAGCAACTGCTCCACTTTAACTCCACCGCATCGAACGGTTCCGAACAGCCGGCATTTACCTTCCTCGAAACAGACGGGGCTTCCTCCAAATACAAAACAACCTTCGACATTATCCAAGCCGCGCAGTCAGGAAATCGATCCAAAGCGCTCTCGACACTCCAAACTCTGGATACGGAGATCCTAGTAGACCCCGAGCTCAACTTTACCTTCTATTCCCTCGCCAAGGAACTCGGCGACCCCGACCTAGCGGACCTTCTCGCCGAACAAGTCGACGAAACCCTGCGCAAGCAGATCGCGTGGTCCATTTCGAACCTGAAATGGATGCCGATCAACTACCTACCTGTCATCGTATCCTTCCCGGAAAAAGCGGAATCGCTCGCTTGGTATTTCGACTTGGTCGCGGAGCAGAGCAAAAACGAACTCATCCTCGCCCATAACGACACCGCACGGGCCCTGACCAATTCCGACTGGCAAGGCGTCCTAGATGCGGTGGAACGCGCCGACGCCATCGTGCCGACCTTCTGGGATCTCGACCTAGCCGAGGGAATCGCCCATTTCGAACTCGGCAACCTCAGCTCCGCCAAGACAGCCCTCGAAAACTACCTTCTCTACCGTCCGAACTCAGCTGTCAGCAGCACCGCCCGTTCCTACCTCGAGAAAATCGACGCGAAGCTAACCGCAGCCGTTTCCACAGATTCCGAGCAGGCGATCCGTTAAACGAATCGTTGCATTTTCTGCAGGCCATGCCATTTCAGCCTGCAGAAAACCGCTATGGAAATCGCTTTCACAAAGATGCACGGAGCCGGCAACGACTTCGTAATGATCGAAAATCTCGACGGAAAGATAGAGCTCTCCTCCGAGCAAGTGGCTCAGCTCTGCGACCGTCGCTTCGGAATCGGCGCCGATGGACTCATCCTCCTCAATCCCCCTGCGGACAGTTCCACGGAGGCTACCATGGTCTATTATAATGCGGACGGCGGGCGCGTGGACATGTGCGGCAACGGGGCTCGTTGCTTCACCTCATTCGCCCTGCAAAACGGCGTGGGCGACGGCTCCAGTGTGGCCTTCAAGACCGATGCCGGACCGATGACCGCTACCGCCAAGGACGGGCAATTCACCATTCGCCTCACTCCCATGCACGACCTCAAGCTCGACCAAACGCTTGTCACCGATCGCGGGAGCTTCACCTACCACTTCATGAATACTGGCGTCGAGCATGTGGTCGCATTCGTCGACGACGTGAACGCCATCGACATCAAGCCCGAAGGCAGCGCCATTCGCTACCACAAGGATTTCACCCCCAAGGGCACCAACGCCAACTTCGCGCAAGTCCAAGAAGACGGCATCATCAAGGTCCGCACCTACGAACGCGGAGTGGAAGACGAAACCCTAGCCTGCGGTACCGGAGTCACCGCGGTCGCGATCGCGGCCTCGCTCAAGGGCCTCGCCCAAGCGCCCGTTTCCCTGCTGGTCGCTGGTGGCGACGTGCTAACCATCGACTTCGACCGCGACGGCGAAGCCGTCTCCAACGTCACCTTGACCGGCCCCGCGAAGAACGTCTTCACCGGCACCGTAAACGTCGGCTAGCGAGCCAACGCGCGGTCGGCACCCGTTCTGCGGGCGTCCGTACCGAAAGTGTCATCTTCAAAAAAAAGCAGCGACCTAAACAAGTCGCTGCTTTTTCGTTTTCTAAAATGGTCCTACAAGTCGCCGCACTTCTCGGCCAGAGAGCGAGCCACCCGCTTCGCCAGCAAGGGCCCTTCGAAAATCATGCCCGAGTAAACCTGGACCAGCGTCGCGCCCGCATCTAGCTTTTGAGCTGCCGTATCCGGACTCGTGATACCGCCTACTCCGATAATCGGAAACTTGCCGTCAACTCGCTTCGCGACATGAGCAATCATCTTGGTCGACATGTCGCAGATGGGAGCTCCGCTGATTCCTCCCGCCTGATCGATGTCCTTGAACGGACCCTCGCGCGCCATTGTCGTATTCGTAGCGATGATACCGTCGAGACTGAGGTCGTGCAGGATCTGGATAATGTCATCGACTTCTCCATCCGTTAAGTCCGGAGCGATCTTTAGCAGGATCGG
>JBNKSG010000096.1:0-242 GCA_050297195.1 Opitutaceae bacterium | reverse complement strand
CTTCCTGCTGCCAGCGCGCGCGGCTTCGCGGGCTTTGTTCGCTGCCACCAGCTCGCCCAGCAGCTCTCGCAAACGGTCCCCTTCCTGCAGCTTGCGCAGGTCCGGCGTGTTCGGGCTGCTCACATTCACAGCCACGTAGTCCGCGTAGTCCGCCAGCATGGCGAAGGAGCCAAGGTAGTCCTCAACGGCCTTGTCGAGCGGCGTCACCTTGGACTTTCCAATATTCACGCCAAGCGGGATCC
>JBNKSG010000095.1:3745-13210 GCA_050297195.1 Opitutaceae bacterium | reverse complement strand
AAAACTACCCCGGCTTCTTCAACGCCGAACACGCCCCCACCGGCCCCGAACTGGTCGAAATTATGCAAAAACAGGCCGAACATTTCGGCGCCCGCATCGAATTTGATGAAGTGACCGAAGTCGATTTCAGCAATGGCTCCCCCTTCACCGTCAAAACTTACGGCGAGGAATACGAAGCCGAAGCCGTCATCGTCACCGCAGGCGCATCGCCGCGCCGTCTGGGTATCCCCGGCGAAGAAGAATTCATCGGCCGCGGCGTCAGCTACTGCGGCACCTGTGACGGTTTCTTCTTTCGGGGCAAGAAAATTGTGGTCGTCGGCGGCGGCGACAGCGCCCTCGAGGAGGCGATGTTCCTCACGAAGTTCGCGAGCAACGTCACCGTCATCCACCGCCGCGACGAGCTGCGCGCCTCCAAGCTCATGGCCGAGCGCACCGTCGCCCACGAAAAGATCGAGATGGTCTGGGACACCGTCGTCGACGAAGTGGTAGCCGACGAGCAAGGCTTCGCCACCGCTGTCAAGGTAAGCAACCGCAAGTCCGGCGAGAGCAGCTCTATCGACGCGAAGGGCATCTTTATCGCTATCGGACACATTCCCAACACCGGCCCCTTCGCAGATGCGCTCGACACCGACGACGAAGGCTACTTCAAGCCCACCCTCGGCAGCCAAGTGAAGACTAACATCCCTGGCGTCTACGTCTCCGGCGACTGCGCGGACCACGTCTACCGCCAAGCCATCACCGCCGCTGGCATGGGCTGCCAAGCTGCCATCGAAGTCGAACGCTGGCTCGCCGAGCAGTAGCTAGGAGCGACCTCGGTCGCGATTCCATCCCCTTTTCATAGCAAAAGCCGCGTCCCTTTCGAGACGCGGCTTTTTCGTGCCCAAACAGTTCGAGTCCCTTTGCCATCGCATTCATGAGCGAAAGCGAGGGATTCATTGAACTAGGAACAGGACTGAATACCGATTAAACGCCTGCGACCGATTTCAAGACGCGTTTCGACACCTGTATCCCCTTCTTCAATACTTCAAGCGACATGCTTTCGTTCGGTGCGTGCAAGTTGTCCTCCGGCAAGAAGAGCCCAATCATGACTGAATCCAAGCCGGTCACCCGCTTCACGTCAGCGATGATGGGTATGCTGCCTCCCTCACGCAAGAAGAGCGGCTTCTTGCCAAACACCTCCGTCACCGCCGCTTCCGTGGCGCGGTAGGCATTGGCCAAGACTTCGCTTTGTCCTGCCGGCGTGTTCGGGCGATCAGGAGGCACCACGAGGTAAGGCACGCCCTTGTGCCCCATCTTGACCTTCGCTTTCAATCCCTTTGGCACGCGCGACAAGATAGCGTCCGCGACCTGCTTGCCCACGACATCAGGCTTCATGTTGCCCACAAGCCGGCACGTGATTTTAACCGACGCCTTCGATGGAACGATCGTCTTGCTGCCCTCGCCCGTGTAACCTCCCCAGAGACCATTGAACTCGAGCGTCGGCATATAGCGGATCGCCTCAAACGGCGTGTATCCAGCGATCGGATGCAAGGCATCAACGCCCACGCTCGCCGCATAGGCGTCCATATCCGCTCCCAGCTCCTTAAGCTCTTCGCGCTCCCAATCCTCGACCTCCGTCACGTCGTCATAAAAGCCAGGCACGTTCACGCGATTGTCTGGAGTGTGCAAGGAGGCGCAAATCTCAGCCATCGCCTGCAATGGGTTATAAACCGCGCCCCCATGAAGCCCGGAGTGCAGGTCCGACTTGGGTCCGACCAGCTCGACTTCCATGTCCACGATACCACGCAAGCCCACCGTTACCGCGATCTGATCCGCGCTCGGACTCAAGGTGTCGGAAAGTAGCACGAAATCCGCTTCGCTCAGCTCCTCCTTGCGCTCCTCGAGCAGCGGTAAAAGGCTCGGGCTTCCCACCTCTTCCTCGCCCTCGATCAAGAACGTGATGCGCAGCGGCAGGTCCGGATTTTCCTCCAACAATTCTGCCACCGCCGCGATATGAGCCATTTGCGGCCCCTTGTTGTCCGCCGCTCCTCGCCCATAGATGCGATCCCCCTTGATCGTCGCCTCGAAAGGTTTCGTCTCCCAGAGCTCGATCGGATCGACGGGTTGCACGTCGTAGTGACCGTAGATCACCACATGCGGCCACGAAGGATCCCCTGTGCGACGCGCCATCACGATCGGATGCTTATCCGTATTCACGATTTCAACACTGAGCCCGAGATCGCCCAACATCTTCGCTACGAAATCCCGCGTCTGCCCCATGCCTTCCTTATAGGCCGAGTCCGCAGAAACGCTCTGATATCCAATGTACTCCTTCAGCTTTTCAATCGCATCAAACATGGCCAAACCTCAAGAGATTCCCCCCGCAATAGCAACCCGTAAGCCATCAAGATTCAGTCCGATGCAACCCAATCCTTAGCGCTCGGGTAACACGGAGGTAACACAGGCGCGCTATCTTAGGGACGATGACAACCGAGACGAAAACCACTGCAAAAATCCTAGCCAATGCCATCCTTTGGGCCATCGCCATCCTCACAGCCGCCCACTTCGGAGCATCGCGGGAGATCACGACGATCCTCCTTCCTTGCATGGCGCTGCTCGTCCAGTTTTCCTGCATTCAGACGCAAAGCCGAATTTAACCTGTAGCAACCACTCCCCGCTATGCTCCACCTATACCAAGAACTAACCCTCCTCGCCCTGCGAGACGACGAAGGCACCGTCTCCATCGAAAACCTAGCTCAGATCCTCGCTGGAGCCCTTCTGGCAGAGCTCCTATTGAAAAAGAGGATCACCCTTTCCGAGGACCAGAAGAGGATGGTCGACCTCATCGACCAACAGCCCACCGGCGATCCGATCCTCGACGAATGCCTCGACAAGCTCGCCTCAGCCAAACGACGAGCTCATCTGCAAACCTGGGTCGGACGCTTCGCCTCCATCAAGAAGCTGCACCATCGAGCCGCCCGCAGCCTCTGCGATCTCGGTATTCTCAAACAGGACTCCGACAAGGTCCTGCTCATCTTCAACCGCACGATTTACCCAGAAGTCAACCCGCAGCCCGAGCAACAAATTCTCCAAAGACTCGAGCAAGCAATCTTTACCTCGAAAAGCGATCTCAGCGTCGAAGACGTCACCCTCGTTTCCCTCGCCCACGCCAGCTCCCTGCTCACGCGAATCTACGGCCGCAAACGCCTCAAGCCGCAACGCGAACGTATCAAGCAGATCATCGAAGGAGAAGCCATCGGCAAAGCGACCCAAGAAGTCATCGCCGCCATCCAAGCCGCAGTCATTGTCGCCGCTGTCATCGTGCCTGCCGTGATCAGCTCCTGATAAAAAGCAGAGAATCGGAGCCCACTACAGCTCCCAGCCGCTCGGGCATTCCTACAAGCGACGCATTCCCTTGCTCACCCCGAGCAAGACAAGACCACAATCGTTCGCAGCCGCCCGCAGCGCCTCCTCGTCGCCGCCCAGCGGCAGCAACGCCGCCCGCACGCCCAACTGCTTCATGCGGCGCAGGCACTCCGGCTCCACCTCAGGAACATCAAAAACCGCAACCGTATTCGCGAGGCCAATACCGCTTTCCTCCACCGCATTCCAAGCTAGCTTCGGCGCATAATGCCCCGTTTCCAGAGAGATCAGCTGGTTTCCAGAAACGACCGTCAACGCAGCAGAATCCGCATGTCGCGCCACCTTGGCTCCGAACATCAAGGATTCCCAGTCTTCCACCAAAGGCTGCGCCAAACTCAAAACCGTCCACTCCATGGGGTTAATCGCCGCACGATCCTTGTCCTGGACCAAGACGCCTCCCACCACGCTGCGGATTTCCTGCAACGCCTCGTAGCCCAACCCAGATATCGAGGCCAACGCAAACGCCGAGCCCTCCGCCCGCAAAACCGCGAGCTCCGCCTCCGATAAGTCCGGAGCAAGAATGCCAACCACCTTCTTGCCCAAAGCCCGCTCCAGGTTTTCCACCCCAAGGCTGCCGTTCAAAACCAGCCAAGAGCCGGACGCGTCCGCATGCTGCAGAACCTTTCCTAAAACCACCTCCAAATCGTCTCCCACTCGCGCCGTCACGATTTTCCCGTTACGCAGCAAAGCCGCCGCCGGCTTCTCGAACTCCCCGATCAGGTAAGCCGCTCGCGAAACCGTTAGCACCGACGCATAATCGAGCTTCCCGCCCGATTTTTGATCGAAGTGCTCGAAAAAGCTGCCGTAAACCGCAGCGAGCTGATGGCGATTTTCGCCCGTATCCAGCAGTTGGGCACGCGGCCAGGCAAATCGCAACGCTTTCGAATAGCCGCTCAAGGCGCCCATATCCGGAGCATCCGCGCCCTGCACCTCGAGGTACTGAGCCACCGCAAAGTCGAACTCGCTCGCCGCCCGCAAGGCCGCAGTCGCCCGCTGCATGCGAAAGGCCTGCCGCAGCTTACCTCCGTTTTCGCGAAGCTCCTCCAAGGCCGCCTCGTAGTCAGCTGGATTGCCGAGCACTGCCACCCGCTCCACCGCCCATGCCGCCGCTCGGATCGTATCGACAGTTTCCCGGTCGAAAGCGCCAAGGGCAGACTTCCACGACATGAAAGATCGCCCCGCCGATTCCACGTCCACGAAATTCGCGACCACAAGGGAAACGCCTTGCGCCTTGTCCGACAGGAGGGCAGCCGCTGCTTTTGCCGACACAAGCCGAAATTCGATTCCCTTCCCGCTCAAGGCCTCTCCAGCAATATCGTTGGCCAGAAGCTCAAAGCCAAACTCCTCCACCAAACGAGCGGCCAAATCAGCCACTCCAGAAACATCCTTCACCACAAACAACGCGCGTTTCGCCATGCCCCTTATCTCGCCGACCCGAACCACGACTCTCAAGCCAAATCAGCCCCCTCGAGCGCCTCCCGCTTGGCTGCGCCCCTCACGAGTCCGCTTAATGCCCTTTTCCTATTGAACTCCCGCCACGCCTTGCTGAGATTCCCGCCACTCAAGCATGATGCAATCAAGACACAGCAATCGATCGCCAGGTGCAGCCCACTCTCTTACCAGTTCGCCAAAGGCCTAATCCATGCAAAGCAGCCCATCCGAAGAACTTGACGGGCTCACGGTGAGACTCGACGACCTGCGCTACCAATACGGAGGCCCCAACGTCCCGCCGGAGACCCCGCACGTCTTCATCTATTTCCTCACCATCGAGAACCGCTCGGACCGCACCGTCACACTGCTGGGCCGCAAGTGGATTATCCACGACGAAGATGGCGAAACTCTGGTCGTCGAAGGCGACAAGATCGTCGGCGAAGAGCCGGAACTCATCCCTGGCGAATCCTTTTCCTACAACAGCTTCCACATCGGCTCCTGCAACGCGACCGCTCGCGGCAGCTTCCACGGGCTGGACGAGTTCGGAAACAAGATCCATTGCCTGATCCCTGCCTTCGAACTAATCATTCCCAGATCCGGCTAGAGCCAAGGCACCCAGATCCGCTTGACCTCCCCGCCTGCCCTTCAAAGATCACGCCCTCACTCACTTCGGACCAAATCGAAACCTGCCGGGCTCTCGCCTAGCGCTCTCGCCATCTACCACACTTATGAACAACATCCTCTTCGGCCTCGCCGATAAACAATGGATATGGGTCGCCACAGTTGTCTTCGCATCGACCTTCGTTCTCGGTAGCTACTCCGCCCTGAAGCTCCATCGCAAAACCGGCCGCCCCTATATACTCGGGCTCGTCACATTCGGCTGGATCCTGCAAACCATCGGCCTCTACGCCCGCGGACTTCAATACGGCGGCTGCCCGCTCTCCAACCAATTCGAGCTAGTCCAGTTCATGGTCTGGTCCGCCATCGCCATCTACATCTTCGTAGGCCCCGCCTTCCGCGTCAGCCTGCTCGGAGTGTTCACCTCTGGCTTCGCCTGCATCTTTTCCATTCTCTCGCTCGCCCTAGGGCACTGGGACAACCCCAGCCGCGAACCGATTTTCGGCGACTCGCCATGGATAGAGACCCACGCCGCCCTCGCCTTGTTCAGCTACGGCGTTTTCGGAGTCCTCACCTTGACCTCCGCCATGTACCTCCTGCAAAGCCACAGCCTGAAGACCAAGAAAGTAGTCGGCGGACTTTTCCCTTTCCTCCCCTCGATCGTCGAACTCGTCGACATCAATCGCCGCCTGCTCGCCATGGGATTCCTCATTCTGACCGTGTCCTTGGCGATCGGATACAGATACTTTATGGAAGACCTGGATTCGGTTCTCACCGTCAAGCTCGCGGCAACCCTCGCAGTTTGGGTCGCCTACGCAGTCACCCTGGCCCTTCGCCTAAAGTTCGCCCTATCTTCCAAAAAGTTCGCATGGGCCTGCATCGGCATATTTGTCGCAGCGCTACTCTCTCTCGCAGCCGTCAATCGAAGCACTAAGCTAAGTAGCGTAGACGCTTCCCCAGCCCCCGTCGAAGAGGTCCTATGAGCCGCGAGCACGACTCATTTTCCGTAATCAGCATCAATCACGAAATCGCGCCGCTCGAAGTACGGGAGCGCTATTCGATGGATGATACCAAGGTCGGTTCGCTCTATGCCGAGCTACAGTCAAATTCCCTCGTGTCGGAGACCTTGGTCCTGAACACCTGCAACCGCTTCGAGCTCTACACCCAGCTCACGGACGAAGCGACCGAGCGTTGCGTGCTCGAGACCCTGGCCAAAGCTTACAGCGTAGAGGTCACGGAGCTGGAAAAGCACCTCCACTTCCGCTCCGGACGCAATGCCGTCCAGCATCTCATAGAGGTCGCCGCCGGCTTGCGTTCTCAAATTACAGGCGAAGCTGAAATCTTCGGACAGGTGAAAGCCGCTTACGCGCTGTCGCAGGATCGCGGATACGCCGGAAAAACTATCAATCGCGTTTTCCAAAAAGGATTCCAAGCAGCCAAGCTCATCCGCAACTCAACCCCCGTAGGCGAAGGACAAATCAATATCGCCAACGTAGCGGTCGATTTGGCTGGCAAGATATTCGGCGAACTCAGCTCCGCTGCCGCCCTCTCCCTCGGAACCGGAGAGATCGGAGAGAAAACCGTCAAGGCCCTCCGTAGCCGCGGAGCCGAAACCTTCGGCGTGGCCAGCCGCAGCCAAGCACGAGCGGAAGAAGTCGCCCGGGAATGGGGAGGCACTCCTCGGCTGCTCCAGAACCTGGAATCGTATTTGCCGGAGTATGACATCGTCATCGCCTCCGTCGGCGCAGACGAAGCCGTGATCACTCGCAAGATCATCAAGGAATGCTACGCCCGTAGAAAAGGCCGCCCCCTCTTCCTCATCGATCTCGGCCTCCCGCGAAACATCGAGAAAGGCTGCGAAGACTTCGACAACATCTTCCTCTACAACTTGGACGACTTGGCAACTATCGCGGACGAGAACCTCGCTCAACGAAAGCAGGCCGTGGTGGACGCGACAGCCATCGCCGAGCAAAAGTCCGAATTCATCTGGAACTCGATCTTGAAACGCCGTGAATTCGAGAAAAACAAGGCGTAACGGTACCCTTCGACTTCGGGTATTGCTTAGCGAAGCATAATTAGCAATCTACCCAAACATGTCTCTTTTCTCATTCTTGTTCCCCCAAAAGCCTGAAGAAACCTCCACTTGGAGTCAAAGCCAGCGCGAGGCGCTCGTAGACCTCCTCTACCTTTCAGTCTACATCGACAACCACCTCTCCCTCATCGAGGAAAAGAAGGTGGAGGACGAGCTCAAGAATGCAGAGTGGGACGGGCCGCAATCCTCGATCCTTTATGTAGAATCCGCGATCAACCGGGCTCGCGACGCGAAATCCAACGCAACCGTAAAAGCCGAATACCTATCCAGCATCGCAGATCGCCTCGACGAAAAGAAAATCACGGCTCTCGAAGCGCTCGACAACGTGCTCAAGTCCGACGGGACCGACCCAAAGGAAGCGAGCTTCCTCAAAGAAGTCCGCTCCGCCTTCAAGCTGTAGCCTCGCCCGCAGCTCCGAACCGCGACTTTCCGCTCACCTAATTCCCTAGGATCCGGTTCGAATCGCTGAGGTAGATGCCCTTCAGGTTCATATCGAGAGCCTGTGGGTTTGGAGAGTTCTTCATGCCGGTCTTCTTGCTGATCTTGCCTTCCTTGATCAGACGGGAGAGCTCCTTGTTGAAGGAACGCGATCCACTGTCCGCCGAAACGTCGAGCAGCGTACCCACCTTGTCGAAACGACCTTCGCGGATCGTCGTACGCACGACCGAGTCGCCGATGAGGATTTCTTGGGCTGGCACGCGGCCGTCTCCTTCAAGGTTCGGAAGAAGCTTCTGGACAATGATACCACGTAAGGTTTCCGACAACTTGCGCTGCACCAGCTGGTGCTGCTCCGCCGGAAAGTACTCGAAAAGTCGCGTAATCGCCTGCTGGGCGCTCGCAGCGTGCAAGGTGGTGAAAACGAGGTGACCCGTTTCCGCCGCAGCCAATGCCGTTTCGAAAGTCTCCTTGTCGCGCATTTCCCCGATCAGGATCATGTCCGGGTTTTGGCGAAGCACCGCCTTGAGGGCCTTCTGGAAACTGGGAGCGTCGATCCCGACCTCGCGCTGCTGGAAGACCGACTTGGAATCGATGAAGTTAAATTCGATCGGATCCTCCAAGGTCACCACATGTTTGTCCATGTTGTGGTTAATCCAATTCAGCAGACAGGCTAGCGTGGTAGACTTACCGGAACCAGTGGCTCCGCAGACGAAAACGATCCCGTCCTTCTTCTGGGCCAAATTCAACAGAACGTCTTGATCCAGAGCGAGATCCTCGAAATTGGGAATCTTGCTCTTGATGTGGCGAAAGACGATGCTGACCGTGCCACGCTGCAAAAACGCGTTCACGCGGAATCGGCCCGCACGCTCCAGGAAGTAGGCGAAGTCGACCTGCCCTTCCATTTCCCAAGAGTCCTTGTAGTTGCTCGGGACATTGTCGTCGACGAAGGCGAGAACCGTCTCGCCATCGATCGGCGGCATTTCGACCGGCTCCAAATTGCCATGAAGCCGCAGGAAACCGGGCTTGTCGCTTTTGACCACGATGTCAGAAGCGCCGTTGTCCACAGCGAGATAGAGAAGTTCGTCGAAGATTTCAGATGCCATTTTTCGAAAGTGGGGAATGCGTTGGAGAAAAGGGCCTCGCCACAGGTATAGGGTTGACCGTCCTTATAAATCGGCTTGGAACTCGAATCCTTCACTTTCGAATTATGAGCGCACAAAAATATACCGGATCAATGACCGCACTAGCGACCCCCTTCCTCGGAGACGGGTCTTTAGCCGAGGCCGATCTGAAGAAATTGGTCGAAGCCCAAATCCAAGCAGGAATCGACGCGCTCGTACCCGTGGGAACCACTGGCGAGTGCCCTACCCTCAGCCACGCCGAGCACGAGCGTGTCGTTGAGCTTACCATCGAAACTGCCGCTGGACGCGTCCCGGTCATCGCGGGAGCCGGCTCCAATTCCACTCGCGAAGCCGTTTCGCTCA
>JBNKSG010000095.1:0-3735 GCA_050297195.1 Opitutaceae bacterium | reverse complement strand
GGCTGGCGCCTCGGCGTTTTTGCACGTGGCCCCGTACTACAACAAGCCTAGCCAAGAGGGAGTCTACCGCCACTTCGCGTCTATCGCCGAAGCCACGGACCGCCCGATCGTACTCTACTCGATCCCAGGCCGCTGCGGCATTCAGATCGATGTGGCAACCGTGGAGCGCCTTCTTTCCAAGTATCCCCACGTCAACCACATCAAGGAAGCAGGCGGCAGCGTAGAACGAGTTGACGACCTCAAGAAGGCTATGGGCGACGATCTCGTGGTTCTCAGTGGCGACGACAGCCTCACCCTGCCCTTTATCAGCGCCGGGGCCGAAGGCGTCATCTCCGTCGCTTCCAACGTGATCCCTGCGGAAGTTGTAGCTCTGGTAAAGGCCTCCCTCTCTGGTGACCTCAAAACCGCGAGCGCATGGCATCAGAAGCTCAACCCACTCTTCAAGAACCTCTTCATCGAGCCTAATCCCGTCCCGGTAAAGGCCTGCATGGTGAAGGCTGGCATCTTCCAAACGGGGCGTGTTCGCCTGCCGCTTTGCGAGCTCCAGCCTGAAAACAAGACACTTGTTCTCTCAATCTTTGAAGCATTGCAGGCAGAACTGACTGCTCAAGCGTAGGAAGCCATCATGTCACTCAAGATTTGTATCGTCGGCGCTAAGGGGCGCATGGGCCAAGCTATCGCTGAAGCGACCGAAGAAGCGGGTCACACCGTTATCGCCAAGGTCGACCAAGGCGACGACCTGCGGGCCGGCATCGCAGCCGCAGACGCAGTCATCGACTTTTCCTACCACACGGTGACGGAGTCAGTCTTCAGCCTCGCTGCGGAGCTCGGCAAACCTGTCGTCTGCGGCACTACCGGCCACAGCCAGGAGGAAAAGGCCAAGCTCCTCGAGATCGCCTCGAAAACCGCCACCGTCTGGGCCGGCAACTTCTCTATCGGCGTCAACCTCCTTTGCTACCTCGTAGAAAAGGCTGCAGACATCCTTCCGCTCGACTACAACGCCGAGATCGTAGAGATGCACCATCGCCTCAAGAAAGACGCGCCCAGCGGCACCGCCCTGATGCTTGCCGACTCCGTACTAGAGCCACGCGGCCTCAGCCACGACGACTTGCGCCACGGACGCGAAGGCATTACCGGCGAACGCACCGAGCGCGAGGTAGGCATGCATTCCCTACGCGGTGGCGACGTAGTGGGCGACCACACCGTGATCTTCTCCGATGTAGGCGAACGCCTCGAGCTCACCCACAAGGCTTCCAGCCGAGCCATTTTCGCTCGCGGCGCCGTTCGCGCTGCAGCGTGGTCCGTTGGAAAGCAACCTGGCATCTACGGTATCCGCGAAGTCCTCGGCCTCGCTTAAACCAAACAGATGATCGTATCCATCGAGGGAATTCTGGAGCGAGCAACGCCCCTAACCGCCATCATCAACGCAGGCGGACTCGGCTACTTGGTAAACATCCCCGTTTCCACCGCAGCCAAGCTCCCCGCCAATGGCGAAACGGTAAAGTTGCACACCCACGCAGTGTACCGGGAGGACTCCCAATCCCTCTATGGATTCGCCAACGAGGACGAGCGCAACTTCTTCCAGTTGCTCATCGAGAAAGTCTCCGGCGTCGGCCCCAAAGTCGGCATCAGCATGATGAGCAAGCTGGAGCTTTCCTCACTCATCTCCGCTATCGGAAACGAAGATGCGGTCCTGCTCGCCAAGACTCCCGGCATCGGCAAGAAGACCGCTGAACGCGTGATCATCGAACTCAAGGACAAGCTAGGCGCCTTCGCCCATAGCTCGTCCTCGAACGCCCTAAGAGGCAACGTTACCGATGCGAGCCCCCTCTCAGGGGTCAACCATACCGACGATGCGATCCTCGCCCTGCTCGCTCTTGGATACAAGCAAAGCGACGCGTCCAAGGCAGTTGGCAAAGCAGTCGACTCCCTCGGCCCGAACGCGTCGACCGAAGCCTTGATCAAGGCTGCGCTCAGCTAGGATCGCTCAGCGATCACAGCCACGGCAGGAACGCGAAAACGCGCCCTCCGCACCACTCCCGAGAGCGAACGACTTCCGTTGTCCGCGTTGAGCTGAACCCAAAAAAAACGCAGGCGTTACTTCCTGCGTTTTCTCGGCAACAGTGGATAGCTGCTGTCTAAGGTGTATTGAAAAATGGTTACGGATTCGTTTTCTCGGCGGCCGTGGAGGCAGCCCGACCGAAATCGTAGCGAACCTTGCCGTTTTCGGAGTCGAACGACGATCCAACCGACCGTACCATGAAGCTCGCGTCCGCCGGATCTCGCAGGCTTAACTCTTCATGGGCAAAGGTCGAAGTCTCAACCGCTTCTCCAAATGTGAAACTCCTCTTGCTCCAAACGTCCTCGGTTTGCTCGTCCTGCCCAACCGTGAAGTTCGCGAACTTCACGTCCGCTTCGCTACCGAAATTGTGAGGCTTTCCACTCTGGTCAAACGCGCTGTCCAAGTCGAAAGAAACGGGAACCAGGTTGTCGCCAAGAAGCACTGTCCGGCCGTTCAAGTCGTTGACGTCTATTACGCGCAGCGGCTCCGAAACATCGGAATTCGTGCTCTGCGAATCGGGTGAGCCCAAAGCCAGTTCGCCTTCCAAGCCATTGAGCATGGGAGACAGATTGCGGGCCGCCAACAAAAGAAGAGCCACTGCGGCAGCCATGCCTCCGTAGGCGTAAACTTTCTGGCGCCACTGGCTGGAGACCTTTGGCTCCGCAAACTTGTCACCGAGCTGAGAACACGCGTTGAAGAGCTGGCAGTACTGGATGTAAATCCGGTGGTACTCAGGATTAGCGCGAATTTCCGCTAGAAGCTCCTCGGACTCCTCAGGAGACAACTCCTCGTCCAGATGAAGGTTCAGGCGCTCGATGAAGCTCTGCTTGTTCATAAAAGTTCGTGTCCCATCTTCTCGCGAAGGCTTTCGCGAGCCCGGGCGATTCTGCTTTTGACTGTACCGATGCTGATTTGCAACTCATCAGCGATTTCTTCATAGGTGAGATTCTTCACGTTTCGCATCACCAGAGCCTCGCGATGCTTCTCGTTGAGAAGCTTCATGGCTGCGGCAACGCGATCCTTGAACTCGTTGGTGATCGCAATGTCTTCTGGCGACTCTACGTCTGCCGGAAAAACTTCCGCCAAAGTAGTGGCCGACTCAGACGCGATCGGCTGGTCGAAGGAGACAGACTTATCCCGCTTGCGACGCCACCAGTACCAGTAGCGATTACGGGCTAGGTTGGTCGCGATTTGGTAGAGCCAAGTCGAAAAACTCGAGTCCCCGCGAAAGTTCTCCAGCCCGCGATGAGCTCGGATGAACGCGTCTTGAGTAACTTCTTCCGCGTCTTGGGTATTACGCAGAAGCTTGTGAACCATCGCATAAATGCGATCCCAGTATCGAGAAACCATCTCTTCGAAGGCCGATTCGTCTCCGGCCTTGAAACGCGCTACCAGCGCTTTGTCTAAGGCGACTTCTTGAGCTTTAGTTGACATAGCAGTTGTCGCTTTGGGACGTTCTTGACCAGCAATTGTTCCCATTTTTTCCCTTTCTTCCACTTTTAATTCAAGCTCCTCCTTTTCAGTAACTTAACGTTACGTCAAGCACCCCTCAGCGCTCGGGAGGAAACATCCCACGTTTTTATAGTTCCGATCCAATGGCCAATCGCTCGCGGTTTAGGAACGAGCGAATCCATTACTAAATGGCTTATACGTACAAACAACGCTCTCGGTTG
>JBNKSG010000094.1:0-13235 GCA_050297195.1 Opitutaceae bacterium | reverse complement strand
GACGAACGCATCCTCACCTTCGCCAGCGAAGCAAGCTACCGCCACTTCCTCGCAAGCGATCATCGAAGCCTCACCATTCTCGCCCAAAACGATAGACTCCGCTCCATCCGCGCACGCGTCGCCAAGACCTTCGATCCACAAACCCTGCCCCCAGACGCCCAATCCAACGCCAACTACACCCTGCTCACTCCTCTGCCCATTCCCACCAGCGCCATAGCTGCAGACAAGGCCTTCGGAAACGCAGCCCTCTCATTCGTTAATGGACTCCTCCCAAATGGATCCGCAGGAAAAGGAATCAAAGTCGCAATCCTCGACACCGGCATTCGCAATCACACTACGCTCAACCCCGACAAGATCGAACGGTACGGCACCTCAACTCCCCAAGACTACCTCTCGCACGGTACCGCCGTAGCCTCCCTTATCGCCGGACAAGACGGAAGCGGAATCGCGCCGCAAGCAGAACTGCTCGGATTCCAAGTCCTCGACAAGGACGGGATCGGCGACGCATTCTCCCTCGCAGACGCCATCATCCAAGCCGTAGACGCTGGTTCAAATATCATAAATATGAGCGTCGGCACCTACGGCAGCAACCAAGCCCTCGCTAACGCAGTCGCTTACGCCAACGCAAACGGAGTCGTCCTCGTCGCTTCCGCAGGCAACGAAAGCGTAACCGCCCTTCCCTATCCCGCCGCCTACGAATCCGTCATCGCCGTATCCGCCATCGATTCGGAAGGGCACCCCACTTCCTTCTCAAACCAAAGCTCCGCCGTCGATATCGCCGCCCCTGGAGTCGGCGTCTACGCCGCCTGGGAAGACGACCAATGGGTCAACTTCTCCGGCACCTCCGCCTCTGCTCCCTACGTATCCGGGGCCATCGCCGCCCTCAGTTCCGAGCTCGATATTCCCGCCACCGAAGCCGCCGACCTCCTACTCGCCAACGCAAACGACAGCGGACTTCCCGGAGTCGATCCCCAACTCGGTCGCGGCTACATCGACCTCCAGCGTAGTCTGAATTCCAATACAAGCTATACCGACCTCGCCCTCGCCGATATCTATCTCGTGCCCGAAAAAGACGAGAACGGGCAATATCCGATTTACCTCAGCGCCCAAAACCGCGGGACCAACCGCATCCCCGCCGCCACCTTGGACTACACCCTTCCCAACGGCATTACGCAAACCGTCTACCTCGGCGCTCTCGATCCCGGCCAAACGGCCAACACAGTCTTAACCGCCAGTAGCAACTCCCTGTCCTCCGGATATCAAATCTCAGCAAGCGTAAGAACCGATACGTATGCGACAGATGCAAATTCAACCAACGATTCGCGACGCGCTCAACTTGATATCCCAACAGAGGAAGCGGCCCCCTAAAAAAAAGGTTCACCGCCAAATGCAGTGGAAATGGCTGTTTGGGTAGAATGAAGTATTCATCAGTAGGCTGGCGCCGTGGGGAGGCGTAGCTCGAAGAGCGTAGACTGCTCGAAAGGCGTCTTCCCGCAAAATGGTGATGAACCAAAAAAAGGGCCAAGCTCGCCTATCCCGCAAAGAACAGACCCGGCATTGTATGGTCTGGCATCTCCTCTGCCATCCATTTTTCGAAGGCCTTCATCCTTAAACCTTCCGGCGCGTCCCAAATGTAGTTGCGATTAAAATACCAAATATACTCGCTTAAAAAGCCCGCCTGAAAAGCGCGATAAAACTCCTGCAAGCTCTGATCGCTGCGGTCGATCGAATCGTCGTCCTCATCCTCCTTGCCCCAAGCGAGAGCTACCAACTCCATCGCGGAGCGCTCAGTCTCGAACGAATAGGGATCGTCCTGCCCCCTTTTCATAATCGTATAAACCGCGTACAGAGTACCATTGGGAGCATTCATCGACTCCTTATTGATCATGATATTCTTTTTACCTCTCGATTTTTTAGGTTTCAGGACCTTCCCTCCCAAGTCCTTCAGGAAGAACGCAACGACAGCATTGAAATCATCCTCCCCAACCGCTCCCGTCATTCTCACTTTAAAGATCTGCGAGTTAAACCCGGTGAGCAGAGCGATAGAGTGGCGTGGCGTCCCATCGGCTGCGTTGTAGGAAATCCTCGATAACCAAAGCTTCGATGTCCCAACCGAGATCTTGTCGAAATTCGATACCACGAGATCAGTGTAACCTTGCTGCTCCGCGACCATGCCAATCTCTTGCGCGGTCGCGACTGCTGAGTCTCGAATCAAGGAGCTATCCGGCCCGTCTTCGATTTCCTTTTGCTTAAGATTATAGACGTAGAGAGTCGCAGTAACTCCATTCGAAGTGCGATAAGCAAAGCTTCGCCCCAACCCTGGCGACTCCTTTTCGTAGTCGTGGTAATCTTGATACAAAAAGGAACCTATCGTTTTGGGAAATACGATCCCTTTGTATTTCTTGGCAAAAAGCCCTCCTTGCAACAGGAGCGAAGCGAGGGCCACCACGAGGAGCTTGCAGAGCATTTTTTTCATTGAGGCGATTAAAACAAGAGAAGGGCGAAGGAACAAGTCCTTCGCCCACGAATCGTATTCGTCGAGCGGAAAATCTAGGATTCAGTTTCCGCTTCTTCTAGTTCCGGATCCGAAACCGTAGGCCTTTGGTTCGCCTTGTCCGAAAGCATGGCAGTTAGCCCTTCTGCGGACTTCGGGTCGAGACCGAGCTCTTCGAGCATCTTGTCGACCAATGGCAACTGCATCCGGTAACCAAGAGCTGCATCGACGAGCTGGTTGGGCAGGCTTCCCCCACTCCCCGCAGCTGTGCCATTCGCTCCATTTCCACCACCCGCAGCGCCGCCAAAGCCGTTGGCTTGCAGGATCTTGATGCTGTCGATCTTTTCCATCGGCTTCACGCTGGCTTCCATGATCTGAGGCGCAACCTGGGCCAAGATCTTGCGCAGCTCGAAACCGATGAGTTCGGAGCTGAGGATATTCTTCGCCTCGTTGATCGCCTTTTCGCCATAGGCTTCCACTTCGAAGCGCTTTTGGTCCGCCTCCGCGATGATCCGGATTTTTTCCGCAGCAGCCTTCGATTCAGTCAATACCGCTTCTGCCTTGTCGAGCGCCGCTTGCTTGTCCGCTTCCGCAGCCACAGTGACGTCGATCGCCTGCTTTTCCGCGTCCTCACGGGCCTTGATCAGCTCGATCTCCTTCTTGCGATTCGCGATTGCCGTTTCGCGAACGGTAACGACCTGCTCCTCCTCCTTGACGAAAGTCGAACGGGCCTTGGCGGCTTCCGCCTCGGCTTGCGACTTCTCCTCCGACTTCTTGGCGACGATGATCGCCGCCTCCTGACCACTTACGTCAACCGAACGTCTACGCTGGATATCCGCTTCTTCAATACGGCGTTTCGCTTCGATATCGCGTTCCTCGACCGCTTGACGAGAAAGGATGTCCGCCTCCTTGACGGCTTGCTCTGCAGTGATACGCGCTTCTTCTGCTTCGCGCTTCCGAAGTGAATCTTCGGTCTTGATGCGAGCGCTTTGCTGAGCAGTCGCCATCTCGACTTCACGTTGCTGGTCGAGGCGGGCGAACTCTTCCGCTCGCTTGATTTCGAAGCTCTGCTTCGCCGCATCCAAGTTCTGGTTCTCGATCTTGATACGGGTTTCCTGCTCGATCCGGTTACGCTCTTCGCGCTTCGATTCGGTAATCAGCGTCAACTTGGCGAGACCTTGCGCGTCGAACGCATTGTCCTCCTTGAAGTACTCGCGACCGGTTTGGTCTAGCGCCGTGAGCGATACGGATTCGAGTTCGAGACCGTTCTTGAGCAGGTCCTCGCTGAGCGATTCTTGCACCGACTGGATAAACTCTGCACGTTGCTCGTGTAGTTGTTCCATGGATAAGCCAGCCGCTACGGAACGGAGGGCATCCACGAACTTGCCTTGCAGCAGCTCCTTCAGGCGCTCCGGTTCGAGCGTACGCTCGCCAAGGGTTTGGGCAGCTTTCGCAATCGATTCCTTCTCCGGCTTGACGCGAAGGTAGAATTCCGCCGTCACATCCACACGCATGCGGTCCGCTGTGATGAGGCCTTCTTCGTTTTTGCGATCCACCTGCAAACGCAGGGTGCGCATGTTGACGAGAATAATTTCATGGAAGACCGGCCACTTAAGGCCACCTCCATCGAGGATAACTTTTTCTCCGCCCATACCGGTGCGGACAAAAGCGACTTCCTTGCTGGCTCGGCGATAAAAGCGCGAGAGGATGAAAAGGAAGGTGAGTATGAGGATTACGCCCAAGCCAACGACTCCGGCTAGTGATGATAGATCAAACATAATATTTTATTCTTCTAAGAGTGGGTTTTTATTTTCGATAACAGTAAAGATTCCTTCGGTCCGACGACCGACGATGAGCAGCTGGTCCCCCTGCTTGAAGGACTTCCCTTCGTTGTCCGCGACCACGTTGATGTAGTGGGTTTTCCCGTCCGGCCCGATCACCTTTGCTTCGGCCGCTCGCTCGTGCGTCGCAGTGCCAATCAAGATCGTCGCAATGCGCCCCACAAACGTATCCGCCGATATGGCCGCCGTTTCGTCCTTAGGAAGTATCTTTTCCAAGATCCCGTTTCCAAACCTAAGTAGTGGCAGAGTCACTACAAAGGCTCCACCGGACGCGAGAAACCAGTTCAGCCGCGAGCCGCTCTGTTCGAAAAACGCCATCTGCCCATAAAGGCCGACGATCGAAAACAAGAACAGAAATAAGATGAAGGTGAAGACGAAGGGAACCCGCCCGAGCTTCAGCATAGACATGACGCTGTCTATAAAGCTTGGCGATACGTCACCTAGATTCAGGTCAGTATCGACCTCGATATCGATATCCGGCAGCAAGCTATCCATGAAGCCAAACGGCTCCATGCCGATCACCACGCTGATCGCCTGAACGAGAAAGATCAGAAGAAACAGGCAAAGCGAGACGAGGAACACCCCATTCTCAGGAGCGAGAAGGTTTTCAATCATTGGCCGACTCCCTTTCTATTCGTTCCTCGAGAGCCTTGAACTTTGCCTCGATCTTCGCGTTTCGGCTCAAGTTCGCCAGCTCCACTAGCTTCGCGCTCTCCCGACTGTTGGAAGTGAGCGAGCTGCGATTCAAGCCGGTGGTGCGATGCATCGTACGCGAAAACACCCCCTCCGCCTTCTCCGCTTTCCAAAGCGCCGAATCAGGACTCGCAAATTCCGCGTCCGTATCGGAAACGACGACATCCCGCTTGCGGTTGTTTATAAACTCCTGCAGCTCGTCTTCCATCTCGTTGCGCTTCGCAATCAGACCGGTAAGGGCCTGGCTGTGGTCTGCCTCTTGCTTGGACAAGCGGCCGAGCTGGCCTTCGAGAGCGGGAAGCTGATCCTCGATATCGGTCTGACGCGCCAGAGCCGACTCCACCAGATCCTTGCGCCCTTGCGTGTAGGCCACCACCACTTGCTCCTCCAGTTCGGCATGCTCGTGGTTGAGCCGTGCCATCGTTTTGGATACGTGATGCTTTTGGGCGGTGATCCCACCCAGCGCAGCCCTCACTTCGTCGAGCACTTGGTCCACTTCCGAAATCGCTTGCTCTAGTACCGTTTCCGGAGCGAGCCCTTCTATCTTCGAAACAATCGAATAAGCGGTACCTGTAATAATTCTGCCAATACGGCTGGAGATACTATCGTTCATAATATAGCGGGTTGAGATTTCAGTTAAGTCTGGCGGCTCAGCTCTACGAGTTCGCTGATCGTCTTCATTTTATCCTTCAGGACAGTGGGATTGTAAGTGGGCGACTTCTGCGTAAGCCCCATGCGCAAGACACTCTCGATCAGCCCCATCACGAGCTTGAGCTGCCGCTCCTCCAGAGCGAGCAAGGCGGGTAGCTTCTTGTCCGCCTTCTTCGGAATGTTTGCCGTGATGCAAAGAGCGAGCATCTCAGGGAGGACCTGCAGCAAGCGGTCGAGCAACTCGGAAATAACTCCAGCTTCCAACTCCGCCTTCTTGATCTCTTTGCGCGAAGGCTCGAGCAGCCGGTTCAATTCGGCAAGGCAATCGGAGTAGTCGTCCAGGCTTTCGTGATAGGAGCGAAAAAACGACATCACGTAGCGCAGCTTCTCGCTGGCAGTCACTTTTCCATCGACTGGAAACTCCATCAAAAATTGGAAATCGTCCTCGCCGACACGCCCGCTGAGGGGAACTGTCGCTTTGTTTTCGTTCACGGTAGGGTTTGGCTTTGGGTAACAAGGGAACGCGCTCCTCGCGCTCGCCTTTCAAGAGTGGGATACCCGGAATACGAATCCGAGGTTACGTATAATTATTCTACAAATGTGAACAGTCAAGAGATTATACCAACACACTACCCAGCTTAATACCTAGAACTAACTAAAGACTCCGCCCACTCTCCATCCTCTACCTTTCCATCCCCTCACATCGAAGAGCAGCCCTCACAACCCCGAAGCAGCAAAAAGCTGCTCCAAGCTTCAACATTGCAAAAAGGCCCGCAAACGCCCTACATAACCCCTCGTGCCCACGGTGTCCTTTACCTCCAACCTACGCCGCCACGTCGACTGCCCCGAGCAAGTCGTGGACGCCGCAACCGTCGGTGAAGCGCTCGACATCGTCTTCACCCAGCACCCACGGCTCAAAGGTTACGTGCTCGACGAGCAAGGCACACTCCACCGCCACATGGCTATCCTCGTAAACGGCCAGGCCATCCGCGAACGCAAGCGCTTCGCCCTACCCTTGGAAGAGGGCGACGAGATTTTCATCATGCAAGCCCTATCAGGAGGATAATCCAACCATGCAAAACCTACTCGTGAGCACCCGCAAGGGACTCTTCACCTTCGGCCAATCCGCCCCCAATGAGTGGACCATCCAATCCACCGACTTCCTCGGCGATTCCGTGACTCTCGCAATGGTCGACCCCCGCAGCGGCCATACCTACGCCGCCCTCAACCACGGACACTTTGGCGTCAAGCTCCACCGCAAAACGAACGTTAAACCCGATTGGCACGAGATCCCAACTCCCGCGTATCCAGAGTTTCCTGATGGCCGCGAGCCAGACCGCTGCCCCATGCGCGGCATCGAGATCCCCTGGAAGCTCGAACTCATCTGGGCCCTAGCTCCCGGCGGAGCCGACCAACCGGGCCGCCTCTGGTGCGGCACCCTGCCCGGCGGCCTCTTCAAGTCCGACGACCATGGCGAATCGTGGCACCTCGTCCGCTCCCTCTGGGACGTGCCCGAACGCGCGAAATGGATGGGCGGCGGCTACGACTACCCCGGCATCCATTCCATCTGCGTCGATCCGCGCAACTCGCAGCACGTCACCATCGCAATCTCATGCGGCGGCATCTGGGAAACGACCGACGACGGAGCGAGCTGGGCCCTCATCGGCCAAGGCCTGCGCAACGATTACCTGCCGCCCGACCAAGCCTACGACCGCGTCTCCCAGGACCCTCACTTCATGGTGCAATGTCCCAGCCAGCCCGAGCACCTCTGGGTGCAGCACCACAACGGCATCTTCAAATCCACCGACGGTGCCCAAACCTTCTCCGAGATCAAAGAAGCCGGACCCAGCACCTTCGGCTTCGCCGCCGCAGTACATCCCAAGAATCCGGATACAGCCTGGTTCGTGCCCGCCATCAAGGACGAACAACGCATCCCCGTGGACGGGAAACTAGTCGTCACCCGCACCCGCGACGGCGGTCAAAGCTTCGAAACGCTCAAGGAAGGACTTCCGCAAAACCACGCCTACGACCTCGTTTACCGCCACGCCCTCGCCATCGACGACAGCGGGCATCAGCTCGCCATGGGCAGCACCACCGGCAATCTCTGGACCACCAAAAACCACGGAGACATCTGGACCCGCGCCTCCGGCAACCTTCCTCCGATCCACAGCGTCAGCTATTTCTAAAGTCGCACTGTGGGAGCGTGCTCATGACAGGGCGTAGCTCGCTTGCCGAGCGAAGACTGTTGTCACGCGATTCGCATCCTCCTACTCCTTCGTCTCGGGTCGCGCCGCCTCGATCGCCTTCAGGCGACGAGAAACGTACTCCACGTGCGAACGCAAATGGTAGAGTTCGTCTGAATACGAAAGCGGCACTTCCACCGAAGCGAGTTCGTCCTCGAGCTTCTCAAGGCGTTCCCTCTCCGTATCCAAATTCTCCTGAATGGTTCCGCCGATGATCTTCTGATCCGTTTCTCGCAGGAATTTGTACCACTTGTAGATGCGCGAGCGTATCCGCCAGCGGTATATAGGACCCGCCAACTTCGCCAGAGGAATCAAGATCACGAGCAGTGGGATAATCAAAATCACCAAACGGTCCACCAGCGAAGCTGCCCAAAACGGCATGAAGCGGAGCAGAAACGGAGGACCGTATTCAAAATAGTGATCCGCCTCCTTGGTCAAAGGATAGCCCACGTTCTCGCGCGACGGGAACTCCTCCCGCTTCTCAAGGACGCCCCCCTTCGCAACGACCCGACGCATCGCTTCCAAAACGATCGGCGTCAGAGACGGGTGAAACTTATCGTTCACCACCAAAGTCGCCACCGCCGCAAGCACCACCCGGTCCTCCGGCGGCAGATTCTGCTTCAGGTCAAGAAGCCCCTCCGTGATCGGCACACTCGATAGCGAACGGTAGCGAGCGCGGTAAGCTTCGTGCCGCCGCATGTCCAAAAAGTCGAAGCCCTCGATCCCAATCAGGCGCCGGATCATGTCGCTCTCTGCCGACACCATGAAGAATCCCGCGTCGATTTCGCCCGACTCTAGGAGCGCCGCGGCGTCCTCGCCCCCCACTTCCACCAACTCCGTCTTACCTTCCCCAAAAAGCAGGCCGTTCTCGTTCAACAAAAACTGGGCCACCGCCTTGGTACCGCTGCCCTGCTCGCCCACTGCCACCTTCCGGTTCTTCAGGTCGGAAACGAACTCGACTTCCAGAGACTTCCGGTAGATCAGCCAGATCGGTTCGTAGTACAAGCTCGTCAAGCCATGCAGCGGCGTTTCCCCCGCATCAAAGATTTCCTCCATTCCGCTTTGTACGAAAGCGATGGATACCGGGCTATCCTCCGAAGTCAGCAGCTCCAGGTTCTCCTCCGAACCAGCCGTCTTGAGGATGTTCAAAGTCACTCCCTCCTTGCGCAGCTCGTACTTCAGCCGATTCGCCAACTCGAAGTAGCGCCCCGTCTCGCTCCCGCTCGCAATCGTGATCTGCTTCGGCGGCGCCGGATCCACAAATTGAAACAATACGGCCACCAGCGCCGCTACCACAGCGAACACCCAAAGGTTCGCCTTAATAAGAGTTTTCGAAAAGGTCACCTCGAAGAAATGACAGATGCTATCCGCTAGAGGAAGTCCAAAGGATCACCCAAATGACCTCGGCCGAAACCTGCGGCTTGGACATCCGAGATCAATTTCTCATCTAAGCAATCGCTCTCAGCCAGCAGTAAAACAGCCCCTCCCCGAGCTCGATGCAGCTTCCGGTCTAGCAATCAAAAGGACGCAGGACCATTGCCTGCAAACTCCAAGCGAGCTCCGGCTACAAGCGACTTTTGCAAGGATTCCTTGGCAAGTCGGATCGCTGAGCGCATGTCCTCGCCCCGCGCCGCATAGGCCGCAATTCCAGCGCTGAGCGCGCAACCGGTCCCCCTATCGTTTCGGGTATGCACACGAGGCGAGCAAAAGATTTCAACCAACTCTCCCCGCACGTAAAGCTTGTCGCAACAGTCTTGGGTTTCAAAATGCCCACCCTTTTCAAGGCTCGCGCTGCTTGAAGGTACATCTAAACAAAGCGCTTCCTGTCGATTAGGAGTAACCAGATCCACCATGGACAACAGTATCCGGTTTATGGATTCTATCCCTTCTTCGTCCAGCAACTCGTGACCAGAGGTCGAGCGTAGCACCGGATCCAGCACCACGAATATTCCGGAACTGCCCTTGAGCGCATTCGCCACCGCACGAACGGCTGGAGCTGATCCCAGCATGCCGATCTTTATCGCGCCCACAGGATACGACTCGAGCAATGCAAGGGTTTGCGATTCGATTAGAGCAGGATCAGTCAATTGCACCGACTGAACGCCACCACTCGTTTGCAAGGTGTTCGCGGTAATAACGTTCAGGGCCATGACCTCCGCGGCCCCTATCGGGCGATTATCGGCCTGAAGCCCGGCGCAACCAGGAACTGTCGGATCCCGAGATCGTCAAGACATACGGAACCATCGGTTTCACGATCCTCGCGACGGGACGAAGCCGTCGTAGGTTGGCTCCCAGTCTTTCCAAACCACTTCGTATCCGCTATCTCGTAGCATTCCAACGATATCAGAAGGGCTTCGTTCATCGGAGATTTCAAACTGTTCGAGCGTTTGCGGATCCACAGAGTAGCCACCGGGATTGGTCTTGGAAACGGCGCTGAGCGAGGTGGTTCCCAGCCTGTGCGCATGATCGCGAAATACCGGCCTCTCGCGAGTCGACAACGACAGCTCCACTTCGGAGCTTAGCATTCGATAAGCACATATGACCTGAACCAGGTCCCGGTCCGTCATCTCAGAAACGCAGGAGGAATCACCCTCGTGAGGTCGAATGCGCGGAAAGGATATACTGTACCTGGTTTTCCAATACACTTACTCCAAGTATCTCAAATGTTCGGCAACCATGTAGCAATCAGTCCGCCAGTCATCGAGTCCCAATCGAGCTCCTATTCCAATCTTTTTCACTCCCGCTCGCCCCAACCGATCCGGGGTCTCCAATCGGTAGTCATAGTCACGCTTCATTCCCGAAAGGTGGTACTTGGCGTAAGACTCCCTGTTGTAGGTTTCCTGATACACGAGCACTGCGCTCAATCCCGACTCTATCAAGGTCTCATACCCGTCTTGGTCCAGAGGCTGAACCTCTATCGAGATACTCGAAAATTGAGAACGGGCTAATGCCAAGGCCTTTTGCAGATACGGAACGCCTACCGTCCGATTCGCTTCACCCGTCACGAACAGAATGTGGTCCATGCCGAGTTTCTTTACCGCCTCCAACTCTCGGGCAATTTCTATCTCGTTAAGAATCTTGCGCGGAATTCGATTGTTGTCGCTGACCCCACAGGTACAGGGCAGTTTCTCAGAATCCACTCCCGGGTTTGATGGATGCTTTTTCCAGTCGACAAATCCATGAGGGTGTATCCGCCCCATTTGATCGACCACGCCATCTTCTCAACTTCCTCTTCGATCGAGGAGACCACTGCAGGTCTACCGATATTGATCTTCACCAGAAAGCTGCGTCCAATAGTCATCGGCTCCAGCTAGGGATGATTGATATTGCAAGGAACGATCGCTGGCCCGCGAGCGGACGAACTCCGGAGTGATTTCGTCCGGAATCGAAGCGCCAAAAGAGCAGCCGGTATGCTGTATATCGAGGGAGTTGCGGGCTGCAGACGGCGAGGTATCCACACCTTCCTTGGCGCCTGCAGTTTCATGTTCTCTCGAATCGCCACAAATTCCATCTCAGGCGTAATAATGCCAGTCCGAGCCTAATGCAGTTGAGGAACCGGCTTGCTCTATTTTCCGCGTAGCGACGCGTTTCGCTTTCGTTTCGAACGTTATCAAGCTACTCTTGCCGGCACGTTGACGCGCTTGGGTGATATGGAGTTCCTACGGCGGTTTTACCACGCATTAGGTTCAATGGATAAAGCCCAGATTGTACCCAACTCTCAGTTACCCGCTGGCAGCGACTTGGATATGCAACCGAAAATTCCGCTCCACTCTATCCGAGGCGTCTCGCCGGCGATTGAGATAATGGATACAACAGGGGGCCCCACCGGAACATTCGAGGAAGGAAGCGTATCACAATCCATTTGGACAAGAGTCGTTTGTCTGGTTGCAACTAACCGAAAACCTCTTTCCTCAAATCTCGCAAGCAACGAAGCTCTCCCCAATCCGAGCCCTTCATCCGACGCGGGCCATCACGCCGCCTGGCACTGAATAGGTGCCTGTGGGATTCGAAATAGCGTGCCACGAATTCGTTGGAACCGAGAATCATCCCATCCGTGAAGTATCTCACACGACAGCGAAGGGCCTCCTCCCGTGAAATATTTCCTCCCTGGTTCATCACTCTAGCTGCTTTCTCCACATTCACCGCCTTGTGGGGATAGAACGCATCGTGCGACTCACCTTTGCCAAAGATAACAACCCGGTAGAGCTTCGCAACTTGAGTCCAAGGCTGCCTACTTCCAAGGAGGGAAACGATACCATTTCGCGCCGGTCTAAAACCGCCCATCGCTTCCGAATATCCACAAAACCGATACGAGGCAGGGTCGTCGACAATCCCAGCTCGTACCGGATTGAGTTCGATGTAAGCTGCCACCGTTGAGAGGGCCATCGGTTCATCTTCTATCAACACGCTCTTGAAACGTTCCGCCCAGAGAGTACCGATCCGTTCGTGCGACCTGTTGTACCAAATGGAAAATCGCTGCTTCAGTTCCTTCATGTACTGCGACACGTCTCCCATACGGGAAAGCAGCTGCGAACGAACCCGTTCACGAACATCAGCTTCAGGATCCGCGAGTCCCTGCTCGAAGGTTCCCGCCTTTTCCGCCGAGTAGATCCGCTTTGCTCGGCGTATCAGTTCAGAGTTGGGAACTCGTCGGAGGCTAGACTCGTCCGGGGTTCGGACCAAAACATGCAAGTGGTTGGACATGATACAGTAAGTCAGCACTTCGACTCCACAAAAGTCCGCCACCTTCCAGATTTGGTTCCTGAGAACTTCCTTCTCGCGATCCCCCTCCAAGAGGAAATCGCCGCCCACAATCCGAGAAACGCAATGGTAGACTGCACCCACGCCTTCCGTCTTCAATCGCCTCGTCCTCATCCCCCACCCTAATCCAAAATCAGACAACTTCAACAGCCACCTGCAAATAAATAGCCTGTCCCTATATGTTCACTTTCGTAGATCGTCCGCCCCACCATAGGTCAGGAATCGCTCAGCTTTGATATTAGCCAATCAAGAATCATAGCAAAGGCACCTCTCCGGAAGGGGTCGCGCCGAGACGGAAGCTGACGAAAAAGACGCCTCCCAAACGGGAGGCGCCTTTGTGAATTTTAAATGCAGGTCGCTGCGTCCTACTGCTCGATGAACTCGAACTGAGTCGCGGCGCGGGCGCGGAGACGGAGGCCTTGCAGGCGGATGAAACCGGTAGCGTCGTCGGGGTTGTAGGAGGACTGAACGCCTTCCATGGAAGCCACGTCTTCGTCGTAAAGCGAGTACGGGGACTTGCGACCGACGGTGGTGACATTGCCCTTGTAGAGC
>JBNKSG010000093.1:0-13263 GCA_050297195.1 Opitutaceae bacterium | reverse complement strand
ATCCCGAACTCCCCGTCCTTGATGACAAACTTGCAACCATCCCGCCAGCTGGAGCAACCGTATCCAGTTTTTCCGCGCATGACCGGAGCTCGACATTTTGGGCACGGACCGAGATTTTTCAGGTCGACCGTCTTGCCCGCGTCGTTCGCCAAGATCTCCTTAGTGTATTCGATTACGTCCGACATGAACGAGGCCGCATCCTGCTCGCCTCGCTCCACCTTCTTCAAGCGAAACTCCCAGTCGCCCGTCAACTCCGGCGACTTCAGCCGCTCGTCCTGGATGAGCGAGATCAAGTGCCGTCCGCTATCCGTGCTGATCAAGTTCTTCTTCTTGCGCTCGACGTACTTGCGATGGATCAAAACCTCGATGATCGAGGCGCGGGTAGCAGGCGTGCCAACGCCCTTGTCCTTGAGAGCCTCCTTGAGTTCCTCGTCAGTGACGATCTTACCCGCAGTTTCCATGAGGGAAAGCAAGGTCGCCTCCGTAAACCGCTTCGGCGGGTTTGTCTTGAACTTCTCGATACTGGGCTTGTGGGGATTGCTCTCGCCCACTTGGAAGTTCGGCATCACCGCAGAATCTTCTTCCGACTTCTTCTTGGCTTTTGAGGACTTCTTTTCCACCTGCGGGTACAAGACTTGCCAACCGGCATCCAGCAAAACCGTGCCCTTCGCCCGAAACGCTTCCTCCGCCGCCTTCGCTTCCACCGTAGTGACTGCCTTGATACAAGGCGGATAGAAGACGGCGATCAAGCGAACGAGGATCGCATCGTAAACACGCGCTTCGTCCTCGTTCAGGTTGCGCGGAAGGTCGTCCGTAGGGATGATAGCATGGTGATCGGAGACTTTGGCATCGTCCACAATCCGCTTGCTAAACGGCAGATTTTCGAGATCGAGCGGCTCGATTTCCTTGCCCTTGCTCGTCGAGAGGCGCTTCAATAACGGGCCAATTGTCGGCTGCAAATCGGTGGAAAGATAGCGGCTATCGGTTCTCGGGTAGGTGATGTGCTTTTGCTCGTACAGGTTCTGGGCGATGCGCAGCGTCTGATCCGCAGTGAACCCATAGCGGCGGTTCATCTCCCGCTGGAGCTCCGTCAAGTCGAACAGCAAAGGCGGATTCGTGCGCTCGTCCTTCTGCTGAACATCGCTCACCACCAGCGGCTGCCCCTCCACCTTCGCGAGCAACGCCTTCGCCTTTTCCTCCTCGGTTATCTTTCCCCCAACATGCCGGAACTTGGTTTCGCGGCAAAGCGTATGGACCTCCCAAAAGTCCTCGGACTTGAAATTCTCAATCTCGGTGTCGCGGCCCACGATCATCGCCAAGATGGGCGTCTGCACGCGGCCGAGGCTCAGCAGCAAGTTCCGCTTGCCGTATTCAACGGTGAAGTACCGAGTGGCGTTCATCCCCACGATCCAGTCCGCCTCGCTGCGGCAACGAGCCGCGTCGTGCAGCGTATCGAATTCCTTGCCGTCCTTGAGGGCGGCGAAGCCCTTGCTGATAGCCGAACTCGTCAAGGAGCTAATCCAAAGCCGCTTGACGGGTTTGTCCGCGCACCCGGCCCACTCCAAGATATAGCGAAAAATGAGCTCTCCTTCGCGACCAGCGTCCGTCGCGCAGATGATTTCCTCGGCCTCTAAAAAAAGCTTCTTCACCGTGGCGAGCTGCTTCTTGGCCCCGTCGTCGCCTCGGGCTCGCAACTCGAACTGGTCCGGAATGATCGGCAGCAAGCTCTTCTTCCACGATTTCCACTCGGGACGGTACTCCTCCGGCTCCTTGAGTTCGACCAAATGGCCAAAGGCCCAGGTAACCGCCCAATCGCCTCCTGCCAAGTAGCCGTCATGTCTCTGGCCCGCATTTAAGTGCTTGGCGATATCTCTGGCGACGGAGGGTTTTTCAGCGAGGACGACTTTCATTCAGGGAGGCTGGCCGAGGCAAAGAAACTAGCCTGCAAAGTCAACGACGGGTTGCGATTCCCCTACCCCTTCTTCGCCTTCGCCCTAGGCGCTCCACCGAGCCGACTAGGCGCAAAAATGCCTCCGGGCTACCACCCCCGGAGGCTATTCAGATCAAACAAACTAAACAAACGATTATCCCATAAAACAAAAAACGGAAACCCTAGAACCGTAGGCCCCAAGCTCCGTTATCCATCTTAGAAAGTCTTACCGAACCGATTTCGCTGGAGAATATGGCGACAGTCCCCTCCGATTCGATTTGCGGTTCGGAGGCAAGGGCTGCCTCGTAGGAAGCGACGAGGGCTTCGAGAGTTTCGGCGTCGGAAAACTGCGAGTTCAAGCTCGCGACAAGCTCCTGTACAGCGGCTTCCGACTTGGCGTAGTGGGCGTCCAAACAGCGTTCCTTAACCAAGTTTTCCCAGTCGTTCTTCTTGTAAAGCTCGACGATGGCCTTGAGTCCCTGCTCAGGCGTTTCCTTTTGCGTATCGGCCTGGGCGAGCGAAGCCCCGATAAAAAGCGCGATGGAGACGATGGAGGATAGGAGTTTAACTTGCATGTGTAATCTGGGTTATGGATTGGAAAAGCGACATCGTATCCAAAAACTGAGCACACTTATCTAATCTCCCGTTACATGCGTGCCATCGTGGGGCTTGGACGCTTGTCGGAGCCAAGCCGCTTAGGAAAGCAGACTCAAAACTCCATTAGGATCCCTTACCTATTCGACCCCGCGTCGAACTTCTTTAGCAAAATTCGCAAAAAAAATCGCGCCCCCCCCGAAAATATCGGAGGCGCGATTCTCAAATCCGTTACAGTCCCGCAGAGCTTAATCCAGGTCGAACCGGCAGGATCTTGCCGTCCTCATCGTAGAAGATCTCTTTGACTTTTACATTTCGCAGGTGGTTTACCCCTTCTGAAATTTCGCAGTCGTGGTGGAAAAGGTACCAGCGGCCCTCGAATTCCACAATCGAGTGGTGCGTGGTCCAGCCGAGAACCGGCTCTAGGATGCGTCCGCCATAAGTGAAGGGTCCATAGGGGTTGTCTCCGATCGCGTAGCAAAGGTAGTGCGTGTCTCCGGTCGAATAGGAGAAATAGTAGTGCCCCTTGTACTTATGCATCCAAGCCGCCTCGAAAAAGCGTCGGTCGTGGTCGCTAGCCTTCAACAGCTCGCCATTCTCGTCGACGATTTCGATCCGCCGCGGCTTTTCCGCAAACTCCTTCATGTCCTCGCTTAGCTTGCCGACCACCGGCAACAAGGCGGGCGTATCGCCCTCGGGCTCCTGGCCCTCCGGGTCGAAGGTATCACCCTGCCAGTTTTGGAGCTGCCCGCCCCAAATGCCACCAAAATAGAGATACGCCTCTCCGTCGTCGTCCACGAAAGTCGCCGGGTCGATGCTGAAGCTTCCCTTGATCGGCTCGGGCTCCGCTACGAAAGGCCCTTCGGGTCGATCGCCAACCGCCACTCCGATCCGGAAGATCCCGTCGGCTGCTCTGGCTGGGAAATAGAGGTAGTACTTGCCGTTCTTGCAGGCCGCGTCCGGGGCCCACATTTGCTTGTCCACCCAAGGCACGTCCTTCATGTCGAGAGCGACGCCGTGGTCCGTCACCTCGCCATCGATGGAATCCATCGAGAAGACGTGGTAGTCGATCATGTCGTACTGGTCGCCATTGTCGTTGGTCGGCTGGTCCGTCTCGCGGTCGTGCGAGGGATAGATGAAGATCTTGCCCTCGAATACATGGGCAGATGGGTCTGCGGTGAAGGTGTGCGATATGAGCGGCTTGTCTGACATGATAGTAAATCGATGGGGACTGAGTGAGCAGATTGCAGTGAGGTGCTCGACCCGAGCATCGCGTCGGACTTTGAATTGCACAATCGGATCCTGCCAGATTGGCCGTTCGATTTAGTCTAGCTATAGGTCTGTTCCCCCTTCCAGATACCTAAGGGGCAACACTAGCAAAAACCTCCGTTTCACCGGCGCTAGAATGAGGCTCTCGCAGTTTAAAAAGGCATTGCTTCCAAGGTCGACTGTGTAAGCATTCGCTGCAGTTACCCATGGTTTTCCACTTCAGTACTCATAGATCCCACAAACGACGCCTTAAGCAAGGCTTCCTCGGGCTTATCCTGCTAGGGACGATCGAGCTTGGAGCGCAAGTTCAGCCTGATTCCTCCGACCCAGGGCCGGTTTCGCTCGAGGAGCTCGCGAACGCGCCGGTCATCATTTCGTCACGGCTCGAGTCCCAAATCTTCGACGCGCCAACGGGCTCGTTTATCTTCGACGAACAGGATATCGCAACCCTGCCCGTCGATTCCATTCCTGAAATGCTGCGCTACGCGCCAGGCGTGCACATCGTCAGACCGAGCAACGGCATCTGGGGAATGGGCATCCGAGGGGTGAATTCCCGCTTCTTCAACCGAGCGCTCTTCACGGTCGACGAGCAAAATGTGTACGCCTCGATTTTCGCCGGATTGTTCGGCAGCCAGCACGACTTGCTCATGGAGGACGTCGCATCGATCGAGGTCGCCTACGGACCCGGCGGAGGCACCTGGGACAACAACGCCGTCAACGGGATGGTCAACGTACGCATGAAAACCGCCTTCGAGACGGAGGGCAGTTTGCTGAAAGTGGACCTCGGCACCGAAAATCGCGGGATGGCAGCTCGCATCGGTTGGGCCGTGAACGACAAGACATCGGCCCGCGTCTACGCCAAGGCGAACCAGCGGGACTCCAGCCTCACGCGCTACCCCTACGAAAACGATTGGGACACCGCTCGCGCCGGGTTTCGTATCGACCACCGCCCAACCTCCCACGATTTGGTCAGCGTTTCCGGAGAAGCCTTCTATTCCGACCTCGGCTACGCCTACAACCTAGCGAACTTCGACACGGGTTCGCTCGACTTCATGGTCGATACGGAGCGCTTGGCAGGAGCCAATACCCAATTCAAGTGGACCCGCAACGTATCCAATGACAGCTCCTACTCCGTTCGCAGTTGGATAGGCTACTCCGACCTCGATGCAGCCTACGCGGCGTTTGGGATTTGGACCACCGGCGTCGAGGCGCGCAGCAAGCAAAGATGGAGTGAATCCCACACGGTCAGCTTCAACTTAGGCACCGCCTACGACGAAGAGCGCACCTCCTCGACCCTCGCATCCGATTTCACCAGCCATAAACTGGACAGCTTCGTCACGTATTCAGGAATCCAGGACGAGTGGGAACTTCTGCCAGAGAAACTCAGTTTATCCTGGGGAATCGATTTCCGCTACGACAACCGGGCCGAGAACACGACCGTCTCGCCCAACGCCAGCCTCATCTACGAAATCGACGACTCCAGCCGCATCTGGGCCTCCTATTCGCAGGCCAACCGAACCCCGCCCGTTTCCCTCAGCGTAATCGAAAGCCTGCGAAGCGGAAAAGCGCTGGACAATCCGATCAACATCCCCACCCCCGGTGGCCTGCTTACTCTCGACCACAGTTTGGCCGATGCGGTCTCGACCAAGTTGCTCGACGCCGAGGTGATGGACTCCTTCGAGGCCGGCTACCGAAAGGTCTTTCAGGAGGACAAGGGCAGCTTCATGTTCAACGCTTTCCTCTACGAATACGACAAGCTGATCGGTCGCGTCGGAGTAAGCAACGGGCTCGTGCTCAACACGCCAACTCCCTACGTCAAGATTAACGGAGCCTACGACAACCTGCTCAAGGGAGAGGCTTACGGATTCGAAGCTTCGCTCGACTGGCAGCTGAACTCCAAGCAGCGGGCCCGCCTCAACTACTCCTACAAGAAGGACAGCTTCGAATCGATCGTCACTCCGCAGAATACCTTCGAGGAAGACTTCATAAAGTTCTCGATCGGCGAATTCGACAATAGCACGCCCGACCACCTGGCGACGCTAAACCTGTCCTCCCAAATCGCGGACGATTGGAATCTGGATACAGGATTTCGCTACTCCAGCAGCTACGACTTCGCGAAAGGGCTGCAACCGGAAATCTTTCAATTAGACGCACGTCTATCTTGGCAAAAAACAGAGTCCCTCAGACTCTCGCTTGTCGGCCGTAACCTACTAGACTCCACGACCCAGGAAGCCCGCTTGAAGGACTTCTTTGGACATTGGACTGAGGTTAAACGGGAAGCGTATCTGGAAATCAGCGCCGCATTCTAGGCAACGACTGACAGTATGCGACACCGAAACTTCAAACGTCTTGCGGCCTTCGCAGCCCTCCTGCTCGCTCTCTTTGCGGGCGAGACGAGTTTGCAGGCGCAAACCCTCCAGATCGATTCCGCTACCGCAAACTGGATCGAAGGCTTCGCTGATTTCGTACGCTGGGAAGGCGAAGCAAATGCGGAGGTGATCACGATCGGAATCATCGGAGCCCCTGAAGTCGCGAACTACCTGAACCGGCGGGCACAAGAGCGAGCCAGCGCTCCCCGTATCCAAGTTAGCATACTAAATCCGGACGACTCCTTAGACGGCATCGACATCGTCTACGTCGGTAGCTCGAATCGAACGCACTGGAAAACGATTTTCTCCAAGTGCAAAAGCAGCAGCACCCTAAGCATCGGATCCCAAGATGGATTCGCGGAGGCGGGCGGATGCGTCGAATTCGTTGTCAGGCGAAATCGACTGCGCTTCTACATAGCCATCGAAAACACCCAGCAGTGCGGCATCGAAATCAGTTCCAAGCTAATGGAGCTGGCAATGGAACCCAGCGGGCGATGAACGTGATCGAGAAGACCAAGCGATTGATTTTCAAGTGGCACATCTCCTCCAAGATCGTCGCTATTTGCGCCCTTTCCTCCTTCGTCACGCTCGCATCCCTTTGCTCGATCGCGGCCTATATCGATTGGAAGGAATTCAAGGAGTCTCGCCTCACCTCCCTCAAAACGCTCTCGGAAATAATCTCCCAAAACAATCAAGCCGCGGTCCGGTTCAAAGACGCGCGTACCGCAACAGAACACTTGAATTCGCTGGCCTACGAATCGGGAGTGCTGCAAGCCAAGCTGTTCGACCAAAACCGAATCCCCCTCGCCACCTATTCTCGAGTGCAAACACGCCCGGAACTCGAGTATATCGAATCAGCCGAACCAATCTGGAGGGACGATTCCATTTTAATCGCGCACCGCGTGGAGCTCAATGGAGAATGGATTGGTCAACTCGTCATAGAGGCCGATACAGCCCCCTTCATGGCCTCTGTCTACCAAAGCGTTACGACCAGCGCCCTGCTGCTCGTCGGAGGAATGGTGATCACCGTTATTCTCGCGTTCAGAATGCAAGGCCTGATTGCAACCCCAATCCGCGAGCTCGAAAAGGTAGCAACCCAAGTACAAGACTCAGGAGACTTTTCCAAGCGGGCCATCAAACGATACAGCGACGAAGTCGGCTCGCTGGTGGACAGCTTCAACGCGATGCTTCAAACCATCAGCGCCCGGGATAGCTCCCTACGCGAGGTCAACGCCAACCTCGAACACATCGTCGAGCAACGCACCAAAGACCTTCGCATCCAAAACTTCGCCCTGCAAGAAGCCATCCAAGCAGCAAAGGCTGCCTCCGTCGCCAAAAGCGAATTCCTAGCGACAACCAGCCACGAGCTTCGAACCCCGCTGAATCCGATCATTGGATACGTCGAGAAGATCCAGCGAGACCGCCCAAACGGACCGCACTCCCGCGAACTCTCGCTCATTCGCCAATCGGCAGCGCAGCTCCTCAGGCTCATCGAAGACATTCTCGACTTCAGTCGCATCGAAAGCGGCACTCTCTTGCTCAAGGAGGAGAGCGTCAATGTCGCTACCCTCTGCGAGGGCGTGGCAAACATGCTCCGCCCGCAAGCGAACGAAAAAGGCATCGCGCTCGAAGTGGAAACATCGGAAGATTGCTTGAGCGACGAGCAAAGCTTCAACGTATCCGTCGACGAAGGGCGGCTGCGACAGGTCATCCTCAATCTCACAAACAACGCCATCAAGTTCACAAACGAAGGCTCGGTCACCTTAAAGACCGAGCTCAAACGCAGCGGAGCCCGCAAAGGCGAACTTACGATCGAAGTGGTGGATACAGGGATCGGGATCGACGAGGCGGACAAGGACAAGCTCTTCAAGCCTTTCTCCCAGATTGACGGCTCATGGACACGCGAATACGGGGGCATGGGACTGGGTCTAGCGATCTGCCAACGCATCGTGAACGCGATGGGCTCGGAAATAACCTGCGAAAGCAAAGTAGGCGAAGGCAGTCGCTTCAAAGCCAACATCCCAATCAAGTTGTGCAGCTACTCTCCCAAGCAAACGGCAGACGACAGCCATAGCAGTTCCTTCAGTCTGGACGTGGGAGTACGCGTCCTCCTCGTCGAGGATGAACCTGTCAACCGCGAACTCATGGACTCCCTGCTCTCGAGCCTCGGACACCAAGTCACCCCAGCGAAGAACGGTCTCGAAGCTCTAGAAATCGCCAAGGAACAACAGTTCGATTTCATTCTGTTGGACATAAGCATGCCAAAGATGGACGGCTTCGAAGCCAGTCGACAACTTCGAAGGCTGGGCAAAGGAAACTCCCTCGTCCCCATCGTCGCCATGACCGCCCACGTCACTCCCGAAGACAAGGAGAGATGCTACGAATCCGGAATGAACGACTACCTCTCCAAGCCCGTTTCCTTTACTCAGCTGCGACACACCTTGGCGAAATGGATCGCGCACCGACCTGCTTAAGTCCCACATTTCAGTAAAGCGCTGCACCCAATACGCGGACAAGAGGCCGAGCCCCAAGTGACATGAGGGCGATGCGAGCGCCCCGAGCTGCTCGACGACAATCGGATGGTAGGGCAAGAGGGACTCGAACCCCCGACCCTCGGATTAGAAATCCGATGCTCTATCCAGCTGAGCTATTGCCCCATCCGGCAAAAGAGACCGCTGCCTCAATTACTAGGGCAGCTTTAAAAGTGCTGCCGTTCCCCTTGTCAAAACGGAAACTCATCTTGGAGCACTCTCTTCCGAAATAACAATTTCGTAGACAGCATCCCCAATCGAGCTAGCTTCTTGCCCTATTTCCCAGCCCTCCCGAGTTATGGCACATCAACTACACCCAAACATCGACCTAAAGACCTTCGAGTCCCTCGCCCAAAACGGGAACGTAATCCCCGTCTACGCCGACTTGATGGCCGATTTGGAGACTCCGTTGACCGCCTACTCAAAACTCAAGACCGACGGCCCTGCGTTCCTCCTCGAATCCATCGAAGGCGGCGAACGCCTCTCTCGCTACACCTTCATCGCTTGTCGCCCACGCAAGGTCTTCAAATGCTTCTGGGACAAAACCATCATCGAGGAAAGCGGGCAGGCTGCACGCGAAATCGAAACTCCGCAGGACCCCCTCTCTTTAATAGAGGAGGAAATAGCAAAGCACCATCCGGTCGAAATGCCGGAACTTGCCCCCTTCACCGGCGGCGCCGTCGGCTACGTTTCGTACGAATACATTTCGCGCATCGAAACCGTGGTGCCGATCGCCAAGAAGAACTGCCACGACTCGCCCTTAGCCTACTACATGCTGGCGGATTCGATGGTAATCTTCGACCGCGCGAAGCAAACGATGAGGCTGCTCGTCAACGCCCGTCTCGAAGGCAAGTCTGACGCCGCAGCAGCCTACCAAGCCGCTCTCGACGAACTGGACCAATTGAAGACTCGCCTGGAGGCCCAGTGCACGCTCGCTCCCGCCACCCTAAATCCGCCACAAGGCCTGAACGTGCCGCAAGGAAACTTCCTCAAGGCCGACTTCGAAGACATGGTAGAGCGTACCAAGGAATACATCCGCTCCGGAGACATCATCCAAGTCGTGCTCAGCCAACGCTTCGAGAAGGACTTCCAAAAGACGCCGCTCGACCTCTATCGCGCCCTGCGCACCGTAAATCCCTCTCCCTACATGTTCCTGCTGGAGACCGACGATTTCGCGATCGTCGGAGCCTCTCCCGAAGTTCACGTTCGTCTCACCGACAAGAAGGTTGAGATTCGCCCGATCGCCGGCACCCGCCATCGCGGAAAGACCGAAGAGCAAGACCTTGCCCTGGAACAGGAGCTTCTGGCCGACGAAAAAGAGAGAGCCGAGCACCTCATGCTGGTGGACCTAGCCCGCAACGATATCGGCCGCGTCTGCGAATACGGTTCGGTCGTTGTCCCCGACTATATGATAGTGGAGCGCTACTCGCACGTCATGCATATCGTTTCCCAAGTCGAAGGACAGATTGCGCCCGATAAGAATGCGTTCGATCTGATGCGAGCGACTTTTCCCGCTGGAACCGTCAGCGGAGCCCCGAAGATTCGGGCCATGCAAATCATTTCCGAGAACGAGCCAGACCAGAGAGAGTTCTACTCCGGCGCGCTTGGCTACTTCAGCTACAACGGCAACCTCGATAGCTGCATCACCCTGCGCACCGCAATGGTGAAGGACGGAAAAGTCGTGATCCAATCCGGAGCAGGCATCGTGGCCGACTCGGTCCCAGAAAGCGAATACCAGGAGACGATCTTCAAGGCCTCGGCCCTTTTCAGGGCGGTTGGACTGGCCGAGAGCTTCGAAGGCTAGACGACATAAGGGCGGTTGTCATCCAACAACCCCATTCCCACATCTGGCAGATTGCTTCTCGGGCCTATTGAGCGCCCAAGGTTCGGCATACCACACATCGGATACAAGCGAGCATCAGTGTACCCGTTCGGCATCCTGAAACGGTTTTCCACACCGGCCGAATACCCCTCACGAAACGCATCGAGCCTCTGCCGCTTGCTCTGGCGAGAGGCAGCGCCAGGCGACAAGTCGCTTGCGGCAGGAAGTCTGATTCGACTCGCCAAGGCCACTGCCGAATCCCCTTACGGGCACGGACGCAACGCCGCTCCAACGGCTTCGGTCTCTCCTATTTAGTCAAAGCATTTCGCAAGGCGCATAAACCAAGCTGAAGCTGAAACAGGAGCTAACCCCAGTCCTCATGTCATCTAGTTCGAAACTACTGCTGTCGCTTCTCCGAATAAGATCATCAAAACTTACCCTTAAAGCCGACTGGAGGGTCTTCACCTACTTTAATTGAGTTTTTCTTCCGATTTTTCCTATTTCCAGGAAGAGTTTACTCGCGTTTTTGCCCCAAAGACCTCAAAAAAGAGGGGAAGAATGTAAATACTGGTAGTCTTTAGCGGTCTTTTTGTAAACAGGTGATTAAACAACATGGGTATAGTGCCCCATCCTCCTTTTAGGATATACACCACTACCGCTGAGTACTTCAATAGATTCACAGACTCAAGCGCCTAGCACACGATCCCAAATCCCTCATGAACCAGCCTATCCACTCCTCATCAGGAAAGAAAGACTACCTGCAATCCGCTTGATTTCATTAATATCGAAGCCTTCAAGGGAGACCCTAAGAAAATGTCCATTCAAGCAATCGCCGAACTATCCCCCACCTCACAACTGGGTTCACAAGCCTCTAACCTGAAGATATTTAACGAGGACGAAACCACCAACGTCACCACCGTAAACTTCCGCACTGCCCCCGCTGCGAGAAAGGAGAAAACGGAGTTGCCTGAGCGCAACAGCATCAAGACTTACCTGCAAGAGATCGGAAAGATCCCTCTCCTTACTCCTGCTCAAGAGATAACCCTAGCTCGCCGCATCCAGGCTGGTGAAAAAGCGGCCCGCGACTTGATGATCAAGTCGAACCTTCGCCTCGTGGTTAAGATCGCCCACGACTACAAGGATTTCGGACTTCCTGTTCTCGACCTTATCAGCGAAGGCAACATCGGACTCGTCAAAGCAGTCGAGCGATTCGACCCCGACAAAGGCGGAAAGCTGAGCACCTACGCAGCCTGGTGGATAAAGCAGTCCATCAAGAGAGCCCTCGCGAACCAGAGCAAGACCATCCGCCTTCCGGTCCATCTCGTGGACAAGATCTCTCGCATGCGAAAAATGGCCATGGCCCTCACGGAGGAATTTGGCCGCGAACCGACAGACCAGGAACTAGCGGACGAGCTGGAAATGCCAGTTAACAAGGTATCGCACCTCAAGTCCGTCAGCGTACGCCCCACTTCGCTGAACGCCCCCGTTGGAGATGACGGGAACAGCACGGAGTTCGGAGAGATCGTGGGCGACGACAACGCGCCTACCCCCTACGAAAACTTGCACGAAAAGTCCCTCCGCGGAGACTTGCACGAAATGATAACAGGGCTCGATGAACGGGAAGCGGAAATAATCCGCCTTCGCTTCGGGCTCAACGGAGACACCCCGCTCACCCTCGAGGAGGTCGGCCAGCTTTTCAACATCACCCGCGAACGGGTTCGCCAGCTCCAGAACATCGCCCTTTCAAAAATGCGGAAGATCATGGCGGGCAAGGAGCGCCAACACACCGCTGAAGAGATCGAAGCGGAGAACCGCGAACGCAAACGCATGGAAGTCTTCAAAGAGTTTTACGAAGCTACCACAGCGAAGGCCTAAGGAGCAGAAGCACTTTAATTGTAGTTGGCCCCAAAAACAACACAATGTCCTGTATCCCCACTAATTGGATACAGGACATTTTTTTTCGCACATCCGCAAAAGCTGCGGAGATATCCGAATCCCCAATCTGCTACCCGCTATCCTAATCTTCGATCCTCCCCCTCCAACATTTCAGATAGAAGATTCAGATGAATGAAAGAGGATAGAGGAGCATTCGCGCTAGCATGCGGCCGTTCTTTTTTCGTAACGGCCGCTACCCTTTCACCTTAAAACAAGCGGCAGGCGAGCAACTCTTTCTCGAAAATCAATTCCTTGGGAAGGTGGTCATGCAATTTCAAGAAGAGTTCTTCGTGCATGACGACCTCACGTTTCCAGGCGTCTCGATTCACCTCCATGATCGAATCCCATTTTTCTTTCGGGAAATCGAGGCCGTTCCAGTCGATATCTGCGTAATGCGGAACGTAGCCGATCGGCGTTTCCTTCGCCTTGGCCTTGCCTTGGGCCCTTTCCACGATCCACCGGAGCACCCGCATATTCTCGCCAAATCCAGGCCAGATGTAATTGCCATCGGCGTCCTTGCGAAACCAATTCACGTGGAAGATGTGCGGCGTTTCTCGAATCCGACGCTGCATCTTGATCCAATGCCGAAAATAGTCGCCCATGTGATATCCAATAAAAGGTAACATCGCCATCGGATCGCGTCGTACCGAACCGATATCGCCAAAAGCAGCTGCCGTCATCTCCGACCCCATGGTCGCTCCAATGTAAACGCCAACCGACCAGTTGAAGGCCTCGAAAACAAGCGGCATGGTAGTCATCCTGCGACCCCCGAATACGATAGCGCTGATTTCCACGCCCTGCGGATCTTCCCAC
>JBNKSG010000092.1:0-13290 GCA_050297195.1 Opitutaceae bacterium | reverse complement strand
AAGCCACTCCCGTGCACGAAGCCGCCCACCTCCAAAGCGACCTCCGCCGCGCCGGGATCGAACCATACGCCTGGGTCCTCAACCAATGTATCAACCCCGCCGATACAAACGACCCCAAGCTCCTCGCCAAAGCGTCCTACGAAAGAAGCTTTATCCAAGAAGTCGCCAACGAGCACGCCGCGCGCTACGCCGTTAATCACTGGTCCCCTTCAGCCTAACAACCTTCCCACTTCACCAATGAAAAAGATCCTCATCCTCTGCACCGGAAACTCCTGCCGCAGCCACATGGCCGAAGGCATCCTCAGAAACGCGCTCGGCGACGCTCACCAAGTGTTCTCCGCCGGAGCCAAGCCCTCTGGCTACGTGCATCCACAAGCCATAGAGGTCATGCAGGAAATCGGCATCGACGTATCCGGACACACTTCCAAGCACCTCGACCAATTCCTCGACGCGGGGATCGACACCGTGATCACCGTTTGCGGAAACGCCGACCAAGCGTGCCCGACCTTTCCCGGCCAGGTAAATCGCTACCACTGGGGCTTCGAAGACCCTCCGCACGCACAACGAGAGGGCGAAGAACTCGTCGACGCCTTCCGCCGCATCCGCGACGAAATCAAGCTCGTCTTCGAAGCCTACGCAGCCGGTCTGCTCGAAAAGTAGGCCTCTCAAAAATTTAATCCAAAATTAGCAGGTCTACTCCCGGACCTGCTAAGGATACCTTTGACACGACTGCTCGATAGTCCGTTCTTGGCAACAGACCGTCTCGCAATTGTGAAACAGAGCAAACCGCGCAAATTCACTCTTCCTCTTCTCAAATTCCTCAAAGGATACAGAAAGCAGGATCTCCTCGCCGACACCAAGGCAGGCGCCAACGTAGCCCTGCTAGACTTTCCCCAAGGCATGGCCTACGCCATGATAGCAGGGCTGCCAGTCAATTTCGGCATCTATTCCAGCGCCATCGGTTCGCTGACAGGGCCGCTGCTCGGCAGCTCTCGCTACCTCATGCTGGGCCCCACCAACGCCAGCGCCGTCCTCCTACTCAGTGGCTTCCTCTCCCTCAACTGGCCCGAAGCAACCCGCATCGCCGCCATGCCACTGCTGCTCCTCCTCATCGGAGCCATCATGTTCATCGGAGCCATCGCCCGGGCCGACATCGTCATCCGCTACGTCTCCCGCAGCGTAGTCACCGGCTACGTCAGCGCCGCAGCCCTGCTCATCATCGTCAACCAACTCAAACCCGCGCTTGGCATCGACGCCCCACGAGCTGCCACCTTCCTCGAGTCGCTCATCGTCACCTTCGAACACATCGACTCCTTCTCCCCCGCTTCACTCGGACTTTCCCTCGGTACCATCCTCGTCGCCCTCTCCCTCAAGCGCTGGCTCAAATCAGTTCCCTACGTCGCCGTCACCTTGGCCTTGGCAGCCACGGCCGCCTGGTTCCTGCCACGCTTCGGAATCAGCTTTCCCTCCTTGGATTCCGTGCCCGTCGGCAGCTGGCCCATCAGTATCCCACGATTCAATTGGGACCAAATGCACGACCTCCTGGGCGTCGCCTTCGCCATCGCCTTCCTCTCCCTCCTCGAAAGCGCCTCTATCGCCAAAGCCCTCGCCTCCCAATCAGGCGACACCGTGGATATCCGCCAACAAATGATAAGTATGGGCGTGGCGGATACGGTGAACGCCTTCGGTTCCGGCATGCCCGTATCCGGTTCGCTCACCCGCTCCACCCTCAACTACGCCAGCGGAGCCAAGTCGCCCATCTCCTCCATGACCAGCGGGGCCATCCTCGTCGCCGGCGCCCTTCTGCTCGGTCCCATCATCGGATACATTCCCAAAGCCGCCCTCGCAGCGCTTGTCATCCTCGTAGGCATATCGCTCATCCGCCCAAACACCATCAAAGCCTTGGTCAAAGCGACCAGGTCCGATTGCACCACCTTCCTCATCACCTTCCTCAGCGGGCTCGTCTTCCCGCTCGACACAGCCATCTACGCCGGCGTAGCCGTCTCCGTACTCCTATTCCTCAAAAAGGCGTCCATTCCGGACCTCGTGGAATACGGATTCAACGAACGCGGCGAGCTAACCGAAAAAAGGGAAGACGAAAAAGCGGCCGCCATCTCAATCATGCACGTGGAAGGCGACCTCTTCTTTGGCTCCACTGACGTATTCGAGGAACAATTACGACAACTGGTTTCCGTTCCGGAAATCAAGGCCATCATCCTCCGTCTCAAAAACGCCCGCCACCTTGACGCAACGGGGGCCCTCGCTATCGGCGACTTTTCCAAACAAGCCACCAAACGCAACGTGAAGGTAATCGTCAGCGGAGCCATGCCAGAGATTATGAAGGTGCTGACCAATACGGAAGTGCTCGATACCCTAGGCCCGGAAAACGTCTTTGCCCACACCCCCGAGAACGTCACTCTGAGCACGCGCAACGCTTTGATGAGAGCTCAAGAGGTGCTCGGAGTCGAAAGCGCCGAAATCATGCTCTTTGGAAAGAAAAGAACCGAGGAAGACACGCCCTAGCAACAGTCTCCAGAACTGCAGGCCGATTCGTCCGGCAAGCAAGCCACGCTCGTATCCAAGGTTTCTAGACGCCTCGAATCCTCAGCAAACTGGCCCAAGGAAAAAGTCGCCTCCAGCTCCCTTAGATTTGCGGCAACCAGCGAATCATCCGCCGCGCAAATCTCATAGATCGTCCAATTGTTGTGCCGACGCGATTCCAGCAGGCCATGCTTCTTCAAGTAAGCGAGCTGCTTGGACACCTTGGACTGCGGCATCTGCAAAGCCTCTTGCACATGGCACACGCACAAGGGCCCCTTTCGCAGCAGATTGAGTATCCGCAACCGAGATTCCTCAGCCAAACTCTTGTAAATCGAAACGCAGTCCATGCCTATTGATATCCCTCTAAGAGAATATTCAGTCAAACCTCAACCGCACATTTCCAGCAGCTTCGCCTCGTCGATAATCTCCACTCCCAGCGATTCCGCCTTGGTCAACTTCGACCCGGCCGCCTCGCCAGCGACCAGGAAATCCGTCTTCTTGCTCACGCTCCCCGCGACCTTGCCCCCCTTGCTTTCGACCAAGGCCTTGGCCTCGTTGCGCTTCAAGGTCGGCAACGTTCCGGTGATCACAAACGTCTTCCCCGCCAATGTTGCCGCTTCTTCGCTCAACATCTCCGGAGCCTCCGGATTCATGCCGGCCTCGAACAACTCCGCCACGATGGCCGCGTTGTTCTCGTCCGCGAAATAGGCGATGATTCCGCTCGCCGTCTTTTCCCCAATCCCATCGACCTCTACCAATTGCTCCAAGCTGGCTTCCCTCAACTGCGGCACTCCGCCAAAGGCCTTGGCCAAATCCTTAGCCGCCGAGGCCCCCACTTGCGGAATTCCCAACCCATGCAACAAACGCCAAAGCTCCACACCTTTGCTGGCTTCGATCGCCGCAAGGAGATTACGAGCGGATTTCTCGGCGAATTTCTCCAAGCCGACCACTTGTTCGTAATCGAGCCGGTAGATGTCAGCGATGTTGGATACGTAACCTTTCGCCACCAATTGGTCCACTACCGCTTCGCCCAAGCCTTCGATGTCGAGGCATTGCCGCGAAGCGTAATGCTCCAAACGCCCCCGCACCTGGTCCGGACATTCGATGTTCAAGCAGCGCACCGCCACCTCGCCCTCGATCTTGCTCACCTCCGTCCCGCAAGCCGGACAATGGCTCGGAAATTCAAACGGCACGCTTCCTTCCGGCCGTTTTTCCAAGACCACGCGCACCACCGCCGGGATAATTTCTCCCGCCTTTTCCACCACCACCGTGTCGCCAACCCGCACATCCTTGCGGGCCATCTCTTCCTGGTTGTGTAGGGTCGCTCTGGATACCGTAGTACCTGCCAACTGAACCGGCTGCAACTCAGCCACTGGAGTCAGCGACCCCGTACGCCCCACTTGGATCGTGATGCGGTCCAAAATCGTTTCCGCCTGCTCCGCCGCGAACTTGACCGCGATCGCCCAACGCGGGGCCTTGGAAGTCGCCCCGAGAGCGTCCTGCTGGCGAAAACTGTCGAGCTTCACCACCGCCCCATCGGTCGGATACGCAAATCCGTGACGAACCGAGTCGAGCTCCTCCACCGCGGCCCAAGCCGCCTCCGCGCCCTGAACCTCCCAAAACCTTTCCACGATCGGCAAGCCCCATTCCTCGAGCTGCTTCCTGTATTCACATTGGGAAGACACGACCACAGGGCGACACTCGCCCAAACCGTACAGCACGATATCGAGCTTGCGCTTCGCCACCTCCGCTCGGTCCAACATCTTGACCGTGCCCGCCGCTAGGTTTCTCGGATTCTTGAACAGCTCCAGTCCCGCTTCGCTACGCTCCGCATTGAGCCGCTCGAATTCCTCCACCTGCATGAAAATCTCGCCACGGATCTCGATCAGGTCCGGGATTACCGTGCCTTGCAGCCGAGCCGGCAAGCTTTCGATAAAACGCGCATTCGCCGTCACGTCGTCCCCTTCGATCCCGTTGCCCCGCGTCACCGCTCGAACCAGCTCGCCGTTTTCGTAGGTCACGCTCACCGCGACCCCATCGATCTTAGGCTCCACCGTGAAAGACGGTTTCTCGACCTCCAATCCCTTCTCGACGCGACCCACGAACGCAACGAATTCATCTTCTGAATACGTGTTGTCCAAGCTCTGCATCGGAAGCAGGTGACGATAGGAGGCGAAGCCTTCCACACGGTCGTCCCCCACTGCAGCCGTCGGTGAAGCCTCCAATGGCAACTCCGGGTTGGCCGCCTCAAGATCTGCCAATTCCCGCTTCAGGGCATCATACTCGAAGTCGCTGATTTCCTGGGTAGCCTGACGGTAATACAGCTCGTCATGGCGACGCACCGCGGCGCGCAGTTGTTCGATTTTCTGGAGATCGGAGGCCTTGCTCATAAGCCGAAAATTACAGAAGGCCCGCGTCTATTTGGCAAGCCGACGCCCGAATTTATATTCCAAAAGCCGGCGGTACCAACTCCAACCACGATACAAGAAAATCGCCAACAGCGAGCCCGTCCCATCCGCGAGCCAATCCCAGGGATCGAAGCTGCGGTCCGGATTAAAATACTGCAGCACCTCGTCAGCCAACGCGTAACCTAGCACCCCTAGCCACGCCAAGATCCAGCGGCGATGCGCCCAAAAATCGATGCGCAAACGCCGAAACAGCAGCGTTCCCAAGAGGCCAAATACGAAGAAGTGAGCCACCTTGTCGAAACCCACGATATTGGGAGCCGCCGGTTTCCCCGAAAAGTGCGAGCTGACCACCAAGGTCACCATGACCGCCACCGCCGGCGTCCAAAGCCTCAACTGGCTGTAATTTTGATCTGGCCGAAACCCTTTTTCCATAGGCCGAAAAACAAAGCCCAGCCCCAGCTACCACACCAGCCCAAAACATCCGGCCGCGGGTTTGCTTAAAAGAGTGTCCTATCAGCTGAAAGGTAGGGCTGGAGCTTGCTCCACGCCGCAGAACCAACCTCCACTTCACTCAGCGCAATGCGGCGTGCCGCAAGCGGCAGCCCTACAAGGACATGCATTTAATCGCCCCCCCCGGCCGCGCCGGGCGTTCGTGTCGCGAGAGAGAGCCTCAGCGAACACGGAATCCAGCGTCAGCAATTCAGACATCGCCTGCCCGACGCAGCAGCCGATCCACCACCAACCAGCCCCCAGGTGGGTCGGCTTGTCCCAAGACGACCATTACGCCTAGATCGACGGCATCCAAACGTCTTAGGGACAAGCCGTTCCACCTGACAACCAATCCAGAGACTCCAGCGAAGCTCCGTACCAAAAATCAAACACTTGCTTTCGCCATAAGAAACCAAAGCCAGCCTTATAGGGCTGGCCCACACAACCCGATTCTTCGTGGCTAAAAAACACCTCGCAGAGAAAGCCCGTATAGACACCCCGGTCGCTCGGCTTATCCCAAGACGACCATTACGCCTAGATCAACGGCATCCGAACATCTTAGGGACAAGCCGTTCCACCTGACAATCAAGGCACGAGCTTCAGCGTCACCACCTGTCGCTGCGTCCAATCGCAGACATTGGGAAAAGAGAAAAATTCCGTCTGGCATCCCTAAGCGCTATAGCGTAATAAGATCCGCAATCCTCCTCTTCCATGCCCACCCGCTTCCTGCAACAGCTGGTCGACAATCCCGACCGCAGCCTCGGACGCGTCTTCGCCTGGTTCATCCAGATCGTAATCGTTGTTTCGATACTGGATTTCACGCTCGAGACGATCCCAAGCATTTCGCCCGAACTGCGTTCGACCCTCTGGATCGTCGAAGTCATTTCCATCGTGATTTTCACCTTGGAATTCCTGCTCCGCATCGCCTTCTCCAAGAAAGGCCTTCGCTACGCCTTCACCTTCGTCATCCTCGCGATCGGCCTCGCCGCCGTCGCCGTCCCCTCCGGAATCATGGCCAACGCCCTCTCCCAAGCCCGCGAAGAGATGAAGAAGGAATCCGACTCTGAGTAAGCGGCATCGCTCCCAAAGGAATCCATCCAATGACAAAGAAAACTCCCGCCACTAAGATTCAAGTTCAAGGAATCGAGGTCACAGTCATCCATCGCCAAGATGAAGATTACATCTCGCTCACCGACATGTTGAAAGCGAAGGACGGCGAATTCTTCATCTCCGACTGGCTACGTAATCGCAACACAGTCGAATTCCTCGGTATTTGGGAAACAGTCCACAACCCAAATTTTTATTTCCGGCGAATTCGCCACAATTAGAAGTCAAGCCGGGCTGAACAGCTACAAGCTCAGCGTCAAGGAATGGGTAAAAAGAACTGCACTTCCAACCTCCGCTCCAAGATGAATCTCGCAAAAGCTGTTACCGACATCCCCACCCAACTCGAACTCAAGCGCATCGCGAGCGTCGCCGCCCCCGTCGAACGCTCAGACAATCCCGTCCCCATCACCAATCTATCCGACGGCGAACAAGAGCAGCTCTTCCTCGCCGCTCGCCTCGCCCTCGCTACAGTCCTCGCAAAAGAGACCAACGCCAGCTCGTGGCGCTAGACGACGTCCTTAACGCCAACGACTCCGACCGACACGCCAGCATCCTCAATCTTATGGAGGAAATCTCCGACCACCTCCAAATCATAATCCGAACCTGCCACCCCGAACGCTACCGAGCTTTGGATACAGCAGAGTTTTTCGAACTGAGGTGAGTAGTTATAGAAGACTTACAAACCGACCAACTCTTCTCCCATGCCCCCTCTCGACCCCCACCCAAGATTTCTTCGACTCAAGGAAGAATTAAAGACCCATTGCCCAGATAACACAGTCAGCTGGAGCAAACCAGCGTTTCGCTGCGTCGAGCCACGGTGGTCTCGCCCTGAATACTTGATCACAGGTGATGGAACCATGAAAAACGGCGGCCGCTGGATGCGAAAGGGAATCGCGTCCGCAGTCTATGCCTCCGCATCCGAACTGATCGCCCTTAAAGAGGCGAAACACAACTTCACGCGATACGGTATCAAGCCACGACGCAAACCTCGTGTCCTGATCGAACTCGAGGTGAGCTTACATTCGATAGTTTCCCTCCGCACCCTCTTCAAAACGCTCTCATGGCCCTCCGCCAACGAGCTGTTCGAGGAGGACTGGGAGGACGTGAACGCTCAAAGGGTCGAATCTCTCTCGCAGGCATTTGGGCGGGCTCTATTCGAACTCAAATACGAGGGTTTCGTCGCCCCTTCCGCTAGAGACAGGCGCGGCAGCAATCTCCTCTGGTTCCCCCAAAATCTGCGACCAAACAGCAGGATCAAGATTTCGGGCGAATCCGAGCTCGACAGATGGATCTCAAAGTGACATGCACTTTTACATGCATTAATGGTTTGATTTTCCACGTACTCCGACGATTGTTCACACTATGGCCACCAAGACGAAACCTACCACCAAGGAAGCGAAAAAGACAGAGGCCAAGGAAAGGGCTTCAAGCAAGCGCAACACCCGACGCGCGGCTCCGAAAAAACTCAGTCTCGCGATCCCCGACACCCGCGACTTCGAAGTCAAAACATTCTGCCGCCGCTACAAGATCGTTCGTCCTGACTTGACCCGCCTGACCGGCTATTCGCTCCGTGCCGTCGACAAATGGGCCGCCGGCGAAAAGCCAGCGGCTCCCGCCAAAAAGCAACTTGCCGAACTCGTGCGCCTATTCGACGCCCTGGCAGACCTCATGGAAAACGAGGACGTCGGCCCCTGGCTTAAAACTCCGAACCCCGCCTTCTCCAACTCCACCCCACTCCAAGTCATCGAACGCGGCGAGACCGACCGAATCTGGAGAATGATCTACCAACTCGAAACCGGCGAACCCGCATAAACCGCTGTCAAACTCGACAAAGACCAACGCCAGCTCGAGGTGCTAGACGACGTCCTAAACGCCACCGACTCCGGCCGCCACGCCCGCATCCTCAACCTCCTAGAGGAATCCTCCAACCACCTCCAAATCATAATCCTAACCTGCCACCCAGAGCGTTATAGGGCTTTGGATACGGCGGAGGTCTTCGAACTGAAATGATTGATACGAAAACAAACACAACTCAGCCAAGCCATTCTTTGATCTGCATTAAGCTCGGTGCAAAAGTTAAAACATTACGGCCTGACCCGTTTCTCTGCGGCTCCCATGACCTCGGGCCCGAGCAAGTTCTGCTCTTGGCACGATTCCAAGGCGGTGATCGCGTCGTCCAGATAGACTCGGGCCCGCTTCAAGCGCGCGATGATCATTGCGCACTGATCGAGCTCGGGCGGCCAATCCTGCGCATCAAGGGCACCGGCAAGCTTGACTCCCGCCTTGGCAACGGACTCCACTAGGTACGCAGCCGGGTGGTCTTCCGGAGTTCCCTCAGGCACCCATTGGCCATCCCGCTTGGCATCGAACAACTGTAGGGTCAGTTCCCGGGCGCGTTCCGCCAATGGATGTTCGGCGAGGCCGGAGGCCTCCAAATCCAAGTCCAGCTCGGAAGCGAAGTCCGGAGCATGGTCCGTCCATTCGATTTCAGACTCGTTGGATTTCCCGCCGAGGCGTTCGATCTCTTCCCTGATGATCTGATCCAAGTCGGCGTTCGCGCCTTCCCGCTCCATTCGCGCGTGGATACGGTCCGTCAACAGATCGTTGCGATGCAGCGATCGATCGGCCTCCTCCTCAGTCTGCGGCAAAGCCTCCCAATCGGCACGTTCGCTCGGCTCAGGATCGGAGGCTTCGACCAGCGTATCCATAAACCCAGTCATCGCCTGCTCGTTCGCGAGGCGCTGACACTTCTCCTCCTCAGGCGACATCACCCAACAGGGCTCGCCGACGATCTTCAACTCGTAGCTCGCCGACTCGATCACTACGCGCCCATTCGAACGGCTGAACCATTCGAGATACAGCGCATTGCCCCAATGCCAAGGAAACGGCTTTTTCGCCAAATAGTATTCGCCGATTTCGTCTAGCGGAATGTCAGGCACCTTCACTTTTCGCGAAGCGGTGATGTCGCCCACCGTGCCCTTCTGCTCGCGTGTCAGCCCACCGCGAATACCGTCCTTCGGCGCCGGATTCACAAACTCCAATCGTCGCCCGGCCAGATCCCTCCAGCAGTCTCCCTCCAGATCGAGCTCGATCGGCTCAGCGAGGCCGGAAAGCCAAATCCGCCCGACCACCCGGCCACGCTCGCGATTGTCAATTTCTCCGCGGATTACCTGCTCGTCGATACGCCATGCCATTTCTCGTACATGGCCAGAACCGGCCTCCATGGCGAGTCTTCAAATGGACTGATCAACCATCTCCACGAACTTGTGGAAGGAAACCTAAATAGCGGTTAATCCCATACCCTTGCGATCAATCGTTCGTAGGCTGGAGACGCCCTGACGCGCACTCCACGGAAGGACTCAGAACAGCAACGAGCTACCGCTGATCCAGCGCCCATTCCCTGCCTATCCGCAAGCCAGCCGTTGCGGCTGAGATGCTTCTTCTTCATAAAACAGACCTTCGTCACCTTTCACTCGGCGGCCTTCAGGTCAACCGGCACATCCGATCCCCCTCTTCCAGACCGCCGCCCGCCAAAGCCCGTCTACCTACCCCTCTGCGCCGAATACCGCAGGTCAACCTCAAGATTTCCTTAGGTCACTTTAGACACCTCTATTCGGACGATAGGCCCCTCAACGAACAGGGGTAAATCACTAGGATCCAAATGAATCGCAATTGTCATTCCTTTTTCAGGTCATTGATACCGTTTTGGCTTAATCGAAATTTTTCGCCTCAACCGTCCATTCCGGATCGAGAGCCAAGGCGCTATCCTTGCCTAGGAACATCTTGGAGGCGCTCTCCTCTCCCTTGAGCTGCCAATCGAGCCAGGCCAGGGCCACGGGTGAATATTCGCCACCGTGCGGCTTGGCGTAGGTACCGCCATGCCCTACATCCAGATTCGTCATCACGATCGGCACATGCGTCACGCGGGCGAAATCGTCCATGGCGTTGTTGTAAGCGATATCGCTGGGGCCGCCCATGAGGTAAAGCACCGGACCATGATAGGCCTCCAGCGCATCCTTTCGCAAGGCTGGCATCCCTCCCATGGGCAACGGATCTTTCAATACGCCGCTATTGCACACAAGGGTGGTGCGGATACGTGGATCGCCCGAAATAGCAATCGCCTGCAAGCCTCCACAGGACATGCCCATAGCCGCCACGAGCTCCGGATCGACCTTCTCGTAAAACGCGCTGCCCTCGGTTTCGCTCTCCCGCAAGATCCAGTCAAGCGCCTCAAGAAGCTGGCTCGATTGCGTCCTCTGGTTCGAAACGTCGTCACGCAACTCAAGCCGATCCAACAGGCCGATGCCCAATACCAGGTAGCCATGCGACGCGATTTCGTTGAGAAAAAGCTTATGCCCCTCCGTGGTGTTCACGCAGGCTCCATTGCCCCAGAGCAATATCGGAAGCTTTTCGGACTCGCCGAATGGAGACAGATCCTTGGGACGATAGATCGTCATGCCCGGCAAAGACGGGTCTTCGGTGACGATCGCCGAGTGCGGCCCACGCCCGCCGTCTTCGAGCACCACCTCAGCCGCCTTACCTTCAGGAACGGGGAGTATTTGCGGATTGGCGGCAAAGGAGCTCGCTACGCTCGTGGCAAAAACAGCCGAGGCCGCAAAGATGGAACTTATGTTTGGGTATCTGGGTATCATCATTCTCGTTTCCCTGTTGTCTATTTTTGGATACGTAAAAAAGTTAAGCTTACTGCGGAAATGGGGTGAATACTTGAAAGCGGAAAGCGGGCCTTAAGGGGAACTCTCTCCTCGTGGACAGGATTCCAAACGAACAGACAAGCAATCCAATAAACCTAGCCCGGCAGGACGAAAGACAAGATTATATCATAACCAAAAGGGAATCGTAGCGAGAGTCCGCGAGCCCAGCGCGGAAACGGTTTTGACGCCGGTTCGCGGGAGAGGCCGGGTTGAAAACCAGCTTGGGTCGCGAAACCAAGGCATGGGAACGGATACTGCGGTATTCAAAGCGCTAAGTTCGCCCTCAGGATGGAGGCGCCATCAACCTTGAAACCTCATCGAGGGATACCGACAGCGGCGGGGAGAACCTTTCACCGGCTGCATAATGCAGAAAGCTGGCCCGCAACTGACGACGCACGGGATCGAGCTCGCCGGAAAGGTCCACACTCGTCACCAACAAGCGCCCCGCTCCCACACGAGCCTCCCACACGAGCGCGAGCTTGCGATTGGTCACCCAGTCATCCACCACCTGCACGATCGGCCGCAGCGACTCCGGCAAGTCGTCGAGAATCATCGGAGCGGCCTTGCTCACCGCATACCACCATTGCCAGTCGCTGCGGGACTCCGTCGGAAAGTCAGCCAATGCTGGGTGCTCGGGATCGCACAAGATCCCAAGCGTGTGCGGGGCTTGCCCATTCGTCCAGGCGGTGTTCCAAAAGATGCTGGAGAACCCAAGCGCGATCGCCCCGTTCTCCGAGTCGGGAGCCACCCGGTCAGGCGGTATCGTCAGAACCACTACGCCGCCTGCCTCGAGCCGAGCTCGAGCCGCCGTATTCAGTTCATCGACAACGAGAACGTCTTTCGAATCCTCTACTGTAACGTCTTCCTTCGATGGATACACCCAAACGGCCCAATCGTTGACCGCTAGCCCATCGCCAGTCGGTAGGCTTACCTCCAGCCGGTAGCGGGCGGGAGCGACCACATCTCCCAGAGCCAATTCGACGCGACCTAGCTTGTTGCCGTGTCCGACGGCAACGTCGGCCGGAGCAAACGCGCCTTCCGCTACGACTTCGCCTCCCTCGCCAAGCAGACGCCAAGTCGCCTTCGCCGCTCTTAGCGGCGAAGGGCCAAAGTGGGCAACCTCCGCATCGGCTGACAAGGTTTCGCCCCTTGAGAAAACGCGACGATCCAAGCGTACCAGTGGCACGGTCGGTCCGCAGAAACGGCGAAACGCCTCAGCAGTGACATATCCTTTTTCCTCCCAAAATGCGTCCAGCACTCCTACCAAGGCGGTGCCCTGCCCGGAAAAGTCGCTCAGCCCCAGCAGTTGAAAGCCACCCATTTCCGGCGTACGCAAGGCCGATTCGATCTCCTCCTTGTAGCAGAGCGTTTGCAGCTTTCCGGATGCGATCATGAATTCATGGGCCTGATCAGCCATGCCATGAGCCGCAAGGCTCTCTTGGAAAATCTCAAAGTTCCGGGGCTTCAAGTAGCCGGTGTACTTGTTCATCTCCCCAAAATTCGGATACACGCACCACTGCCCGATCTCGTGGCTCACCACCGGCACCGTACGTTCTCCGATGATGTCACGATAGTCGGTACGCGTTTCCGGAGGATTGGCATTGATGCGCGAATCCAGTCCCTGTTCCCATTGTTGAATACGGGGTTCGGAACGAATGTGGAAGTCGCTCTGAGACACTTCTGGCCAAGCGGCGGCAGCAGTATAGAGACGACGCGGATCCGCGAATTTACGGCGTTCAATCCACGCATTCAACCAAGTCGCGTGATTCTCCCCATCCGGCTCGTTACCGGATGCCATCAACACAAAAGAAGGATGGTTGCCGTAGGCATTGAGGATACGCTTCGTTTCCGCTTCGACCCAATCGTCTACCGGATTGCCGTCACCGATCGTGGCGCCTTGGTTGGGCCAGGTGGCCGCCTCCACTGGCACATAGATGCCCAACTCGTCCGCCGCCGCGAAGGCCGCTCGCGGCGGGCACCAAGAGTGGAAACGTACATGGTTGAGACCATGCGCTTGAATAACTTTTAGAGTT
>JBNKSG010000091.1:0-13329 GCA_050297195.1 Opitutaceae bacterium | reverse complement strand
CAAGGGCTTCGATGCTCGTTTCCACCCCGAAAAGGGAGAGGAGCTCGACGAGATCAGCAGGGGATGTCGTTTCGTTTAGCGAAAAGCCAATCGAGCTTGGGGATAGGGTTTGGAGGTTGATGCCTGCGGCGGCGGCTTTTTCCGCGATCTGCTTCGCATCTTCCTCTTCGACTTGCAGGGTTACGGTGTCGAATCTCGTTCCTTCCGAGATCTTGTATCCAGAATTCTGTAGGGCGTCGACGCTTAGGGTTGCGAGCTGCTGGATGCGCTGGGCGATGGCTCGCAATCCGACAGGTCCGTGGTAGATGGCGTAAGCGGCGGCGATGTTCGCTAGCAGGGCTTGGGCGGTGCAAATGTTGCTGGTGGCTTTGTCGCGTCGGATGTGCTGCTCGCGGGTTTGGAGGGCGAGTCGCAGGGCGGGGTTGCCGGAGCGGTCTTTGGATATGCCGATGAGGCGGCCGGGGATCTTGCGCTTGTAGGCGTCACGGGTTGCGAAGAAGGCTGCGTGGGGGCCGCCGAATCCCATGGGGACACCGAATCGCTGGACGCTGCCGATGGCGACGTCCGCTCCGAGGCGTTCGGGGGACTTCAGGATTGTGAGGGCGAGCAGATCGGTGGCAACGATGGTGAGAACCTTGTTCTCCTTTGCTTGGGCGGCGATTGCGGAAAAGTCTTTGGCGATCCCATTCGCGTCGGGATATTGTAGTAGTACCGCGAATACGCCTTCCAGGTCGATACTTGCGTCCAAGTCGACTACCTCGGTGTCGATTCCCATGGGCGTGGCTCGCGCTTCAACGATTTCGATGGTTTGTGGGAAACAGTCCTTGGAGATGAGGATTTTCTGCTTCTTGCCGGCGCGTCCGACTTGGGAAAAGGCGAGTCCCATGGCTTCGGCTGCGGCAGTGCCTTCGTCGAGGAGCGAGGCATTGGCGATCTCGAGGCCGGTGAGGTCGGAGACCATGGTTTGGAAATTGAGCAGACCTTCCAAGCGGCCTTGGGAGATTTCGGCTTGGTAGGGCGTGTACTGGGTGTACCAGCCGGGATTCTCCAAGATGCTTCGCTGGATGACAGGGGGAGTTATGGTGGGGTAGTAGCCGAGGCCGATGTAGCTTTTGTTGACGGTGTTCTTGCTGGCGATGGCCTTGAGTTCGGCGAGCATGTCGTGTTCGCCGATGGGTGCTGGCAGTCCGTCGAGGCCAGCGATGCGGATCGATGCGGGAACAGCTTGGTCGACAAGGGCGTCCATCGAGTCGTAGCCGACAGTCTTCGCGAACTCGTCGGCGGCGGAGCCTCTTACGCCGAGGTGGCGCGGGGCGAATTGGTCGAGCTTGGCGAGCGGGTTTGCGTGTGCTTGATTGGAAGCGCTTCGAGATGGTGTGGCCGCGGTGCTGTTTGGCATGGGCGGGAGAGTAGAAATCGATCCGCGCAAATCAATGCGGCAATTCGGTTAATTTGTATGGTAGCGCGGAGCTTCAGCCCGCGACCGCGTTGCAAGATCTATTCTCCACGGATGCGGGCTTCCGTCTTCGCTGAAGCTCTCTTCGCCGAAACACGAGCGTTTCGAGCTACGGTTTGACGGCCGTGATTGGCGAGGGAAACGAAAGAAACGGGTATGCGCGTCAAAAATCCAACGTTGGAGTTTTGGCGTGTAGGGGATGTGGATGTGTGGGGAGGTTTTTTGGGTGGAGGGGGAGTGGGGTTGGGCGGATTTGGGTTGAGGTGAGGGGAGTGGTGGGGATTTTTATGGTGGATGACGAAAAAGGAGCGGGCGGAGTACGTGGATCGGGAGTTGGAACGGAGGTATCCGAACCCTCCGATTCCCTTGGACCATGTGGATGCGTATTCGCTGCTGGTGGCGGTGCTGCTGTCGGCTCAATGCACGGATGAGCGCGTGAACAAGGTGACGCCGGAGCTTTGGAAGCTGGCTGACAATCCGGAGGCGATGCGTCGGGTGCCGGTGGAGGCGATCCGGGAGGTGATTCGGCCGTGTGGACTGTCGCCGCGCAAGTCGCAGGCGATTCGGGACCTTTCGCAAATCCTGGTCGACCAGCATGGCGGCGAAGTGCCGGAGAGTTTTGAGAAGCTGGAAGCCTTGCCGGGAGTGGGGCACAAGACAGCCTCGGTGGTGATGTCTCAGGCTTTCGGGCATCCGTCGTTTCCGGTGGACACTCACATCCACAGATTGGGGCAACGCTGGGGACTGACCAGCGGTAAGAACGTTGTCCAGACGGAGGCGGACTTGAAGCGGCTCTTTCCAAAGGAGCGGTGGAATCACCTGCACTTGCAGATTATCTACTACGGGAGGGAGTTCTGTACGGCTCGGGGATGCGATGGGACGGTTTGCCCGATTTGCACTACGCTGTATCCGGATCGGAAGCGGGCAAAGGTGACGCGGAAGGCGTAGGCGTGGGGTGGTTTATTCGTGTCAGGGTCTCGCGAGCGAGACGTAGGTTCGAGCTTTGCTCGAGGAAGGTTTCGGGGAATCGACTTCGAAAACCTTCTTGGCGAAGCCAACCTACATTCGCGCAGCGATCCTGACAAATCATCCTGGTGTCTGAGCAAAAGAAAACCCCAGCCGGTGAGGGCTGGGGTGTTTAAAAGTGATATGCTAGCTGGCTTTAGAGAGTCGGCTGGCGGATGTTAGTAGGCTCTGGAACTGCGGTAGCAAGCGTGCTAGCTGCATCTCCGTCATCGGCAATCAGCTCGTTGGTCAGATCTGTGTACCAGCTCACGTTACCGCCTAAGAAAGCCACGTGGCCTCCGTCGTTACCGTAGGGGTCGTTTTCTCCCCAAACGCTGTTTGCAGTGTTCATTCGAGTGAAAACAACTGGTGTTGTCGCTGGGTCAGACGTTTGCAGACCTGTCACGTAGGAAAATGAGAAGTCGCCAGCGGAGTAAGACCCTGCGTCGAAGCTTCCAACTATTGGATCGCCGTTCCCGTCGACCGCTTGCACGAACAGGCCACCGCTCCCCGTGTTTCTATTTGTTTCATTGGCACTCACCCATGTCTTTGGATCGGTAAGTTCTCCGCCGTAAGCTAGAATCGCGGCGACTTCAACGATGGTGTTGTCGCCAGTCCCAGGAACTATGCCGCCAGCTCCAAGTTCCTGCTTTGGTCCCACCAATCTCTCCCCGTTCTGCGCAGCAAACAGCTGCGAGGCTTGGACGATGTTGCGGAGGTCGCTGGAGTCGCTGCTCTTCTTGGCGAGGGTACGGAACTGGCCGACGGTCGGGAAGATGATGGCGCCGAGAATGGCCAAGATGGCGATCACGGTCAGGAGCTCGATGAGCGTGAAAGCTTTTTTCGCGTTGGCTGGTGTATTCATGCTGAATTGTGGGTTGTGAATGAGTCGTGGTCTTAGTTGCTTGGGGTGGTTTTAATACCTTTAAACAGAAAGCTTACAGGGGGGCTTCTTCAAGTTACAATAACGTATAAGGGGTATCAGCGTATTTGCTATTAGGTCGCTCTCATGGTGAGCCCTAGGATTACGTAATGGAAAACCTGATGAGGGGGGTGCGCTGAGCTTTTGCCGGCGTCCGCGTTGCAGGAACAATCGAGTGCAATCCATGATGCATTCTCCGCAGACGCGGGCTTCCGTCTTCGCTGAAATGCTCCGCCGTGACAGGAAAGCACCGCGCTACTTTGGCTTTCTCGCTCCTCTAGCAAAATTTAATTGCCAGTGGAGAAGGGGCTTACAGATATACGCGACGTATGAAGATATTTTTGGACGGAGCGTTTGTTGAGAAGGAAGATGCGAAGATTTCGGTATTTGACCATGGCTTGCTCTATGGTGACGGAATTTTCGAGGGTATCCGCATATACAAAAACTGCGTCTATCGCTTGGACGAGCATCTCGAGCGCCTAGAGTATTCGGCGAAGGCGATCCTTTTGAACATGCCTTGGTCGCGCCAGGAATTGTCGGATCTCGTGTGCGAATCCTGCCGGGTGAACGGCTTGAGCGACGGTTATATCCGCCTCATCGTGACTCGAGGAGCGGGAAGCTTGGGGCTGTCGCCGAACTCTTGCCCCAAACCGTCCCTGATCATCATTGCGGACAAGATCGCCTTGTATCCGGAGGAGTGCTATACGGAGGGCTTGAAGATCGTGACCGTTCCCACGCGACGCACGAATTCGGCGGCTTTGAATCCCGGGGTGAAGTCCTTGAACTACTTGAACAACATCATGGCCAAGGTCGAAGCGGCTCAAGCGGGCGCTCTGGAGGGCATCATGCTCAACGACCAAGGCAACGTGGCAGAGTGTACGGGCGACAACCTTTTCATCGTCCACAAGGGCGTCATTTTCACCCCGCACGCTTCAAATGGAGCGCTGCGCGGCATCACGCGCCAGGCGGTCATCGACTTGGCGAACGCCCAAGGGCTCGAGGTGAAGGAAGTGAACCTGACGCGTTACGAGATCTGGAACGCGGACGAGTGCTTCTTGACCGGTACGGCTGCGGAGCTGATTCCAGTGGTCGGGCTCGATTCGCGGGCGATCGGAGACGGGACGCCGGGTCCAATTACACAAAAGCTCCATGCGGCCTTCCACCAAGAGGTGAGCACGCATGGGACGATGATCTGAGCGGACAGGGGCTCTCGAGGCGTCTTCGGAGAAGCCGCGCCACCTGCTTTCGGGAAAACTGCGCCGCCTGAATTACGCTTTAGGCCTGCAGTAATCTGTGCCTGCCTCTCGTAAATTTTAAGGAAATCGTTAGTGTTGCTTTGAGACCTAGCGATTCGCGACGCAATAATGTTGGACAGCACGCTAAGCTTCCAGCAAACATGGCATGGCGTTTGCATTGTCTCTCCCGCGCTCAAGCGGGTGGCGCAATCTGCCTAGTTAACCAAACCCTACCAACGATACTTTACTAAATGGCGAAGCCACTGAAATGCGATGTCTGCAGCGAGCCGGCCACGGTGCATCTGACGCAGATAATCAACAATCAGATTCATAAGATCGACCTCTGCGAAAGCTGTGCCGAGCAGAAGGGCATCACGGATCCGAGCGGGTACTCGCTCGCGGATTTGCTCGTTAAGCCCGAGTCCCAGTCTGCCCCCGAGGTTTCCTCGCTTTCGTGCCCGGAGTGCGGCTGCACGCAGCGGGAGTTCAAGAAGACCGGTCGCCTCGGCTGCGCGGCGTGCTACGAGACCTTTGCCAGCGTGGTGTCGCCGGCTCTGTTGAACATGCACAAGGGCGATTCCCATCGAGGGAAGGTCCCTCAACGCGCCTTGGAGCGAGCCACTTTCATCGATCGGCTCGGTACTTTGGAAGATGGCTTGAAGGAAGCGATTTCCAGCGAGCGCTACGAAGACGCGGCCCGCATGCGCGATGAAATCATTGAATTGAAAAAGGCGATGGAAGCCGCCGCCCTCGAGGAATCTAGATAGATGTTAATCAAAAGCATATTTGGCGGTAAGTCTGAGATGACGGAAGCGGGCTCCAAGAAGTGTCCGGTCGTCTTGATGACCCGTATCCGCCTAGCGCGAAACATAGCCGACACGCCGTTCCCGGGGTGGGCCAAAGAGTCCCGTCGCAAGGAGGTGCTTGAGACATGTTTGCCCTCGGTCGCTTCGCTCAGCCAAATGAAGCGAGGCATCAGCGCGGAAATTTCTTCCCTGTCGGACCTGGAGCGCCAGATCTTGGTGGAGCGTCACCTCATCAGCCGCGAGCTTTCGAGCAACGCGGAAGCTGCGGGGGTGGTGATCAGCAAGGACCAGTCGATTTCGGTCATGATCAACGAGGAGGACCACCTGCGAATCCAGGTGATCAAGTCCGGCTACCGATTCAAGAGCACTTGGAACGTGATCGACGCGATCGACACGGCCTTGGAGGAGCAGCTCGACTTCGCCTTTTCGCCGAAGCTCGGTTACCTGACGGCTTGTCCGACCAACGTTGGGACGGGGATGCGCGCCTCTACCATGATGCACCTGCCGGCCTTGGTGATCTCCAGCCAAATGGAGAAAGTGGTGCGAGCGGTGAACCAGCTCGGCATCGCGGTACGCGGCTTGTTCGGCGAAGGCTCGGACGCGAGCGGCAGTATTTTCCAGATTTCCAACCAGACGACGCTTGGCGAGTCGGAGTCGGAGATCGTGAAGCGTCTTTCATCGGTTTTGCGAACGATCATCGATCAGGAGATGAACGCGCGCGAAAAGATCTTGGAGAAGGATCCGAACAAGCTTTTCGACAAGATCGGCCGCGCTTACGGGATCCTGCAGAACAGCCATTTGCTGACGTCCTCGGAATGCATGAATCTGGCCTCGCTGGTGCGATTCGGCGTGGATCTGGAGATGTTCCCGGAGAAGACGCGGAACATTGTGGACCGGATGTTCATCGAATGTCAGCCTGGGCACGTGCAATACCATGCGGGCAACGAGATCGAGTCGAGCGCTCGTGACGAGTTCCGAGCGGAGTACATGCGCAAGCAATTCGAAAATGTGGCGCGCCCCATTTTTAACCTTCACGAAACGTCCGCTGAGGACGATACCCCCAAACTAGATCCCGAAGAGGAGGCAGAATAACGCTTTATGGAACCAATGAACAATTTCACTCCGCGCGCCCAGCAAGTCCTTGCTCTGGCCCGTAAGGAGGCAGATCGCTTTCACCACAACTACGTAGGAACGGAGCACATCCTTCTTGGCCTGATCAAGTTAGGCCAAGGCGTCGCGGTCAGTGTTTTGCAAAAGATGGGTCTCGATCTTGAGACGGTGCGCAGCGCGGTAGAGAAGCAAGTCGGTTCCGGTCCGGAAGGGAAGGCAGCTGGCAGCATCCCCTACACGCCGCGTGTGAAGAAGGTTTTGGCCCTCGCTGGCAAGGAGGCGAAGGCGCTGAACCACAGCTACGTCGGCACGGAGCACATCTTGCTCGGACTTCTGCGCGAAGGCGAGGGAGTAGCCGCTCGCGTTCTCAAGTCGCTCGACGTCGACATTGAGCGCACTCGCAACGAGATCCTCCGCGAACTCGACCCGCAATTTTCCGGCGAAACCGAAGAAGCGGTTTCCCCAGGGCGCAGCCCAAGCCAGGAAGAGAAGAAGGAAGCCAAGACTCCTGCTCTGAAGGCGTTCGGCCGCGATTTGACCGAGCTGGCTCGCAAGGGCGACCTCGATCCGGTGATCGGCCGCAAGTCGGAGATTCGCCGCGTGATTCAGATCCTTTGCCGCCGCACCAAGAACAATCCGGTCCTGATCGGTGAAGCTGGCGTGGGCAAGACCGCTATCGTGGAAGGCCTCGCTCTGGAAATCTCCAACGGAGTGGTTCCTGAGATCTTGCTCGACAAGAAGGTCATCACCTTGGACCTCGCTCTCATGGTTGCCGGCACGAAGTATCGCGGGCAGTTCGAGGAGCGCATCAAAGCCGTGATGGACGAGATCAAGCGCGCTGGCAACGTGATCATCTTCATCGACGAGCTGCACACCATCGTGGGCGCCGGCGCTGCGGAAGGCGCCATGGACGCGTCGAACATTTTCAAGCCAGCGCTCTCTCGCGGCGAGCTGCAGTGTATCGGAGCGACGACGCTCAACGAGTACCGCAAGTTCATCGAGAAGGACAGCGCCCTCGACCGCCGCTTCCAAAGCGTGAAGGTCGAAGCTCCCAGCATCGAAGACACGGTGCTCATTCTCAAGGGCATCCGCGGTAAGTACGAGGAGCACCACAAGGCAGTTTTCACCGACGAGTCGCTGGTCGCCGCGGCCAAGCTCTCCGAGCGCTACATCACCTCGCGTTTCTTGCCGGACAAGGCGATCGACGTAATGGACGAGGCCGGCTCGCGGGCTCGTATCGCATCGCTGAACCGTCCGCCAGAAATCGAGACGCTTGCCAAGGAAGTGGACGAGGTTTGCGCCAAGAAGGAAGACGCGATCAGCAAGCAGCATTTCGAGGAAGCGGCCAAGTTTCGCGACGAAGAGAAGCGCCTGCGCAAGCAGCAGGAAGATGTACTCGAGGCTTGGAAGACGAGCCGCGAGGAGAACCGAATCACCATTGACGAAGAGGACATGCTGAAGGTCGTTTCCGACTGGACGGGCGTGCCGCTGCAGCGTCTCGAAAAGAAGGAGACCGAGCGTTTGCTTCAGCTCGAGAAGGAATTGCAGGCAACCGTCATCGGTCAGGACGAAGCCTGCGTGGCGATCTCCAAGGCCTTGCGTCGCAGCCGTGCCGACCTCAAGGATCCGAAGCGTCCGATCGGTTCGTTTATGTTCCTCGGCCCAACGGGCGTAGGTAAGACTTTCCTCGCTCGCACGCTCGCCGAAAAGATGTTTGGCGATCGCGATGCGATCATCCAGGTCGACATGTCCGAGTACATGGAGAAGTTTTCCGTGTCCCGCATGATCGGCTCGCCTCCGGGCTATGTCGGTCACGAAGAAGGCGGTCAGCTTTCCGAGCAAGTACGTCGCAAGCCTTACTCGCTGGTGCTCTTCGACGAGATCGAAAAGGCGCACCCGGACGTCGTGCAGATAATGCTGCAGATCTTCGAAGAAGGTCACCTGACTGACAGCCTCGGTCGTATCATCGATTTCCGCAATACGATCATCATCATGACCACGAACGTGGGCGCGAGTGTGATCCAGAAGCAGACTACGATGGGCTTCGGAGCGGCGACGAATCTGTCGGACGATTTCGAAGGCACGAAGGCGAAGGTAATGGAAGAGGCGAAGAAGGTGTTTAAGCCTGAATTCCTCAACCGTATCAACGACTTGATCGTGTTCCACAGCTTGGCTCGCCATGACCTCGTGAAGATCGTCGATCTCGAAATCGCGAAGCTGCAAAAGCGCCTCGACGACAAGCAGATCAAGATGACGCTCGAAGACGACGCGAAGGAGCTGCTCATCGACGAAGGTTACGACGAGAAGTACGGCGCGCGTCCGCTACGCCGCTCGATCGAACGTTTCCTCGAAGATCCGCTTGCGGAAGCGCTGCTGGGCGGCCAAGTGGAGGAAGGCGACAACATCCTCGTCATCCGCGATGGCAAGGAGCTGAAGTTCACCAAGGCGGCCGACAGCGAAACCGAAGAGGTTCCGTCCGAGTCCGAGCAGTAGTTTCAGCCTCGAGAACAGTTTTATTGGAGGACCGCAGACTCTTGGCGGAGCTGCGGTCTTCTTTTTTGAGTGGATCGATTCGATTCGGGAGCGTTTTGACGCTGGGTCTACTTTTTTGAATACGAAGAGCTCGCTCGCTTCGTAGATAGTGTGGGCAGGCTTTTAAGTAAGAGCGGTTTCAGCCGTCTGCACTTCAAATGATATATCGCCGCACAGTCTTGATCGCGCTTTTCGCCCTTGTCTTGGGCGGCGGAGGGTGGGGGTGGTTGGCGAAACGAGGCGATGGATTTGCGGAGCCTGCTCGAACGCAAAAAGCTGTTTCGACTGCAGCGCTAGCATCGGCGGCGGCGGAAACCTTTGCGAAAGAATCGGTGGCAGCCGCTTCGGCCGATACGGAGTTTCGGCCGCTTCCGGGCTTGGAGGACTTGGAGGCGATCCCGCTCGCGTGGAAAGAGCGTTATCCGGAGGCAGTCGCGGTGGATTCGCGAGTGGCCGTCACTGCGACTGGTTCGGTGCGTTGGCAGACTTTGCTTTCGCGGGAAGGGGAGCGGATCTCGTGGGTTTTGTGGGAGGAGAAGATTGTTCGAGCTGAAAACGGCGCTTTCGTGAGCGCCGGTTCGATCGCCCACATGGGGAACGTGATTTTGGTGGATGCGTCTCCAGATCTCGTGCCGGCCGAGGCGTTGGAGGCGTTTTCGAGGGAGAATGGTCTGTTTGTGGAGCGACGTTCGGTCGTGGCTGACTACGTGTGCCTTGGGTTCGAGGAACCGGAGCTCGGTAAAATTGAAGGACTGCTGGCTGCCTTTGAAACGCGTTTCCCCGGCGCGATTGCGGAATTTGACACCTTGAGTTTTCCGAGCGCGACGCCGAGCGATTGGGACGCTTCACGCATGTGGGGCTTGGACATGATCCATGCGGAAGACGCTTGGCAGTTCGAGAAGGGAAATGCGAGAAATGAGGTGGTGATCGCGATCATCGACACGGGAGCGCAGCGCTCGCACCCGGACTTGGCGGCCAATCTGTTTCGCAACCCGAGGGAGATTCCAGGCAATGGGATTGACGACGATGGTAACGGCTTGAAGGACGACCTGAACGGTTGGGACTTTTTCGATCAGGATTCCGATCCGCAGGACGACGATGGTCATGGCACCCATGTTGCGGGCATCGCTGGCGCGGTGGGAAATAATGGCCGCGGGGCTGTTGGCGTGAACTGGGGCGTGCGGATTTTGCCTTTGAGGGTGGGGGATGCTATGGGGCTGAGGACTTCGTCTATCGACGACGCTTTGGCCTACGTCCGGTTTTTGAGAGATCCCAACGGAGATGGGAATACGTCTGATGGTATCAACATTGTGGCTACGAACAATTCGTATGGCTCAGGAGGATCCAATAGCTCCACAAGGAGAGAAATTTCGAAGCATCGCGACCTAGGGGTGCTGTTCGTGGCGGCTGCGGGGAACGACGGGAAGAACATCGATGCGTCTGCGGACTCCCTAGAATTTCCGGCCGGTTACGACCTCGACAATATTATCTCAGTCGGGAATTCGAACCAGGAGGATACGCTGAGCGCGAGTTCAAACTATGGAAGGGTAAGCGTCGATATTTCAGCACCGGGTAGCGATATTTATTCTACGTATCCAACTAACTCCTACGAGTTTCTTTCTGGCACCTCGATGGCATCGCCCATGGTGGCGGGGGCGGTTGGCTTGCTCGCTCAGTTCAGTCCGAACCTTAGCGCAAACCAGTTGAAGAAGAGGATTTTGGATACAGGCGATGTAGTTGCCTCGCAAGCGGGGCGAAGCGTGACTGGGAGACGTCTCAATTTGCTCGCGGCTTTGAAGCCTGAGTTGAGCGGGCATTTTCTGGAGGTTTCCAACGTCGATGATGCGATTGTCCTCGTTGACGCGGCGGGTCCGGAGGTGGTATTCGAGGTTGCGGCATTGCCGACTGCGACGCTCAGCGTGGAGGTTGTGTCAGGCAGCGAAGTTGGTGAGATCATCGATTTGGGCGGGGGTGTTTTTCGGTTTGCGACGAAAGCTAGCGGTCAGGCCACGCTTCGGTTTTCAGCGAACTTGGAGGGGGTTACGCGTTTCGAGGATAAGACGGTGGTGGTAGGCGAGTCCGCTGCGGTGAGTCAAGGGCTGCTACACCACTTCGCGTTTGATGGTACCGGATCCGTGGAGACGGATCTAGCAGGCGGCAGCAATGCTTCGATTGCGGGAGCCACTCGCGTCGGGAGCGATTTTGGCAGCAGCTTGCGTTTCGATTCCGCCAGCGAGAAGATGACTTTTAATGGCAGCTATTCTAACTTGGTGACGATTGCAGCCTTGGTACGTGTGGACGATCTGGGCGCAAGCCCGCACCCGCGCGTCGTCAATATGCCTTTCTATTATTTGTATGTGTCGTCTGGAGACAGTTTGATATACCCGGACGGAAATCGTCAGACCTTGAAGTTTCTTGCGAACTATTCTGGATTTGGGGTTTGGAACACTCCGCCACGCTCCGTAATGAACGGACAATGGTATTACTTTGTCGGGACTTATGATAGTACCGATATTTCGAATACGCCGCGATTGTACATCAATGGCGAAACGCAAAAGGTACGGCTGCAACAGCCTCCCGAGGGGGCGATGATAAAGACCGGAGGGCTGACGTATGTTGGGAATAGTGAAGTCGGAGATCGTGCATTCGAGGGCTTGATGGCAGATATCCGAATCTATGATCGGGCCCTAGGGGCGGAGGAGATTGCCCAACTTGGCGCGATTTTGATGCGCGATCGATGGGAGGGCATGGCGATCGATTTTCCCGATAGTATCTTTCGGGACGAGGCGGTTTCGTTTAGGATCGTCGGTTCGAACCAGAGTGGCGCTGGGCTTTCGGCTCGTTGGTATTTCGAAGCAGGGGCGGATGCCGAGGTTTTGAGCCGGAACGCAACGTCGGCGACCTTGAGTTTCGTTTCGGAAGGCGAGTACCTTGTGAGCGCCCAGGTTTCAGATGGAGTGTCCACTCGCGTCATCCAGCGTACGGTTAAAGTCTTGGATGGGCGTTTGAGCGAGGGGCATTACCTTGGAAACGCTTCGAATGGAGCGCAGGCGTGGCTCGAGGTTGAACCTTCCTTGAAAACTGGGTACGTGACGGTATTCGATGGCGAGTCTGGATTCTATCGTATCCGCGAAGCGGTGACGTTTGGGGCGGAGGGGACTTTTGAATCTTCGGAAACAGGATTGGGCAGGTTGAGTGGGGTTGCCTTGCGGAAATTCGTTTTGGAGGTGCCGGGCTATGGACTTGAGTTCCTTGGGGAGCGGCAGGCGATTCCGAGCGCCCAATACGAATTTGTAGGTAGTTACGAAGGAGGCGCCCTTGGATTGCCTGGCGATTCGATGCGCCTGAAAATTCTGAAAGACGGACGATGCTTCTTGTGGAGGGAGGGACCGTTTGCAGACCTCGCCTATGGTTCCTATAATATCGATGGAAGCTTGTCCTTGCTGTCGTCTTTGGGTCGTACCGTGGAGATCTCGATCGATTCCGCCAGCGAGTCGGCGAGGGGGCGTTGGGGGGATTGTGAGTTGTTTCTCACTCTGGAATCGGTCGCGAGCGATGCCTTGATGAAGGGTGGGGTTGCGGGTGGTTATCCGAGCGGAAGCGCGGCGGGCGGCTTGTATGCGGAATTCCTGGAGCCCGAAGTTGGAGCGATTGCCAGCTTGGGCGAGGGCGGATTTTCGGGAAGTCTGGCACCGATTTCTTCGAGCGGTCCATTCGTTTTGCTGGGCGCAAAGGGCGAATCGATTGTTATCGAGGGAGATACGAGCGGGGCAGCGATCGCTGATTCCGTGGCGAAGGCGGTTGCCTCCGGAGGGTTGCATTTGGATACGAAGGTTCTGAGCGGAATCCGTTCGCAGGCGCCCGTTTCGGGAAGCGGAAGCGGTTTGGTTGGCTTTTCGGTGGTAGGATCGGAGCCGCTGGAGATTTTGGTGCGCGGGTTGGGGCCGTCGTTTTCGGAGTCGGGGGTCGAGGATCCAAAGATCGTCGTCTATCGCTTGCTGGACGGCGTGGCGATTCCGCTGGAGCCGAACGACAATTGGCGGGATGGAGCGCTCTTTCTTGGCGAGAATGAAAGCCAGCAAGGAGCATTTCTAGGATTGGAGAGCGGTTTCGAGGCGCTCGAGCTTTCGGCCCTTTCCGACGATGCGAAGGACGCGGCCCAGCGGGTTTGGCTGGAGCCGGGGGATTATCTGGTACTGATCCAGCTAGCGAATGGGTCGGCCGGCAGCGGCTTGATCGAGGTTTTAGCCTTGTAGAAAGCGC
>JBNKSG010000090.1:0-13372 GCA_050297195.1 Opitutaceae bacterium | reverse complement strand
GCACGAGCAGTTGCCGGAAGTGAAGGAGCTCGTTGAAAAGTACGAACTCGACGTATTCAGAATTCACTCGCACATCGGAAGCGGCAGCGATCCTGAGGTTTGGATTCGCGTGGTAAGCATGAACCTTGATCTGGTTGACGCGTTTCCTACGGTCACGAATCTCAATCTCGGTGGCGGCTACAAGGTGGGTCGCGTGGAAGGCGAGAAGACCACGGACTTGCAAGAAATCGGCAAGAAAATGAAGTCTGAGTTCGAAGACTTCGCCAAGCGGACGGGACGGAAGATTCACCTCGAGGTCGAGCCGGGCACCTACTTGGTGGCGAATTGTACGGCGATCCTTTCTCGTATTCAGGATGAAACCTCGACTGGGGAATCTGGATACAAGTTCCTCAAGCTCGATAGCGGCATGACGGATAATACGCGTCCGTCGATGTACGGAGCTCAGCATCCGATGTGGGTTGTGCCTGCGGACGATTCGGAACGCGGCGAGGAAGAGTACATCGTGGTTGGGCATTGCTGCGAGTCGGGCGATATCTTGACGCCTGCTCCCGGTGATCCGGAGGCCCTGTTGCCGCGTCTATTGACGGAGGCGAAGGTCGGCGACTTTTTCGTGGTCGGTGGCGCGGGAGCGTATTGCGCCTCAATGTCGTCGAAGAACTACAACAGCTTCCCGGAATCCGCAGAGGTGCTGGTTCGCGAGGGGGGGCGTGTTGCGATCATTCGCGAGCGTCAGCCTGTGGAGCAGATTTGGGCGAACGAGGTCGCAGTTCTTTAGGATCTGGTTGAGCGACGGCTTCTGTGAAGTCGTCGCCCCTTAGCTTACGTATGGATTTGCCGATACTGGAGATCGAGTCCGAGTTTTGTCGTAAACTTTCGGATACGAATCGTTTGGTGCTGGAGGCTCCAACGGGATCTGGCAAGTCCACGCAAACGCCGAAGTTCTTGTTGAACGGTGGCTTCCTGGAAAGGGGCGATGCCATTGTCCTGCAGCCGCGTCGTATCGCTGCCCGCATGTTGGCGAAGCGGGTTGCCTGGGAGTTGGACGAACCGCTGGGGCGAACCATTGGCTACCAGGTGCGCCATGATCGAGTTGCCTCGCGTGACACCAAGGTGCATTTCGTGACGGAGGGGATCCTGCTGCGGCGGATGATTTCCGATCCCGAGCTCAAGGGGGTCTCCTGTATTGTCTTCGACGAGTTTCACGAGCGGAGCCTGCACGCGGACTTGACGCTGGCGCGAGCGTTGATGCTGCAGGCGAGCAAGCGACCTGACCTGAAGCTGATTGTCATGTCGGCGACCTTGGACGCGACCGAGCTCGAAGGGTATTTGAGCCCGTGCGAAATTTTGAAGAGCGAGGGACGTACGTTTCCCGTTGAAATCGAATACCTCGAAAATAGACTGGCGAATAGCGATACGCCGATTTGGGAGCTAGCTGCGAAAGCCACCGCGGATGCCCTCTCGCGCCAAAGCGAAGGGCACGCCTTGGTTTTCATGCCGGGAGCGTTCGAGATCGGAAAGACGATCATGGCCTTGGGCAGCCGTTTGTCGGCGAGGGATTTTGAATTGTTGCCCTTGCACAGCGAGCTCAGCGCGAAGGATCAGGATAAGGCGGTAGAGGGGGGAGATCGCAGGAAGGTGATCGTGGCCACGAACGTGGCTGAGACCTCCTTGACGATCGATAACGTGCGTCTGGTGGTGGATAGCGGACAAGCCCGCGTGGCTCGCTACGATCCGGTGCGAGGGATCAATACGCTGTGGATCGAGAAGGTCAGCGACGCGTCGGCCAAGCAGCGCGCGGGGCGAGCCGGACGTACGGCAGCAGGGCGGGCGATCCGGCTCTGGAGCGAACGCGAGCATGCGGGGCGGCCACGTTTTGAGGAGCCGGAGGTTCGGCGGGTGGATTTGTCCGAGATGCTCCTATCTCTGCTCGCCACCGGTATTGAATCTGTGGATGCGTTCGAGTGGTTTGAGCGCCCGAACGAGGAGCGCTTGCATGATGCGGTGCAGCTCTTGCGCGGATTGGAAGCGATCGACGCTGCGGGGCGGTTGACCGCTCGAGGGCGGAAGATGAGCGGGTTTCCACTGCATCCGCGCTACGGGTCGATGCTCTTGGCGGCTCAGGATTTCGGTTGCGTCGAGGAGATTGCCTTGGCTGCGGCGCTGGCCCAGTCGCGTAGCATTTTGTTGAGGAATGTCGACAAGGCGGTGGAAAAGCGCCGCGAGGCGCTTTGGGGCGAAGACTGTACCAGCGATATCGTTGCTCAAATGGTGGCTTGGGAGGCTGCTTTGAAGGAAGGGTTCGACATGCGTTTTTGCCAGGAGATTGGGGTGCATGCTCAGAGCTCGCGTCAGGTCTTGAAGATTGCGAATCAGCTTTCTCAATACGCGGAAGCGAGTGGTTTGATGGAATCGGCGAGTGGCGCGAATGAGGGACTTTCCAAAGACGATGCGGTGCGAAAGTGCCTGTTGTTCGGCTTTCCGGATCGCGTTTGCCGTCGGCTGGATCGGGGAACGTTGCGTTGTTCCATGGTGGGAAAGCGACGAGGCGATCTTGCCAGAGAGAGTCGGGTGGGAGACGCGGAGTTGTTTGTTGCTTGCGAGGTAAACGAGATCGGTCGCCAAGGCGGTAAGGTGAATACGGTGTTCAACCTTTGTTCGGCGGTGGAGGTTTCTTGGTTGGACGAGCTTTTCCCTGACTTATTCTCGAACGAGGTAGAGACGGTTTTTGACGAGAAGCAGAAGCGGGTTGTGGAGCGTCGGGTCCTGCGCTTCCAGGATCTCGAAATCTCGTCGAAGGAAAGCTTGGAACCGGATGCTTCCAAGGCTGCGGAAGCTTTCGCGAGACTGATTAAGGACGGGAAAGCGAAGCTCGCGAAGTGGGATGAAGAGGTTGAGCACTTTATTCGGAAGGTGAATTTCGTGGCGTCAACATTTTCTGAATACGGATTCGATCCGATCGATGACGACGCTCGCGACTTGCTGCTGGAGCAATGTTGCCAAGGCGTGAAGAGTACCAAGGACCTGAAGCGCAAGGAGGTTCTTCCCGTTTTACATGAATGGGTCGGCCCCGAAACCTTGGCGATGGTCGAGAGGGAACTGTGCGAGAAGATCAAGCTGTCTAACGACAAGCCTGCGCGGTTACGAGTCGATGCGGACGGGCAATTGACCTTGTCGGCCAAGATTCAGTGCTTGTATGATATTCCGGATACGCCAAGGTTTTGCCAAGGTCGGGCGACGCCTCGGATCGAGCTGCTCGCCCCGAACATGCGTCCTATTCAAATGACAAATGACCTGGCGTCCTTCTGGACGGGCTCTTACGAGGGGATCAAGAAAGAGCTCAAGGGGCGTTATCCTAAGCACGAGTGGCGCTAGCCGATAGAGTGTCGAGCTCAGTGCAATTTGAGCAGATCGCTCGATGGTTTTTGTTGCAGGTATTTGCTACAATAAAGTATGGCAATCCGTCCTGTTACTACGAGCGCATCTACGATTTTCGACAAGGCCCGAGAGGGCTTGGGTCGTAGCTTGCGAAAGCATAACAAGGCAGCGGCGGACATTTCTCGCGGCGATTTCGGGCCGAACCCGATTGTCGAGATGGCAGACGCTGAGGCTATGTACGGAGCCAATGCTCGGGTGATTCAGGCACATCATGAGATGTTGGGCACGGTCTTGAATGCCCAAGGGTAACCCTGCTGGTTAGTTTATTTGTTAATTTGGCGCTAATGAGCGCTCTAGGGGATATTCCCTGTGCGTCGTTTGGTCCGCTTTTGTAAACAAATGGTGGATTCTGCCGAATGAAGAGGGGACGGATTGTACCGTCTCCACTTGACCATGAACTTGTTGCAGCTAGCCAGTCTACCAGGGGGGCACCCCAGCGATGCCATCACTGATGTGTTGGGGATCGTCGCTGTCTGCGCTTTTTTTGGCATAGCCTGCTACATTGCGATGCAAGTTCTGAAGGATAGCGTTTCTAAGAGCCTGCCTGCCACGACCTCGATGAACGATTTTTATGATGGCGAGAGGGAGAAGAAGGAGAAGGCTCCGCCGAAAAAGGAGGTCAACGAGCGGGAGGAGCTAGAGAAGCACTGCGAAGAGTTCTTTCTGGAAGTAGTGGATGGAGGGCGGGCTTTGCTCGAGGAGTTTGCTCAGGTTGCGGAGGATACCTTCAACCAGGTGGCGGATGGCTACGCGTCCAATTCTTTCGGTCACGAAGGAGAGGGGCATGCAGTACGCTGCAAAAAGTTCCTTTCGGTGTGCGAAAGGCAATGGGGCACTCTGAGAAGCGACATCGGGTACGTGTCGTATATGGATATTCAGGAGCACTTGCGGCACATCCTTACGAACCATCGTATGCTCGATGGGCAGAAGCACTCGAGCAACGAAGTCGTGGATTTGAGCCCTGAGTTGCTGAGGTCGCAAGAGTTGGTGGCTCTGATGCGGGTTGTGCCGAAGGATAAGGTTCGTTCTTTGCAGGACCAGCTTCTCAAGGCGGTGGACAGCTTCCGCAATCGTTACCAGGAGCAGTGCAAGGCTTGGATCAATGAGCAAGTTGTTAAGCTCCAAGCTGAGATGCGTCCGAGGAAGTCAAGGAGTGTCCAGATCACGGATACCGATTACTACAAGAAGTTTAAGCAACTTCGGGTGCGGCTCGAAGTCGTCGCACGCTTGTCGGATGGGATCACTGAGAATACGCAGCAGGTGAACGAAAAGGGGCTCGCCCTCAGCCAGGTGATTCACGTGGGTACGGTACTGCGGATCCTCGCTTGCGTCCCCGAGTGGTTTCAGGAATTGGAGCTCGGCGTTCGCAGCGATGTCGCTTAGGACGCCTCGCGAGTTGCATCGCCGCTAGTCTTGAGGCGGATCGTGGCAAAGATGAAAACCGCGATCGCAAGCACGGCGAAGTACTTGGGCCCCCATGCGAAAACGGATTGGAAGAGGGTGCCGCTCACTTCACTTTCCGGCAGGATGGCGATCTGGTCGCTGTTTCTCAAGCTGGCGATAGCGGCTGCGTAAAAGTATCCGATCGCTCCATACGCTAGGTTGAAGGAGAGTCCCTTGAAACTCAGTACGGTTGCCCGGTGCTTGGAATCGGTAATTTGGTTGAGGTAGTGGCTAACTAAAAATCCGTTTAGGAAGATGCCGCTATAGACCAGGATCATGGGCAGGGCTCCCCAGAAGGGGATAAACTGGGACATGAGCCAAAGGCCGATCCCGATGGAGGCCGAGAGCGCGAGGTAGTTGAAGGTCTTGCTATGGGTTTCTGCCATCGCTTTGCCGACCTTTGGCATGATTGTTCCAAATAGGGCGAGACCGGCTCCGATGAAGCCGAAGCTGAACTCAGGAAGATCGATTTGCCGGTAGTATTCGCTATTTAAGGTCAGGACCATGCGAACGATGTGGTCGAACAGCATGCCGGCGCAGATCACGACGAGAGCAAGCGGTGTCTTAAGGATCCAAGTTCCTGCAGCCATGGTGTTGGCAAATGATTGCTTCACGGTTGCCCAAGAGTTTCCGAGCGGCTCCGTGCCGCTCGTTTCCCGCATTCCAAGCGTTGTAATGACGGCGAGGATACCGAGGGCAAGGGTTCCTAAAATGGGCAGGCGCATCGTGGTCGCTTTGCTCAGTTCCCAGTCGATGCCAACGAAGTGGATGGCAGCGTTTAGCTTTTCGACATCGTAGAGGATCGCTCCGGTACTCATGGCGATGATGAAGGCGATCGACTGGAGTCGCATTTGGCGTTCCAGGACGCTGCCCCATTTTGATTCAAGCCCCCGCTCCTTGAGGGAGTCGAAGGCGAGGGCTTCGTCGGCGCCGCTTGCAGCGGCTTCGGCGGCTCCGCTGAGGATTCGGTTGGCGAGGAAGAGGTAGAAGACGATCTGGGTATTGCCGATCGGGGCGAATGCGATGAGCAGCATTTCGGCCACCATGATGAAGGCCGACAGGACGACGAGGTTGCGGCGTCCGATCGTATCGGCGAGGGCGCCGGAGGGGACTTCCAGGAGGACGATGGTGATTGCCCAAACGGCGTTCAGGATCGCGAACTGCTCGAGGGTGAGCCCGAAATCCAAAAAGAGGATCGTAAAGACAGGGTAGTAGAACCGGGCGTTGAAGAGGATGCGAAACGCGATGAAGCGTTTCACGTTTGGAACGGATAGGGCGTCTTGGTCTTTTTGGTCGGGCACGGCGTGGAGGAGGTGTGGTATGGCGGTATCCTACGGGAAGCTCCGATACTTGATTGTCGCGCGGCAAAAAAAAGACCGCTCTTGTCTGAAGAGCGGCCTTTTTAGATCAAGGTTTGGGAGATAGCTGAGCTTTTCTTATGCGACCAACGTGCGGGCGATCGCCCAAAGGGAGTCCACCACGTAAATCCAGATGAATATCGCGGAGATCATGAGGGAAATGATGCCAAACATGTTGAATCTCATGTTTGGAGTAGAACCGATTTCGCCTGTTAAATAAAGTGTAAATTAACAATTGCTTTACAGATCGGGGAATGGAGTGGAGCGCTCTCGCTCATACGTTTTGGAGGATTTCCTCTAGCGCTTCGGTAGAAAGGCCGAGATTTTCGCTGCAGAAGTCGACCAAGTCCTGGGTAAGCGGGGCCACGTAGGTTTCCGGTCCGGTCTCGATATCGAAAACCATGCGATAGGCGTGCAGGGCGTGGCGGTTGATCGGCAGGACGGCTCCCATTTTCTCGGTCCATCCGTCTTCGATAAAATCGAGGAAGAGGCCTTCGTCCGGCCCGTAGAGCTTGTCGCCTACGATGTGATGGCCGATGTGCAAGGCGTGAGCCCGGATTTGGTGCTTTCGGCCGGTGATGGGATCGACTTTGGCAAGCGTGTAGCGGCCGTTGCTGTGCAGGGGCGTGTATTTGGTTTGGGCGTCTTGGCGTTTGCCGTCGTGGCGCACGGTGTTTTTCGCTCGGACAATGCTCTGCGTGTCGGGTCCGAGCGGGGCGTCGACGACGGTTTCCTCCGTGAGTTCTCCTTCGAGGATGGCGATGTAGGTTTTTTCGACCTTTCGCTGCTCGAGGGCCATTTGGAGGTGACGGGCTTTGAGGCGATGCTTGGCGAAGAGCACGATGCCGCTGGTTTCCCGGTCAAGTCGGGAGACGAGGTGGGAACGCTCCGACTGGAGATATTCGCGGCAGGCTCCCGCCAGGGAGGACCAGGGGCCGTTTTTAGAGGGATGGCAAACGAGCAAGGCCGGTTTATTGACCAGGATGACATGGTCGTCGTTTTGCAGGATCCAGTCCTCGAGTTCTTCAGGCGTTACGAGCCATCCCCATTCTGTTGCGGGCATATGTTTCTAGTTCAGTTGTTTGGATCGGGGCGGAAGCGCCGAATCACCTTCCCGGAGACGCGTGCGCGTAGCGAGAGTGGTAGGAGTGTTGAGAAAAGGGAGCCTAGCTTGTTCAGGGTTCCAGTTACGGTGAGAGTTTTGCCGCCTTGGAGGGCGCGGATGGCCATGGCGGCGACTTCCTTGGAAGTGTGCGAATGGCCGGCGGGCACGACTTGGGTTGAGTAGCCGGCGCGTTTGAAGAATTCGGTTTTCGTGGGGCCTGGGCAGACCGCGATCGCCCGGACCTTGCTGCCGCACAGTTCCTCGTTGAGAGCTAGTGTCCAATTGAGCACGAAGGATTTGCTCGCTCCGTAGGTCGCGAGGAAGGGGGTGGGTTGGAAGGCGGCAGTGGAGGCGATGTTCATGATGGCGCCGCCCCGTTCTTTAAGCTGGGGCAAAAGTCGGGTCGTGATCTCGACCAGGGCGCAGATGTTTATTTCGAGCAACTCGAGATGCGCGTCCGGGGGATTGTTCTCGAGCGCTCCGTAAAGTCCGACCCCGGCGTTGTTTACGAGCAGAACCGGCCCTTGCCGGGGGGAGTCGCTAATACGTCGCTCCAGCTCGTCCAATGCCCGTGTTCGGGAGGCTCGGTCGGCGAGATCGCACTCAAGGTGAACCCGTTTTGTGTCGTTGGAAAAAGATGCCGGAATCCGTCGAGAAAGATTGAAAAGCGAGGCTTCCGGTTCTAGCTTCGAAATATCCTCGATGATTGAATTTCCAATCCCAGAAGAACCTCCGGTCACAATGACTAGGTTGTATTTAGAGCCCATACGTTTTGCTCTGAATTGCTGGGACTTTCCATCGAAAACCTAATAACCAAAGGAGTATCATGTACACTGAGAACAACCACGATCTAATCATCACTGGCATCCATATGGATCTGACTGAGGCAATCAAGCAGAGCGTTACGGAGAAGGTGGAGCGACTCTTCAGGCATGAAGAGCGGATCATACGGGTCAAGGTTGAACTAGAATGCGTCTACGGTAAGGGTGGTAGCGAGCACGAGTTCATAGCGAAAGGGCACATTGATATCAATGGTCCGTCGATGAACGTCTCCGTGGCCGACCCCGATTGCTACAAGTCAGTGGATCTGCTGGTCGATAAGCTCGATCGCATGCTTCGTCGTCGCTCGCGCCTTCAGAGAGTGAAGCGCAAGGATAAGCACGAGGTGGACATCCCGGCGAGCTTGCCGAAAGTCTAAGCCTGAACAACTAAAGCAACACACGAATTTTAGGAGGCCGCCCGGTGAAAATCGGGCGGTTTATTTTTTTTGAAAAAAGTCCTTGTCAGGAGGCGTTAAAGCTACTTTCTTCCTGACCCTGATCGCCACCACGGCGGTTAACAACTGAAGCGGGGTTAGCTCAATTGGATAGAGCACCTGACTACGAATCAGGAGGTTAGGGGTTCGACTCCCTTACTCCGTGCCACTTCAGGAGGCGACTTACCGAAAGGGAAGTCGCCTTCGTTGTGTCCAGAGATTGGGTACGAGGTTTGCTTCGGCTAGTAGTCGAGTTCCTTGCGGATCTTTAGCCAGAAGTTCACCAAATAGTGGATACGTGCAGAGCAATTTGCCAGAGGGCGTTCTAGGTCCCAAAGGGGGATCCATTCGCAATGCTCTATGCCTTCGTCGCGTTGGGGCTGGAACGGCTTTTCTGGGCCGCTGTAACGCAGGAGAAACCAGCGCGTTTCCTTGAGGGACTTCGTCTTGGCGAATTTCGAGACGTGCACGGTGGGTATCAATTCTGTCAATACCCGCAACTTTTCGGGGTTGAGTCCTGTCTCTTCGCAGGTCTCTTGCAGGGCGGTCTGGGATGCGGATTTGCCCCTGTCGATCAAGCCTTTGGGCAGGTCCCATTTCCCGTCCTTGAAGATGAAGAGGATGCGGTCGTTTTTATCGATGTTGAGGCCGCCTGCGGCTTCGACGGTTTTGAGCTTATGCATCATAGAGGGATTGTAGCGTTTCGAGCAGGTTAAACTGTCGGTAGTTCAGGTTGTTGAACTGCACGCCTTCGATGGTTTTGCTGTAGCGGGTCCGCTTCTTCTTCTTGGCCAGCGGGCGGAACTTGGCCCACTCGTCGTGGGGAATGGCGGTGAGGACGTAGAGCATGGCTTTCAGCCTCGCCTCGAGCTTGTTGTTGGAACCGATGACTACCCAAGGGCTTTTGGCGGAGGAAGTCCGCTGGAACATCTGCTCCTTGTACTTGGTGAGTACATCCCAGTATTCGCGCACCTTTTCGTCGTTTTTCGAGTACTTCCAGTATTTTAGAGGGTTGACGATGCGTTCATGGAAGCGAACCGACTGCGTTTCCTTGTTCACCGAAAGGTAGAGCTTTATGAGGATCAGTCCGTTGTCTATGTGCTTTTCTTCCCAATCGAGCACCTTGCTCATGAAGTACTTGTACTGGCTTTTGCTGCAATAGCCCATGGTGGGCTCGATCATGGCTCGGTTGTACCAGGAGCGATCGAAGAAAACGATTTCTCCCGGTTTGGGGAAATGCTTTTCGTAGCGGCGAAACCAGTACTTGGATTCGCTCTTAGTGGGGATGCCCAGCTCCACCACGCGTAGGTCTCTGGGCATCATGTATTCGATGAAACGCTTTATCGAAGAGCCTTTGCCAGCGGCGTCGCGTCCTTCGAAGACAATGGCGACGCGCTTATTGTTTTCCACCACCCAGTGCTGCATTTTAAGGAGCTCGATTTGGAGGGCTTCCTTTTCCTGCTTGTAGGTTGGGTAATCTATATTTCGGTAGAAGTTGAAGAACTTGCTCTTTACTAGATCGTTTCTAGGCATTGTCGAAGGTCGGTGTTGGGACGTCCTATCTGTGCCTCCCGCATACGTACATGCAAACCCGAACCAAGCGGTTGGGCTGTTTGTAACACAACCGTATCAAAATGTTATGCCTCCCAGCGAGCGTAAAGTCCGCAAGGGAGGGTGTTAAGTGTGTCCGAGATGGGGAGGCCTACTTCGCCGGAACTGACGTTCCCAGGGAACCCAGACATCGATTCGCGTAACAAGTTTCCAACTACGGTTGGGGAGACTCCGGTCGTGTACGCGTTTACGAGAAAGAACAGTCCGGCTGGATCGAAGATTTTCGCGCACTTCTGCAGCAGCCCGTAGAGGTCGCGCTCGAATTGCCAAACTTCGCCTTTGCTGCCCCGCCCGTAGGAGGGAGGGTCCATGATGATGCCTTGGTACTTGGTGCCGCGCCGGATTTCGCGCTCCACGAATTTTACGCAGTCGTCGACGATGTAGCGGATGGGCGCTTCGCCGAGATTGCTCAAGGCCGCGTTTTCGCGACACCAGGCGACCATGCCTTTGGCGGCGTCGACATGGCAAACTTCAGCTCCCGCCGCTGCGGCGGCCACGGTGGCGCCTCCGGTGTAGCCGAAAAGGTTGAGTACCTTGACGGGTTTCTTAGAGCCTTTGATCTTTTTGCCGAACCAATCCCAGTTGACGGCTTGTTCGGGAAACAGTCCGGTGTGCTTGAAGTTGGTGGGGCGGATTTTGAAGCGACGGTCCTTATACTTGATGATCCAGCTTTCGGGCAGGCTTTTGCGGTAGTCCCAGCTGCCTCCGCCCTTGGCGCTGCGGTGGTAAAGGGCGTCGTATTTTCCCCAGTCTGGGGTGGCGCGTGGCCAAATGACTTGTGGGTCGGGGCGCACGAGGACGATGTCGCCCCAGCGTTCCTTCTTCATGCCGTCGCCGCATTCGAGGATTTCGTAGTCCTCCCATTTGTTTGCCAGAATCATAGGTGTGCTGATGTTCGCTGCCGTGGCTGCGTTGAAAGTCGGTTATTCGTGAGTCGCCGCGTTTTGCAGCTCTTTTCGCAAGACGCCGATGCAGGTGAGGCTCCGGTAGTGTTCGGCGAAGTCGAGGCCGTAGCCTACGACGAATAGGTCGGGAATGCTGAAGCCGCAGAAATCGGCGGAAAAGGATTTCTCGTGACGCGCGGGCTTGTCGAGAAGCACGCAGGTCTTGAGCGAAGCAGGCTCGTGTTTCTTGAGGTGGGCTAGGATTGCTTTGAGCGTGTTTCCTGAATCGAGAATATCGTCCACCACAAGAACGTGATGGTTCTTGATGTCCGTTTTCAGGGGGTTGGTGATGCGTGGCGGTTCTTGGGCAGTGGTTGCGTTTCCGTAGGATTCAGCTCGGAGGCAATCGAGCCGGGTCGGGAAGTTGCAGGATCGGATCAGGTCTGCCGTAAATACGAGTGCTCCGCTCAGTATTGAAACAATGGTTACGTCCTTGCCTTGGTAGTAAGCGGAGAGCTCTGCTCCGAGTTCGGATACGCGAGTTTGTATTTCTTCGCGTGATACGAGAATCGTTTCGAGGTCGGACTCGCTGTAGCTCGGCTGGTCGAGTTGCATCTAGTCGAGTGTCTCGATCGTTTGGCGGAAGAGCGCGCGGTCGGCGGATTTGAAGAAGGCGGTGCCGGCTACGAATGTATCCACGCCAGCCTGACGGCAACGCAACGCGTTTTCGGCGTTTACGCCGCCGTCAACTTCGATGCGGAAGTTGAGGTCTCGTTCGTCGCGCCAGGTAGCGAGCTGGGCGGTCTTTGGGAGCACGCTCTCTTGGAACGACTGTCCGCCGAAGCCGGGTTGCACGGTCATGGCGAGGACGATGTCTACCACGTCGAGGTAAGGTTCGACTGCGGATACGGGAGTGCCGGGGTTGAAGACGACGCCGCATTTCGCTCCGAGCTCCCGAATTTTAGAGAGACAGGCGGACACGTCGTAGTCGGGTTCGACGTGAATGGTCACTTGATCGGCGCCCGCTTTGATGAAGTGCTCGACGAACTCTTGGGGGTTGTCGAGCATGAGGTGGACGTCGAGGAAGAGCTTGGTTTTAGGGCGAAGGTCGGCGACGGTCTGCGGGCCGAAGGTGAGGTTCGGCACGAAGTGCCCGTCCATGATGTCCACATGCAGCCAAGCGCAGCCTGCGTCTTCGACGCCTTTGATGTCATCAGCGAGCCGCGTATGGTCGGCTGCTAGCATAGAGGGTGCTAGAATTGGTGTGCCCATTGAGCGCAACTTAGTCGCCGTTTGGCGCCTTGCTCAAGTCTAGAGGTCGGTAAATTGAGCCTTCGCTCGGTGGGGGTTCGTCGCTTACCAGAGGTCGACGAGGGTCTCGGTGACGCGGTTTGCGATCTGGCGGCTGATTTCGGGGATGGCTTGGTGCTCTGCGTCCACGAGTCCGCTGTCCGCGTAAATGTCTTGGGAGATGGTGAGGGGCCGCGATTGGAAGAAGTATTGTCCGGAGCCATCGCCTTTTTGCAGGCTTAGTTCGAGTTCGATGGTGAGCTCGAACTTCCTTCCTCGGCCCACGTCCGAGGCGCTGACCGCTGCGATGTGGCGGCGTGTTTCGAGGACTGATACCTGAAGCGTCGCGTCCGATGCTCCTTCGGTTTCCAAGGAAAGCTCGCCGCTTGTTTGGATGGCTTGGCGCAGGGCGGCGTTTAGGGGGCCTTCGATTTGTGGAAGGGTAGAGTGGTTTTTTGGGGGAGCGACGGCGATGCTTCGGTAGGGCAGGTCTGCAGGGGCGCCCATCTGGTAGGAAGCGCAGGCTCCGAGGAAAAGGGAGGCGATGGCCCCGATTAGTGCTATCGTTCGCATGTCTGGTCTGGCAGCGTTTCGCTCTGAGGCGGCGAGGCGTTTTTCCTAGAAGATTCCGAGGATGCGGCGCTTTGCGCGCTTGCGGGCTTGTTCCTGGATTTCCTCGTTCGAAGGAGCGTCTTCGGACACGCTCTCTTCGTTGCTGGCCACGATAGCATCAATCTTTTCCAGGCGGGTCTTGGCCGTCTGGGCGGTCTTGGAGAGTGGCGCTATCGTGATGGCTTCGTTGTAGAGGATTTTCGCGGCGTCGTACTGGGCGCGCTTGTAGTAGTAAAAGTCGCCCATCTTGAGCTTGGAAAGCGAGAGGATGTTCTTGGCTCCGGAGAGGCCTTCTTCCGCTTGGTCCACGTTTTGGTTTTCTGGATACTGAATGAGGAAGTCCTCGAAGAAGGTGATGGCGTCTTCGGTGGCGCGTTGG
>JBNKSG010000089.1:0-13511 GCA_050297195.1 Opitutaceae bacterium | reverse complement strand
ATGACCGCAGCGCAGAGCAGAGCGGCAATTTTTGAGGCGGCCTTAGGGGGCATGGGAAGGAAGGTGATGACGGTTTTCTAATTAGGATTATCGGAAACGAGAACGTTTCCGCGGTATGGCGATGAATCCGCTGGGCAAATGGGAAATACTAATCTCGCCATCCTTCTTTGTCTAAAACGATTGAAGGAAAAATCCAGTCCGTTCGTAATGCTTTTGCCCCAGGTCATCGCGAGCGCCCAAGAAAATGCCATGCGAGCAACTGTCAGTCGAGGCGAACGCAAAGGAGGCGAACGCAAAGGGGTCGATCCAATACTTTTGCGGTTAACCATTAGTAGATTGAAGACGTAGCGCTCTCCGCGAAAGAATTCAAAACAGCAGCGATCAACAACAGATTCCACATTCAGCGGCGGTAGTTTCCCTGGTTGATCAAGTGGCACAAGCCGTCCGACCTCTCGAATCGAGCCTTCCTAGCCATGCCTCGCATGAAGGGAACAGGCAGAGAGGCAATATCAAAGGCTTTGGGTAGCCCCCATTTCTCCACTCGTTGCGAGACGAAGTAACGCGATTCGCCCCGATATGGACCAATTCGAAATCCGTTCGAGCGACCTTATTATCTCCGTTGTTCTCAAGATGGTATCGTGAAATAGAAGGTGGCGCCATGATCGAGTTGCCCTTCCGCCCAGACGCGGCCGCCATGTCTATCGACTACGCGACTCACATTCGCCAGGCCAATGCCAGTCCCCTCAAACTCGTCGTCTCGATGCAACCGCTGAAAGACGCCAAAGAGTTTCTGGGCATATTCCGGATCGAACCCTACACCGTTATCGCGTACCCAGAAAACGGTGACATCATCCTGTTCCTCAAACCCGATCTCGATGATCGCGAGCTCGCGCGGACCAGTGAATTTCAGAGCATTCGAGATAAGATTCACCAGAGCCACGCGAAGCAGCGAGCTGTCTCCTGAAATATTGGGCAATTCCGCGATTTCCCATTTCACGTCTCGATTCACGAGATCGGGGGCGAGATCCCGAATGATCTCCTTCACCAACGAACGCATGTCGACATGGGAGGCCTGCATTTCATGCCGACCCATGCGGGAAAACGAAAGGAGATCGTCGATCAGCGTCCCCATGCGCTTGGCAGCCCCCGCAATATTATCCATATACTTACTGCTCTTCTCGTCCAGCAAGCCAGCGGTCCGGTTGACTAGCATCTCCATGAATCCGTCGACATGGCGAAGCGGAGCCCGCAAGTCGTGCGACACGGAATAGGCGAAAGCTTCGAGTTCCTTGTTGGCGGCTTCGAGCGCCACGCTTTTCTCGTTCAAATCCTCCACGTTGCTCATGAGCGCCGCCTGGCTTTCGCGTAGCTCGTCGCTTTTCTTCCGCAACTCCGCAGTCCGTTGCGCCACTTCCTGCTCCAGCCTCAGGTTGCGCGTTTTGATGCTCCGAACCCGCAGACTGTAAGCTGCGAAGGCCGACGCTAACAACGCCATGGCGGACAGGGTGTAGAACCACCAGGTGCCCCACCACGGCGGAGTGATTACGACGCGGATGGATGCGCCCTGCTCGTTCCACACACCGTCATTGTTCGAGGCTTTGACGCGAAACGTGTACTGCCCCGGCGCTAGGCGCGTGTAGGTGGCGTAGCGTCGATCCGCGCCGGTGTAGAGCCAGTCGTCGTCAAAGCCTTCCATCTTGTACGCGTAGCGGTTCTCCTCCGGCGCGCTGTAGTTCAGCGCCGCGAACTTGAAGGTGAACACGGACTGGCTGTAGGCGAGCGTGATTTCCTGCGCCACGTTGATCGCCTTTGGCAGCGGCGACTGCTCTCCCCCGATGCTCACGGGCTTGTTGAACAACTCGAACCCGGTCAACACTACCGGGGGCACGTGCGGATTGTCCAGCATGGCCGCCGGATCGAAGGTGACCAGCCCTTCCGTAGTGCCGAAGAACAGGCGCCCGTCGGACGTTTTCCCGGCAGCCCCATTGAAGAACTTTTTCCCCGGCAATCCATCTGCAACCGCGTAGTTGCGAAACGTGCCGTGCTCCGGATCGAACCGCGACAGTCCATCGAGCGTGCCCAGCCAAAGCATTCCCTGATCGTCGCGCTGAATGGACTGCACCCCGTCGGAACACAGTCCGTCACTCTTGGTGTAACGGCGCGTAAACCGGCCTGAAACCGGGTCGAACTGGAACAAGCCCGAGGACGTGCCGACCCAGATTTCCCCTGGGCTTTGCCGGTCGGCGAAGACACTGACGATGGAGTGGTTACGGTCGTTCTCGGGATGGTCCGGATCGATTTGATAGGTGGTGAATACCGCCTTCGAAGGATCGAGCCGCGTCAACCCGCCCGGCCCGCCCAGCCACATCATGCCATTGCCATCGGTGGCGCTACCGTAGACAATGCCGTGCGGGAGCCGCTCCGGATTGGAGGGATCAGGCCGGTGGCGGGCAAAGGTCCGCCCGTCAAAGTAGTCCAAGCCCGCCATCCAATAGACAATCCAAAAGCCGCCTCGCGGATCAGGCGCGAATTTCCATATCTCTTTGGCGGCCGGACGCGTCGGATCATTCGCATCTGTCGGTAGCCGCGTCACCTCGTCGCCGCGAATGTGGAAGAGACCTTGCGGAAATGCGCCGGCCCAGTATCCGCCAGAACCGTCCGCCGCAACGGCATGCACCATGGGAGCGAGATTATCCGGAAAATGGATACGCCGCATGGGCGGGCGCCCGCCGTCGAGGTAATTCAGGCCGCCCATGGTGCCAATCCAGACGCGGTCATTCCTGTCCACATCGACGCCCAATACGAAGTTGCGGCTCAAGCTCTCCGCCCGCTTGGGATTATTGCGATACACCGTGAAGCGACGCGGCTCGCCCGGCAGCCGATTGACGCCCTGCTCCGTATCCGTCAACCAGATTGCACCGGTGTTGTCCTCGCAGATGAGACTGACCCTCGGCCCCAGAAACTGCCCAGGCTCGTCCGGCCCGGAAGGAAGAAGAGTGAAGGTGCCACGGGCCCGGTCCATCAGGTTAACGCCGTCAGGCGTGCCCACCCAAAAGCGCCCGAAACGGTCCTCGTGAACCATCCAAACGTAGTTGCCGCTGATGGAGTTGGGATCCTCCGGATCGTGCTGGTAGTGAACGAAGGATTTGGTCTCCGGCACAAAACGATTTAAGCCCACGTCGGTGCCTATCCAGAACACGCCCGCGCTGTCCTTGAAGAACGCAAGCCCCTTGTTTCCGCTGAGGCTTCCCGGCTCCCCGGGATCGTGCCGGTAGCAGGAAAAGTCGTCGGCGCCTTTTTCGAGCACGCACACCCCACCCGACTTCGTCCCCACCCAGACCTGGCCCGTATCCGGGTCCGAGAAAAGGCTGCGAATCGCGTTGTCGCTCAAGCTACGCGGATCGTTCGGATCATGGCGATAGGTGGTGAATTTTCCGGTGGCTCGATCCAGGCGGCACAGTCCGTTATCCGTGCCAACCCACAGAGCTCCGGATGCATCCTCGCAAATTCCGTGCACCGTTCCGTGGGCGAGACTTGTTTCATCGCCCGGCACCGGACGAAAACGGGTGAAGTCGTCAGTGTCTGGGTTGTAGCGGTTCAGCCCGCCGCCGTCCGTGCCAGCCCACAAGGTTCCCAGCTCGTCCTTATACAACACCGTCATCTTGTTCTGGCTCAGGCTGCGCGGGTCGTTTTCGTCGTTCTGATAAACCTTGAACTCGTAGCCGTCGTAGCGGTTCAGTCCGCCAAAGGAGGTGCCAAACCACATGAATCCCTGAGAGTCCTGCACCACTCCGCTTATGGCTGCATCCGAAAGGCCGTCGGCGACCGTCAGGTGCGATAGATAAAGCTCCTGCGATGTGCCCGACGCCGGGCTGGCAACGCCGTCCCGAGCAGCTGAATCAGAAGCGGCGGCCTCCCCTGATGTGTCGCCATTAACCGGAGCCATCGACAACAGAGCGCACACCGCCATGCCGCCTACCTTCAGGGAATCAACCCAGAGTTTCATTTGCTCCCTTTGATTCATGGTTGGGTATTTCCCCGGTCAGGCGGATCGCTTAAAACTTCGATGGCGTAAAGCTGAATATAGCTCCAGCGCCAGGCTTGCGTTCGGCCCAGATCCGGGAACCCAAACACGTCACAATGCGGAGATTGCTGGCCAATCCGATTCCGCGCGACCACCCCTGCTCCCGAGGGATCGATATCAGCATTCGAGACAGTACCTCCAACGGCATTTCGAGCAAAAAGGGAAAACGCGGGGAGCAACGCCAATGCAAACATCACCAAAGCCTGAAGCAAATTCCTCAACTCCACAATCATAGAAGCAAAGCTTGCTACGCATGAAATCGAAAAACGCAAAGCGGGAAAAACGGATGGAGTTCGAGCTTATCGACATTACTCCCGTTATGTACAAGAAGCGGCAAGGTCAGCGCCGACCGCAGGGCCGTAGAAAACCTGTCGCGAAACGCTTTGTCTCCAAGCGAAGGTCGCGGCCGCTCTCGCAGCGGCCGTCTATCCATTCGGGGACGGGCTTCCCGAAGCCTCTTATCCTGCCTTCCCCAAGCCGTCCGCGCAACGTGGATACGAACCGATGCATTCCATTTCTCCCTAAAAACCTTCGTATCTACATTATTAATACATCTAATCGCTTGACTCGTTCCCGCTAGAACTCGGCGTTTTCGAGTGCGATTTGGCTACGATCTCCCCAAATCGAGGGATAGGCAGCGGTGTTGCCGATTAACTACAATCTTCGCCATCAGGCCCTCTCCACCCGAGCCTCTTTCGAAATCAAGGCATGACCTCCACCGTCCCTAAACCCGCAACCCGCCGATACGAACTCGTAGATGCGCTTCGAGGCGCCGCCATTTTAGGAATCCTGCTCCTGCATAGCATCGAGCATTTCAACTTCTACGTCTTTCCGGACAATGCCACCCAATCGCAGTGGATGGTCGAACTCAACGGCACCATCTGGAATACGCTTTTCTTTCTCTTCGGCAGCAAGGCCTACGGCATATTCGCGCTCCTTTTCGGATTCACCTTTCACCTTCAATTCAGTCGCAGAGCAGCCGATGGGATCGACTTCGGCCCCATCTTCTTGTGGAGGATGCTGCTTCTGTTCGGCTTTGGCTGGGTGAACTCGATCCTCTTCCCCGGCGAGGTCCTGCTTCTCTACGCCGTGCTGGGGCCGCTGCTTTTTTTCGTACGCCACCTGCACGATCGCTGGCTGCTGCTGGTGGGATGCCTCTTTCTAATCCAACCCCTGGAGCTATACCAATTTCTCCAATCGTATTTGAATCCCGACTACAATCGGATCGACATGCATGTCAACGAACTCTGGGGACTAACCGGCAGCTACATGGGCGAAGGCAACTTCTGGGCGCTGGTCGCCAACTCGTGGACCGGCTTCAAAGCGACGTTCTTCTGGTCCCTGGAAAACGGTCGCATCGAGCAAACCGTAGGGCTTTTCATCCTAGGCGTCTTCATCGGCCGCAAAGGTTGGTTCGAGGCCAGCAAACAATCCTTGTCTCGGTGGCTCAAGATTCTCGGAATCAGCTCGCTGGTCTTCGCCGTATTTCTAGTGTTTGAGTCCCACTGGCTCCCGTCCGTCAGCGAACACTACAAGTGGTCGCTACAAGCCCTGAGCAACGTCTGGAAAAACTTCTTTCAGATCGGCGTCATGGTTTCGCTATTCTGTTCGCTGCACGCGCTGCGATGGTTTCAAGGCCTTACTAAACCCTTGCGCAGCTACGGCCGTATGAGCCTGTCGAACTACATGCTGCAGTCCCTCTTCGGCGGGCTCATCTTCTATCCCTACGGCTTGGCCATGGCCGACAAGATCAACACGGTCTACAGCCTCCTGCTGGGGATGGGCTTGTTCTTGGTCTACCTCGCCTTTTGCAACCTCTGGTTTCTCCGATTCAAGCAAGGTCCTTGCGAAACCCTTTGGCATGCCCTCACCTGGCTGCCGCTGAAGCTCAGACTAAAACAGCAAAAGCAAAGCGCCTGAGGCGAACGTGCACAGCGACACCCACTCGCCGCATGCGACGTGACTAAAACACGACTCGACGCCGCCCCGAAAGGAGAGGGATGCGAAGATGACATGGGAGCATGTTGTCATCTCTTGCCTCCCGTTCCCTATCCTTGCGGAACCCGCTTGGGACATCCTATGGAACAACAAGTCCAAGGTGTCGCCGCCCCCCCCTGCCCCCCCTCAAGCCGTTTCAAATCCATAGAGAAGAGCGGCGCCCGTTGCTCGCCATCCCTCCGCCTCCTCTTCACCGGAACGCTCATTCGCGACGCCGACCTGAAAAGAGCGCACCCGAGTAACGCTTCCTTTCGAAACCGTTACGATTCAGGTTTTCCCTGAGTGATCCAAAGAGCGCTAGTCTTTAATCAGACTAACTTTCGGACTCAGAGAAGAAGCAGCTATCCAGCCCCAAAAACCAATATTATCCAAATCCCAATATCATTCAAATCCCGAGCTCCCGTATCATTCTAAATAGCTTACCTTGGAGCAAATACGCACGAGTAGGAAAGCTGCCGACGCTTCATAACCCCTCCCCTCTCTCTGAGATAATCCGTTCCCAATTATGAGTTTAGTCGATTTCCGAACTGCCCCCAAAGCGCTCCTAGCCCTCACTCTGTCCCTGCTGGCCTGGGGATCCGAGGCGCAAACGATCTCCGGACGCGTCACAAACGCTGCCACAGCAAGCCCAGTCGCCGGAGCCGATCTCGACGTATTCGACCAAACCGGAACTGCGGTCACCATCACAGGTGGCAAGACCGCGAGCGACGGCACCTATACGCTTACCCTTCCCGGACCGGGCACCTATCGAGTGCGGGTCGACATGTCCGTTGGGGACCCGCTCGCGGACCAATACTATGGGGGAGGAATCAAGAAGTCGCTCGCGCCCCCCATTCTCGTAGCCAACGCGGGGACCGCCATCACCGGCATCGACTTCGCCCTCGATCCTGGCTACTCTCTCAGCGGCCAGCTTCTTAGCTCGGGAGTCCCCCTCGCAAGCGTCGATCTCGATCTCTACTCCGCCGACGGCGAGTTCCTCAGCAGCTACCCCGGAACCTCAGCGGTAGACGGACGCTTCGAAATCGGACCACTCCCCAACGGAACCTACTACCTCGCTTCCGACCCCGATCCCGCGCTGGGCCAACTCTACGTGAACACCTTCTTCGGAGACGTATCCGATCTCGTATCCGCATCCCCGATCACCATCTCCAACGCTTCCGTATTGGGAAATGACATACATCTCCCCGAAGGCGGACTCATCGCCGGCACGATCCGCAATAGCGCCGCCGCTCCACTGGCCGGCATCGACCTGGACCTGTTCGACTCGCTCGGACAACGCGTTTCCTTCAACGCAAGCAGCCTCGCCGACGGCACCTACACGATGGGAGCCCTTCCCGCAGGGACCTACTACTTGAGGGCCGACCCGTCCATTCTCAGCGGATACGCCAGAGCGCTGTATCCCGCCGCGCTGCGTCTCGCCGACGCCACTCCGATCACGGTCGTCGCCAATCAAACCACCTCCGGCATCGATTTCGCTCTCGCAGACGCGGGCACCATCAGCGGAACCATGCGCGACCAAAGGACCCAGGCGCCGCTGGCCAATGTCGATCTCGATATTTTCGACGAATTCGGAATCCGCGTCGACTTCAACGCGAAGACCGGGATCGATGGCACCTATCGCCTCGGTCCGATGCCAGCAGGACAGTACATCGTTAGAAGCGACCCCGCCAACGCCACCGCCTACGTGGGCGCCTACTACGACTCCCAAGGCATCAAAAGCCTCGCCCAAACGGTAAGCGTCGTTGCCGGAGCGGAAACCGCAAACATCGACTTCGCCCTCGCAAAGGGAGGCTGGATCTCGGGCATCATCAAAGATCTCGCCGGGACGCCTCTCTCCGGCATCGACCTCGATGTCTACGACAGTCTCGGAGTCCGACAAGAAGCCAATGCCCAAAGCGCAGTCGACGGCACCTACCAGATCGGTCCGCTACCTGTCGGAAGCTACACGCTCCGAGCGGACCCGGGCGTTATCGCCGGCTATATGACGACCTTCTACCAAGATACCCCAAACCGTACCGACGCTACGCCAATAGCCGTAACCTCAGCCACCACAACGAGCGGCATCGACTTCGCCCTCCCTGAGGCAGGCTGGATAGAAGGAACCATTAGAGACGAATTGGGAACTCCCCTTTCCGGCATCGACTTGGACATATACGACGCCATCACCCAGCTTCGAGTCGCCCAAAACGCCACAAGCGACGCCACCGGCCGATACATCATAGGCCCCCTACCCGTCTCGCAATACATGCTACGCGCCGACCCTAGGCCCGACCAGTACCGAACCCGGGAATACTACTTGGAACAGGAAACCCGAGCAAGCGCCACCGCTATTGGCGTCACCTCGAAGGCCGGCCAGACAGGTATCGACTTCAGTCTCGTGCCCGGAGCATCGCTCAGCGGCATCGCCCTCAGCGCGGTCGACAACTCCCCCATCGTCGGCGCGGATATCGACGTCTACCGCGTCAGCGACATGGCTCGCATGGACCAAAGCGCGAAGACGCAAGCCGATGGATCCTACCTCGTCGGCCCCCTTCCGCAAGGCACCTACATTGTTCGCATAGACGCTCTCATAGGCACGCCCTATGCCGATACCTACTACGGCAACGTATCGGATCCCAGTCTCGCCACGCCAATCGTCATCACCCCGAACAGCGACACAACGGCGCTCGATGTCTCCCTGCCGCCCAACATCATCTACGACGCATTCAGCCCTTCCGTTTCGCTACGTCGCCAAGGATCTGATACGATTATCGATATCTCCTTCCCTACCGAGACTGGCCTCAACTACTTCCTTCAGCGGAGCGATACCCTCCTCGCGCCCTCCTGGCAGAGCATTACCAGCGTCCCGGGCGACGGGCTTTCGGCCACTCTCAGCGACACCTATACCAGCGTCGACACGCTCCACTTCTACCGCATCCAAGCAAAGCGATGATACGCATTGGGAAACGCGAGAGCCTCCTCGCTCTCGCCCTCGCGGCTCTCTCGCTCGCAGCCGTCGGCTACAAGCACTACGGCTTGGGCTACACCGTGCCAAGCCTGAGCCCGGAACGTGGCTACCAAGTCGACCTGAAGATCGACGTCGAGGGCAGCGGCCGAGACGTAGACGTTTCCTTGCCCCTGCCCATGCAAACCGAGCGGCAGATCGTGCGCCGCGAACACCAGGATTCGCAGACGTTTCGCTATGCCGTCGACTCGAAGCGACTGGCCCAATGGAAGGCGAGCGGGCTCGCCGCAGCCGATACCATCCACTACCAATTCTTCGCCCAGACCAAGGCGCGCTCCTACACGTTCCCCGACACGCCCATCGCGCCGCCCGAAGACCTCGCCACCCTCTCCCCCTATCTGGAATCCACCGACAAGATCCAAGGCGAAGACCCGGACATCGAAACGCTCGCCTGGGAACTCGCTCCCCTCGGCAGCGCCTGGCAGGAAGGCGTGCGCAAAATCTACGAATACGCCTACCGCGACATCAAGTTCAAGGCCGTTCGCGGCTCCACCGACGCCCTCACGGCCATGCGTTCCCAAAGCGCTTCGTGCAACGGAAAGAACCGCCTCCTCGTCGCCTTGCTACGGGCGCGCGGCATCCCGGCCCGCCTCTGCAAAGGCCTCATCCTGGAGAACACCAGCAAGCGCACAACGCACGCCTGGAGCGAGGCGTTCGTCCAAGGGCAGTGGATTCCACTCTGCCCGACAAACGGCTACTTTGCCAAGATTCCGGAGAACTATCTGGAACTTGCGAAAGGGGACCAATCGCTATTTCGCCACTCCAAGTACATCGGCTTCGATTGGAGATGGACGGTCGAGAAAAAAGTCAGCCGCATCGAGGACGCGGTATGGGCCAGCGCCCGCAACCCACTCAACGTCCTGAACCTCTGGGTATCGCTGCAAGACTTCAACATCTCGCTCAATCTCATCATGGTCGTCCTCATGATCCCCATCGCCGCGTCCGCGGTCAGCTTTACCCGCAACATCGTCGGACTCGTGACCTTCGGCACCTTCATGCCCGCTCTCATCTCCGTCTCTTTCCTGGAGACCGGCTTCCTATCCGGCAGCGCCGTCTTCATCGTCATCATCCTATCCACCTCCCTCATCAACTTCGCCCTGCTGAAGCTCCGACTCCTGCACATCCCGCGCCTCGTCATCATCCTCACCGTAGTCGTCGCCAGCGTGCTCGCCTCCTCCGTCATCTCGACGCAGCTCGGAATCGGCTCAGGCGCCGGCATCAGCCTCTTCCCCATCGCCATCCTGTCGCTCACCAGCGAGCGCTTCACCCAAACCGTAAACGAGGACGGCTGGAGAGAAGCCTTCACCCGGGTCGCGATCACCTTCCTGGTCGCCGCCATCTGCTTCGCCCTCATCAGCCGCACCGAGCTGCAACTGCTCGTGGTCGCCTACCCGGAACTCCTCCTGCTCAACATCGCGGCCAATCTGGTCATCGGCTCGTGGCATGGACTTCGCCTCATGGAGCTGCGCCGCTTCCGCCCCATCCTAAAAGCATGAAGCTCCTCGGCAGCCTGAAGTTTCGACTCCCCCAGATGCTGAACGGTATCGTCGGCATGAACTACCGGAACCGACACCTAGTCGAGGCGCTCAATCCACGGGCGCTCATGTCTATTGCCAACGACAAGCTCGCTACCAAAACCGTTCTCGAAGCCGAGGGAATCGCCACCCCGAAACTGATCTGCTCCATCACCCGAAGCTGCGACATCGACGCCGCCTGCCAGCGTCTCGAAGCCTATTCCGGCGCCTTCGTCGTCAAGCCGTCACGTTCCTCCCAAGGCCGCGGCGTGTCCCTCTTCCGCTCCATCAACGACCGACACGCGACCTACCGGGACGGTCGCCAGATATCGAGAGACGACTTCCACTTCTTCCTCCAGCAAATCCTCCAAGGCGAGTACTCCTTCGGGCGACCGCAAGACGGGGTGCTGGTCGAGGAGATGATCCAAACCGACACCAACTGGATCCTGCCTGGCATTCCGGGAGCGCCCGATCTTCGAATCGTCCTGCTCGAAGGCCAGCCAATCCTTGCCATGGCCAGGCTTCCCAGTTCCGCGTCGGAAGGCCGGGCGAACCTCCATTGCGGTGCGGTGGGCGTAGGGATAAATCTGGATACAGGCATCACTCAAGGAGGCGTCTGCTACGATCGCCCCACCGAAACGCATCCCGACAACGGCGCCGCCCTCGCGGGACTCCCCGTAAACGACTTCGAGACCTGCCTCCAACTCGCCATCAAGTCCTATCAAGCGGTCCCCTTAGGACTTCTAGGCGTCGATCTCATGCGAGATATCAACCAAGGCCCCGTCATCATCGAACTCAACGCCCGACCAGGCCTCGCCGTGCAGATCGCGAACCGAGAGGGACTGCTCTCCTCCATGCACGCCTAAGATCAAGAATCATGAAGCATCCCCTTTTCATCCCACTCGCAGCCCTGCTGCTTTTGCTGCAAGCCTGCTCCAAGCAGCCCGCCGACTCGCCCTCCGGCGATATCCAGGAATTCGAGCAAACCACGCAGGACAGCGCATCGGCGATCGACTCCGAGCAGTACCAGGAAGCCCGCAACGCCATGGACCAGACGCGCTGGGACGATGCCATCGCGCTGCTCGGCGCCCTCGCTCGCGACGACTCGAAGCAAGCGGCCTACTGGAACGACCTCGGCATCTGCCACTTGGCCCTCGAGCAGGTCGACGACGCCATCTACGCGTTCCGCCGTGCCATCAAATCCGACCCATCGTATTACCGTGGCCACTACAACCTCGGCATAGCCCTCGCGAAATCCGGATCGCCGCAAGAGGCCGAGAGCGCCTTCCAGCAGGCGATCGAAATCAACCCGCACTACTACGAAGCTTGGTTCAACCTCGGACTTCTCCAGTACAAGAGCCATCGACTCGAGACAGCCCGCAGCGCCTTCCAGCGCATCGTCGAAAACACCCGTAGCGCCCGATTCTACAAGGCTTACTACCAGATCGGACTTATCGACTCGGAACTCGGGGACGACACCGCCGCCCTCGCCGCATACAAGGAAGCCCTTTTGCTCAACCCCGCCCACGTCCCATCGCTGCTCAACCAGGCAGCGATCTACCTGAGAAACGAGCAATTCGCCAAGGCCCAGGAGACTCTCGAAATAGCGGAACGCTTCGAGCCAGACAACTACAAGACACAGTGGAACCTCGGGCTGGCCAAGTATCGCACGCAGGACCTGAAGAGCGCTGAAGAGCACTTCATCGCAGCGCTCAACCTGGAGCCGAACAACCCTCAGGCCCACTACATGCTCGGCAAGGTCTACAGCGACAGCGAGCAAACCAACGCCGCTATCGCCCAATACGAAAACGCCTTTACCCTCGATCCGCACTACGCCGACGCAGCCTACAACCTCGCCCTCCTGCACGTAAAACAGGGCGATCAAGCCGCCGCCCTCGCCATCTACCAGAAAATGGACGCCACCGGAACCGCCACCGCGGAAAGCTTCAACAACCTCGCCGCCCTGTACATGCAACAGGACGACTACGCCCAAGCCATCGCCAGCCTCGACAAAGCCCTCAAGCAGGACCCCGCCTACGCGGCAGCCCTCTACAACAAGGGCCTCTGCCTCTACAAGCTCGAGAAGTTCGAGCCCGCCACCTCCGCCTTCCAAGAAGCAGTGCGCTCGAATCCTGAATACTTCGAGGCCTGGAAAAATCTCGGCATCGCCTACGCCCAAGCAAACAAGAACGAACAAGCGGCCAAAGCGATGGAACACGCCTTCAACCTGCGACCGGGAGACGTCGATACCGCCATCTATCTGGTCAAGTACCTCAAGCGCCTCGGCGAAGACAAGCGAGTCCCCGAGATCTACCGGAAAGCCTACGACGCAGGGGCCCAAAGCCCGTTCATCTATCGCACCCTCGCGAAAGACGCCTTCGCGAAAAACGATTTCGCCGCAGCCGCCTCCTTCTACGAACGCTATGCGCAATGCAAGCCCAGCGCCGCGACCTACTTCAACCTCGGACTTTCCTACCGAAAGTCGGAGCAGCTCGAAAAGGCAGCCGTCGCCTACCGCAAAGCAATCCAAGCCAAGCCGAACTACTCCAAGGCGCTACTGAATCTTGGATACATCTACCAACTGCAAGGCGACCCCGAAAAAGCCCTCCTCTCCTTTCAAGAAGCGCTGCAGGCCGAACCTGGATACCAGAACGCCATCGACGCAATCGAGACACTCACCGACAACCCGAAGACAACGAAGCAATAGAGCATGAATACCTTTAAATCGATCGCGCTTTCCCTGATCGCGGCACCCTTCGCGTTCGCCGCCCCCCAAGCCCAGGGAGCCGCCTACGCCCCCCCTCTGCCTGCTCCCATCGTAGACCTCTACGTTCCGCCGACACGATCGGAAAGCCCCATCGCGGCCACCAGCTCAATCGCCTATCGCTACGACGACACGACTCAAAGCTGG
>JBNKSG010000088.1:0-13575 GCA_050297195.1 Opitutaceae bacterium | reverse complement strand
GCTGGCGTTCGAGAAGTATCTCAAATCAGGTTCTGGGCGGGAATTCGCCCGGCGGCACTTTTGAAATACCTTCGCTTGGAACGTAGTGGAAAGCGAAGGCTGTCACGCCGTAGAGAATCGAAGGCGGACCCCGTTCGTAACCCCAACCCCATTTGTTCCAAGGCTCCGGCTTGGCATGCCGCAAAGATGACAGCGTTTCACTATGTGTATGTCCTTGTTTCTGAGGATGGGTCGCATCGTTACGTGGGGACCACGCAAGACCTCGAACAGCGGCTCAAGAAGCGCAACAGCGGAGGAGTTCCGCACACGTCCAAGCATTTGCCTTGGGCGATAGAGACTGCCCTCGCATTTAGGTCCAAGTCGAAGGCGCTGGCGTTCGAGAAATATCTCAAATCAGGTTCTGGGCGGGAATTCGCCCGGCGGCATTTTTGAAATGCCTTCGCTTGGAACGTAGTGGAAAGCGAAGGCTGTCACGCCGTAGAGAATCGAAGTCGGCCCCCGTTCGTAACCCCAACCCCATTCATTCCAAGGCTCCGGCCTGGCATGCCGCAAAGATGACAGCGTTTCACTCTGTGTATGTCCTTGTTTCTGAGGATGGGTCGCATCGTTACGTGGGGACGACGCAAGACCTCGAACAGCGGCTCAAGAAGCGCAACAGCGGAGGAGTTCCGCACACTTCCAAGCATTTGCCTTGGGCGATAGAGACTGCCCTCGCATTCAGGTCCAAGGCGAAGGCGCTGGCGTTCGAGAGATATCTCAAATCAGGTTCTGGGCGGGAATTCGCCCGGCGGCACTTTTGAGTGGTGAGTTTTGAGGAGCGAGTGGTGACTTGCTCGAATGCCGCTGGAGGTGGGACGAGAACCTTGGTTCGACGGAGCGAAGCGGAGTTGGGCAACCCGAAGGTTTGGGGTGCAGGCGCGCGTGCTCTGCCGGCGATACGGACGTTTTTTCCCGGGGAAGGGGATGTCGGGAGGCTAGAAGCTCGGTAAATACTGAGGTTTAGCTGTATTAAATTTATTAAATACAAAAATGTATGTATTTTTTGTCCGATTGCGCTTGTTGTCCGTTCGGGCCTTTGCAGGATGGGCGGCGATCATGCTGCTTGAGGTACGAGACCTGAAAATCCGTTTCAACAGCCGCCACTCGACAATCGACGCGGTTAAGGGGATTTCGTTTTCACTCGAGCAGGGCAAAACGCTGGCGATCGTGGGGGAGAGTGGCAGCGGAAAGAGCGTCACTTCGATGTCTCTCTCGCGGCTATTGCCTCCGCCTCCCAAGTGCGAGGTTTCAGGGCAGGCGTTGCTGGACGGCGTTAACTTGCTGGATCTATCGGAACGTCAGTTGCGCAAGGTGCGCGGCAAGCGGATCGCCTATGTCTTCCAAGAGCCCTCCACCTCTTTGAATCCCTATTTCACGGTGGGGGCTCAGATCGAGGAGGCGCTGAAGTTTCATCGCGAGGATGTGGAGGATTTCAAGGGGGAGAGCGTCGGCTTGCTGAAGAAGGTTGGCATCCGTGACGCTGAATCGCGGCACGGTGACTATCCCCACCAGATGAGCGGTGGGATGAAGCAGCGCGTCGTGATCGCAATGGCTTTGGCCTGTCAGCCGGACATACTCGTTGCGGACGAGCCGACGACCGCTTTGGACGTGACCATCGAAGCTCAGATCATGGATTTGCTCCGGGACCTGAGGGAAAAGGAGGGCATGTCGATCATTTTGATCACTCACAATTTTGGCATCGTTGACGGGTTTGCGGACGAAGTTGCGGTCATGTACCAAGGGGTGATCGTCGAGCAGGGGGAGACGTCTAGCGTTCTCGCGTCGCCGAAACATGAATACACGAAGGCGTTGATCCGTTGCATCCCGAGGCTAGGGGTGAAGCAGAAGAGATTGCCTGTCGTCGACTATGCTGCAATTGCGGAGAAGGAGGCATCCCATGTCTGAGTCTCCGGTTGGCCATCCGCTCCTGAAGGTCACGGACCTGACTGTTAGCTACCAAACCTCGAAGGCGAGTTTGTTTGGTAAGGCGGACTCGTTTCGAGCGGTGAAAGCGGCTAGCTTCTCTGTTCAAAGAGGGCAGACGGTAGGCCTTGTTGGCGAAAGTGGAAGCGGGAAGAGCACGATCGGGAAAGCGATTCTCAAGCTGATCCCTTCCGAGTCGGGAAAAATCGAATACGACGGTACTGATATTACCAATCTCTCCGAGCGCGAGTTTCTACCCTTTAGGAAAAGGATCCAAACGATTTTTCAAGATCCCTATGCTTCGCTGAATCCGAGGCTGACGGTTGGCTCTATCGTTGCGGAGCCATTGATCGTACATGAACCGCAGGTGAGTCGAGCGGATCGTGACGCGATGGTGGCTCAACTGTTGGAGAAGGTGGGCTTGCCTGCTGATGCGATGCGACGTTATCCGCATCAGTTTAGCGGCGGCCAGCGTCAGCGGATTTGCATCGCAAGGGCGCTCAGCAGTCGTCCGGAGTTCATCATCTGCGATGAATGCGTGAGCGCTCTGGATGTGAGCGTGCAAGCTCAAATCGTGAATTTGCTGCAGGACCTGCAGGACGAGTTTTCGATCACCTACCTTTTCATTGCCCACGACCTAGCGATCGTTGAGCACATGAGCCATCAGGTGCTCGTGATGCAAAACGGGGAGATCGTGGAGCAAGGTGACGCCGCTTCTATCTATAACAATCCACAAACTGAATACACCAACAAGCTCTTGGCTGCGGTTCCGACGTTGCCGAGCATTGCAAAATAAATTTGATATCGAAACGAAACTGTCAGCCGTCTAAAATGTGCTGACTAACCCGAAAAGAGAAACAAAAATGGATACGCATAGTACCGACCTAACAACACAAATCGGATTTGATCCGAACACCTGCGAAAACGTCTTCGACGCCAAGAATCAAGTGGAGTACTTGAACTTGAAGCTGCGTTCTCGTGGCCTTCCCATCTATGGCAATGCGGAGGATTTCCCTCTCCTGAAACTCGGTGACTCTCTTCTCAAAAGCGTCGAAGAGAAAAATCGTTTGCTCAAGGATCACCTTTGCCCGGCGGACCAGCGCGTGCAGGATTATTTGGAGTCTCTTTTCGAGCCTTTGGGCGTAGAAGATCGCGTTTGGCTGCCTTCGAACAATCTCTTCCTAGAGCGCCACGGCATGGCTCGCGCCCTTTCTATTCCGCCTGATGCGGATCGCTTCGAGTCTGACATTATCAGCAGTTTTCGCGTAAAGCAGGGTGTTTGCCATAACCCGCGTAATGACCGCCGCACTACAAAGGGCGTTTTCCACGTGGTCGAGGGAGGCTTGCCGGTTCCTTTCGACAAGAAGCAGGTTCCGCTGAAGACATTCCAAAAGCTACTCGAAGTCGCTCTCCAGCCGCCTGAAAGCTTGCTGGAACTTCCGTTCACGGCGAATCAGGAAGAGAAGGCTCGCACCTTCGTTTCTCTCATGCTCCGTCCGGTAGTTCAGCCGGAGGTTCCAGGTGTCACGGAAGAGAAGAGCATGGAGGTTCGCTTCTTCGCTCCCGGCAACATGACGAGCAACCTCGACTTCGTAGAGTCGATTTTCGGAAATGCGGGCGATCCGTTCTTGGCTGAAAACGACGCCGGATTGGATGTGAAGCATTGGTCAGGGCACACCGGTTGCGTTATCTTGGCCCCGCACATGATCCAATGCAAAAAGAAGGATCTCGGCCTGCCGCACGTATCGGAAGCGACGGATCGCCAGAAGCGCGACGGGATGTGCTACGAGTCGGAAGACGAGCTATACAACGATGGCGGTGCCTTCAAGATCACTTCGCGAGACAGTCGCGGGGTGGTGGTAACGCTTATCGCGGACAACTATTTTGGCTACTGTAAGAAGGAAGTTAAGACCCAGATCTCTTACGCGGCCAACCTGCTTGGCAACGTAGAGGAAGAGCACGCAGGGGGAGCGATCGCTTTCGCTAGCTACGACCTCGGAGAGGAATTCCAGCTCCAGAAGTCGAAGAATTACGAGGAGCACACTTTCGACGAAGTCGTAGAGCGCCTCGGAGACTCAATCGATGTGAAGCCAGAAGGCTACGCCATCGATAAAAAGTATCCAAGCATCTACTACATTCCTCAAGGGGCGGTGTTCCGTTTGCAAGACCAGCGGATTAGTTGGGAAGCTGCTGGCGGGGAAGCTCGCCAACTTCAGCTACAGCCAGACTGCACTTACATCTTGCCAGGTGGATACAAGGTTGAGATGAAGCAGCCGATGGCGGGACGCCGTTGGCGTTTGCTGGGAACGAGTGCGGTGGGCACTTACTGTCATAAGCCGTGTACGGTTTCGGGTGGCGGAAAGTCGGAAATCTCGAAGCTCCTTACGGATGCTATTGTTGCAGGGCCCGTTTTCACCGCTGACTTGAAGCAGGATTTCGACCAGGTCGAAGCCATCGTGAGCAAGGATTACAGCAAGCGCTTCAAGGACCCTGAGAATACGGATGAACGCCCGTTGCTTAGCATGAAACGTTCGCTTGGTTCGGTGATTCAACTGTTGTCTCCGTCTTCGAAGTACACGGATGAATACAACGCGTGGCTGAAGAAGATTCCAGGTTACGTCACCGACATAGTGCTCGTGGTAAAACGCTTCTACAAGGAAGACTGGGGTGCGGGCTGGCGTGATCGGTTCAGCGTTGATATCGTGAACGGAGCTCCGGGCAACGAGCTCAAGTACCGCGATCAGAAGCTTATTTCCCAATACCTCCGTGTTGGTTTTGAGCAGGATGGGTCGTGGCGCGTATTCAGTCTTCGCAAGGACTTCTACCCGGCCTCCAAGATCCAAACGGAAGACGACATTTCTTCTACCGTCGTTGTACCGGCTACGCATCTGAAGGGCTTGGACAAGGGCGCCGTTGGATATAAGTCGCTCAAGTTCATCGTGAACTGCGAGTACCGTCTTTTCCAGCGTCCGGATGAAGCGATCCATCGTGGCTACGACAAAGCTACGGAAAAGGACTTTTCGCGCGAAAACATGTTCTTCTCGAACTACGAGCCTCTTGATCGCGAAACGACCCGTGCGCTTGCTAAGGACGCTATCCGTTTTGGTCAGTTCACGGAGCCGATGCAGAAGGTCCTGTCCGATTTCAACAAGGAAGAGAAGCCGGACTATGTGATGGACTCTTCGCATCCACGCTTGGTGGATGGCGTATTCACGAAGAACCCGCGCTACTTGCAAAACCGTCTGGACCTTGAGGACGAGCAAAGCGTCTACGTCGCAGAAGTAGGGGCGCGTTTGTATCGCCGTCTTGGAAAAAAGGATACGGTGCATTTCCCGGTAAACTGCGTGCTGCCCGGGCGCCGGAACAATCCACCGTCGGATGGTATTCGCGCTTTGGCGCCCTTCGGGCCTATTCACTTCCAAGAGTTGCCTGAGGCATTCATGGACTTCGTTGCAAGCCTTACCGGAAAGTCTCCATCGACTACAGGAGCGGGATCTGAAGGTGCGCTTACGAAGGGGCCGTTCAATGCGTTGCTGCCGATCGTCGATCTAAACAATGCGTTGGTTTCCTTCATCGTGACGGGCTACGAGTGCTTCATCTCTTCAGCAGGTTGCGTCGGACCGAACTTCCGGGTCGACCACGACATCAGTCTGCTTGTGCCGGAGCTCTGGAGCCGCATGCGTCCGGAAGAGCGCAAGTCGAGCTACTTGATGAAGAAAGGCTTCCTCGAAGCGTGTGAAGATTTCGAATACGAAGGCGAGAAGGTAGAAGCCAGCCGTCTCGGGTACCGCATCACCAGCGATTTCGTACAATCGATCGGTGGCCGCGTGTTCTCGAATCCGCGCTCGGTTTTCCCTGAGTTCGTGCTCAAGCCGGAGCTGCAGTCTAGGGAAGCCTATGTGGATGGAATCAAGAATATCGTAGAAACCCAGCGAAGCGTTGCTCTCAACTACTTCGCGGATGGTTCGATAGATGCTGCTTGTCCTCCGCTGAAGGCGCTCTTGCATGTCATGGCGTATGGCGAGTACGAGGGCATGGGCTACCGGGACGAGGAGTTCCGCAAGCTGTTCACCTACGAAGCAATGATCGAAAGCGACTGGTACAAGGAGCGTCTGGATACGAAGCAGAAGATCGACATCGCTCTTTGGGAACGCCATGCGGCTTATCTCGAGAGCTTCCTCAGCTTGGATCGCAACGTTGGCATGGCCGAACGCATCAAGGCAGAAGAGATTCAGTCTGCGATCGTTCGTCGTTTGGAAACCTTCCGTTCTGCCGAATACCGGGAGAACCTGGTTGGCTGTATCGGTGCCGACCCAAGCCTGCACGGCTAGGGATAGATCCAAGTCTCTGATCAATTATCAGCCCTCGGTTAATCCGAGGGCTTTTTTGTGGTTCATCGCCAGTTCCCCTCGGAAAACTGCTGTTTTTATCTGTGACACAATCAAAACGTGCAGGGCAGGCTGCGTGCGGCAGCCTTGTTCTCGCGACGCGGGTTCGTGTCTTTTGGAGTGGCTATGTCATTGATGATGAGGGAATTCCTGCGAAAGAGACGACCTTTTATCCAGGTGTACAGGCTAGTCGAGGAGGAAAACTTCGATTCTGGGGATCTACGATTTTGGCACGGCATGGAACTTACTAAATTTTTACCTTTCTCTACCTCTGGCATCGGAATTGCTAAATCGATTTCGAATCCAATCCATTCACAGCCTATGACTCCAATGAACGAAATCGTACTCTGGTTCACCAGCAGCCCTTCCTTTGCTCTTGTGCTTTCTTACGCAGGTTGCGGGGTCGCGGTGTTCGTGGCAGCGTCTAAGAGCCGCTATCGGCAGGGCCGGCGCTAGGGCTATCGGTACCAATAAGAAAACTAACCGCCAGGTCTTCGGACCTGGCGTTTTTCTTTGCTGCTAGACGTGGATGGTTGCCTCGCTGTAGAGCTGGGCGTGTCCGCTGATGAGGACGCGGTCTCCGGCGAGTTCGCATTGCAGCTCGCCGCCGCGAGGACTGATCTGTCGGGCCTGCAGGGTGGTCGTTTTCAGTCGCTTGGCCCAGTAGGGGGTTAGAATGCAATGGGCTGATCCGGTCACGGGATCCTCGTCGATGCCATCTGCGGGTGCGAAAAAGCGGGAGACGAAGTCGTGTGTTTGGCCGGGGGCGGAGACGATCACGTTTGAGCCCTTGGTCTTTGCGAGGAGAGACAGGTCTGGCTCGAGAGCGGCCACGATTTCTTCGCTGGGAAAGATGGCTAGGGAATATGCGGACTTGTGAAATTCCACGGGGTTGGCGCCGAATGCGTTGAGGAACCAGTTGGGCGTGGAGACCGGTTTAGGTGGTTGGGAAGGGAAGTCTAAAGTGAATAGGGAGCCGTCGACGCGAACCGAGAGGGGGCCGCTCTTGGATTCGAAATGGACCTGATTCGCGGTTTCCCCGAAGAATTCGCTCAGGGCAAAGGCGCTGGCGAGGGTGGCGTGTCCGCAGAGTGGCACTTCGACCGAAGGAGTGAACCAGCGGATCTTGTAGTTGCCAGGGGACCGTTTCAGCAGGAAGGCGGTCTCCGCTAGGTTGTTTTGGGCGGCGATCGCTAGCATTGTCGCGTCGTCGAGCCAGTCCTCGAGCAGAGTGATGGCTGCGGGATTGCCGGTGAAGGGAGCGGAAGCGAAGGCGTTGACGGTGATCAGCGGTAGTTTCATTGCGTTTTGGATTCCTCGTCCAACAAGCGAAGGGCTGATTTAGCTAGGGTCAAGGTTGCGCTGGTTTGGAGAATCGCTTGCATGGGGGCAATGATGAAGAGTCTGATTGTCCTGTGCCTTGTCTTTTCTGCCTTTGTTCTCGCGGGATGCGGATCGAAGAGGGAGAGCATGGAGGAGGCTCCTAACGTTTTTGTCTTTGCTCGTGGAAGCGATGCCCAACGATTGGACCCGGCCGATATCGATGATGGCGAATCGGTTAACACGCTGACACAAATTTGCGAAGGGCTCGTGCGCTTCAAAAGCGGAACGCTCGAGATCGAGGAATGGCTTGCCGAGTCGTATTCAGTATCTCCTGACGGCTTGGTTTATCGTTTCAAGATAAGGGACGGGGTGCGTTTTCACGATGGAACGCCGTTGGACGCGGAAGCTGCCGCTTTTTCGTTTCAGCGCCAGCTCGACGAGACGCATCCCGCGCATCTGCCGGATGCCGCGTTCTCGTATTGGAGCTACCTTTACCAAGACGTTGTCGCAGTGGAAGCCGTGGCTCCGATGGAACTGGAGATTCGCCTTTCGCAGCCGAATGCGGCGATGCTCCGGTCTTTGGCAATCTTCCCAGCGTGGTTGATCAGTCCAAGCTCTTTGGATACGTACGGAAGCGAGATGCAGCGCAATCCGATTGGCACGGGTCCATATCGATTCAAGGAATGGCGTCGCAATGAAGCGATTATCCTGGAGCGTAACCCTGACTATTGGGGCGAGCCTCCCGCTTTTGAGCGGCTGGTTTTAAAAGTGGTTCCGGACAACACGACGCGATTGCTGCAACTCAAGTCAGGGGCAATCCATGGTATGGACGGTCTCCAGCCTACGGAGGTTGTCGCATTGCGGGACGATCCGGAGCTGACGATTTACGAGGACGCGGGGCTGAATGTGGGCTACATGGCGTTCAACCTCGATCAAGAGCGGCTCGCTGACTTGGAATTGAGGAAGGCGATCTCGATGGGAATTGATAAGCAGGCATTTGCGACGGTTGCCTTGGAGGGAGCTGGAAGGCCTGCGGCTTACCCATTGCCAAAAGGCTTTCTTGGGTATCCGGATCGCGAGGACGAGAGCGTTTACGATCTAGAGGCGGCTCGTAAGTTGGCTGCTCCTTTCAAGGCGCGCTTTGAAGAAGAACCCTTGGAGATTTTAGTGATGAATGCTCCGCGGCCCTATCTGCCGGATCCGGTGACAGCTGCGACCTTCGTGAAGGCTCAGATCGAGGCGATTGGAATCCCGGCTAAGGTGGTATCGCTCGATTTCAAGACGCAGCTGGACCGGCTCCGCAACGGCGAGTTTGAAACGGCCTTGATTGGGTGGGTGGGAGACAATGGGGATACGGACAATTTCTTGAGTGTCTTCTTCGGGAGTTGGGCGGCTGAAAAGGGGACCGCTACCAACTACAGCTTTTATCGAAATCCAGAAATGGACGCACTGCTGCTGACGGCCCGCAAGACGACGGAGGCAGACAAGCGAGCTCGGTTGTACGATAAGGCGTTGGCTCTTTGGAAGCGGGACTTGCCTTTGCTGCCGCTTTGTCATGGCGACAATATCGTGGTGCTGAATTCCCAGTTTGAAGGGTTCAAGCTACAGAAGATCGGAGACCTCCGTCTGAGCGAAGTGCAGGTGAAGTCGGAGTGATGGCGATGGCGAATTTTCCGAGTCGCTTCAGCGAAACAAGCCGTTTGTAGTTTTCAGCGTGTCTTTGGCTTTGCTCAGGAAAATTCCCTTCTTTCTCGCGCTCTATTTTTTTGCGAGCTTGGCCATCTTTACGGCGATCGATGTGATACCGGGGGATCCGGTCGCGTTGCGGTTTGGAAAGACGGTGGATGCGGAGCGGGTAGCGATCGAGCGGGAACGGCTAGGGCTTGATCGCTCTTTTGTGGAACGGTATTTTCTCTCTCAAAAGCAGTTTCTCGCGGGAGATTGGGGCAAAAGCTTGAGTAGTGACAGAGCCACTACGGATGACTTTCTCGCCTTTATGCCGGCGACCTTGGAATTGAGCTTTTGCGCGATGGGATTGGGCGTGCTGGTCGGTTTGAGCGTGGCGTTGTGGGGGGCACTCGGGACGCATCCTTGGATTGCTCGCTTGGCCAATGGTATTGGTTCGATTGGTTTAGTGGTGCCCATTTTTTGGATCGGGATTTTGCTATTAGTGGTTGGTTCCTTGTGGTTGGGCTGGTTTCCGATGGGAGGACGTTTCGACATGGCGGCGATTCCGCCAGATAGCGTGACGGGGTTCCTTTTTTTGGATACGTTGATTGCCGGTGAGCTGGGGACCTTGGGCGATGTGGTATTGCACCTCGCGCTGCCTACGCTGTGCTTGTCTGTCTTTCCGGCTGCGAGCGTTGCGTCAGTCACTTATGCTCGCCTGCAGGAACCGGAGTTGCAGGCGTTTATCGTGGCCTTGCGTTCGCGAGGGTATGGCACTGCGAGGATTCTGTGGAGGCACTTGCTTAGGATATCCGCGGGATCGACTATCACGGTGATCGGCACGTCCTTTGGGGCGTTGTTGGGCGGCGCGTTCTTGACGGAGACCGTGTTTTCATGGCCGGGAATTGGGCGCTATCTGGTGACTGCGATTCTGGAGCGGGATGTATTCGTGGCTCAGAACCTCCTTACCTTCCTGGTGCTGTTGGTCATCTTGGTGGCCTTCGTGTCCGACCTGATCGTATTTCAATTGAATCCGAAGAAGGGGAATGGGGAATGAGCGAGGGACGTTGGTTGAACGCGGTGATTCTCGGGCTGTTGGCGATCCTATTGGCGGGAGTCGTGTGGACGCCTTACAATCCCTACGAACAGGCGTTCTTTGATCTGCGTATCAGCGGAACAAGCGCGGCCCATTGGTTTGGCGTGGATCGGCTGGGGCAAGACTACTTCAGTCGGATTTGGCGGGGAGCGGGCAACTCGATCCTGTTCGCCTTTCTGGGGAGCGCCGCGGCGTTAATGGTATCGGCCTCGCTATTGGCTGCCGAGCGCTTGGGTGGGAACGCTCTGGGAAAGTCGATAAGGGCCTTGGTGTCGTTCGGTATCGCGATGCCTGCGATCTTCGTAGGGCTTCTGGTGGTGACTTTTATGGAGAGGGGACCGGGGGCTTTGACCCTTGCCATCGGGGTGGCGGGGGTGCCGTTCGGGTTTCGGCAGTTGCGGGTGATCTGGAGCGAGCTTAGCGGGACGGCCTACGTGGAGGCGAGCCGAGCCATTGGCGGCTCGGTATGGCATCGCTTTCGTTTCACCCTGTGGCCGAATTTGTGGCCGCAACTGTTGGGGCTTTGGAAGCTGGTATTCGCGTTTGCCCTGCTGGAGCTGAGCGCCTTGACCTTCCTGGGGCTTGCGGGAGACCCGAACTGGGCAGAGCTGGGAACGCTGTTGCGTACCGGGCAGGGCTTGTTGCTGCACAGTCCCGCGTTCGTTGTATGGCCAGGCGTGGCGCTTTGCGCGGTTTTGGGCTTGGTAAGATTCGTTCGGGACTAGTTGCGATTTAGCAATCTTTTCGTAAGCTTTAGGCTGAACTTTCGGAAGCGTATTACACTTTTAGAAGTTGCTGTTTGATAGCGAGATTTGGGCTATTGCGGGAGTTCTCTCAAAAGTGTCGTATGCAAGTTTTCATTAGTCTCATCCGGGGGCTCGTAAAACTTTTTGGTTTAAGGAGGAAGAACCGTAGGCACTTAGCGAAAGGCTCGTAGATGTGCGGATCCATTCGGCTGACTTTAAGCATCATGTTCGGCGAGGCCCCATATTTCTTCGAAACTCAACAACGTTCTTTTTGTGATGAAAATACTATCTGCGTTTCTATTCACAGTCGCCGCAGTAGGCGCTGTTTTGCCAGTTAGTGCCATAAGCTTCGATTTTTACAAACTTGATAAGCCAAATGGCGCAGGCGATTTTCTGCCGGTCGACGGTTTTTCCAACGGCCATGATAGGGTTGGTCTACCAACTTTGACCTATATCAACGATGGCTTGTCCGTAACTGCTTCGGCCACGTCTGGAGGCAATCCAGCTTTCGCGGTCCAGGACAGCGAGAACGAATGGACCGATGTGAAAGGCGCGGGCTTAGGAGTGTATAAATCGATTACTCCAATTGTCCTCTCCGACGACAACATTGACACGGGCGAGATGCTGATCCTCACCTTCGATCAAGTGGTAACCCTATCGAAGATTGAACTTCGTTCAGACAGGCATGGCATTAACAATTGGATCGATGGGGGGACTTTCCTGCTAAATGGTGTTTCGTATGGGCTTCCTAAGGGGGTTGGTACTGTGTTCCCCGTGGGGCTGCTGACAGGTACCGTCTTTACGTTCGCGCATTCGGGCGGGGTCTCTGATCCAACCGGGGGGCCAAGCGAAGATTTTTATCTCGCGAGCATTCAGGTAGACGTTCCTGTTCCTGATTCCGGTTCGACCCTAGCGCTCCTTGGCCTCGGATTGCTTGGCCTTGCAGGAATTGCGAGTCGCTTCAACAAGTAGTCCGACTCGGGTTCTAATACTAACGGGCGCACACCATTCGGCGTGCGCCTTTTATCCGCTTTGGGGGTCCGACGGGGCAGGCCGCTCAGCAAAAAGCCCATCCGGTGAGGGATGGGCTGGGAATTGAATTGCTTGGGAGCGTTTCTTAGCGTCCGCCGCCGGTGTAGTAGTTGAGTCGTTGAAGGAGGGCGTTCGCCTCCACGGGGAGCTCGAACCAGTCGCTCAGCACGATCTCGGGCATGTTGTAGTCGGTATTGTAGAAGGCTTGGGTGGCGCGGTTGTCAGGGGAGACCCAGCCCGCTTTGACGGCGACGCCGGCGAAGAGTCCCTTCTTGTTCGAGTAGACGAGGATCTTGGCGTTTTTGTAGTCTTCGCTCTGCCGGGCTTCGCTCGAGCTTTCGAGGGGGCCGGCCACTGCTGCTGCGTCTGCTCCGAAGTCGATGCGTCCGGTGTAGGCTTTGCGTACGGTGTCGAGGTCCATGATGACGTAGACGGCGTCGAACTCCTTTACTCCGAGCTGGAGGCCGATGTTGGCTCCTCCGGTTTTTACGAAGGCGGGCACGCCCCATTCGTCGGTAAGAGGGTTTTTGGCGATGAGGACGCCATTGCCTGCGTGGCCGCCGATCATGATGCCGCCACGGTAGTTGAGGGTGAAGATGATGCCTTGGGCGTCTTGAAGGATGTCGGCGGGGATGGCGGTGGCAGGGTCTGCCATGATTTCTTCGAGCACGTACTCGCCAGCGACGATGCGATCGACGAGCTTTTCGCGCTTTGGGGCGGCGTTGAGGGCGGCCGCGAAAAGGACGAAGCCTAGGCAGGCAAGAGCGATCCGGTTGATTTGCTTCATAACTTTATGTAGGATTGGCGCTTGGGTAAGTGGTTCCTTTTGCAGCGCGATGCTTTTGATTGGAAGCGATTATTTGAGGCGGGCGTCGATTTTTGCAACAGAAGATGTTTTGCGGTAAAATTGGCAGGTCTTGCGGCTTGGATCGGGATTTGGGGCACTAAAGGGTTGTTATGAGGCGTGGGTATGGTTTCTTAGCGCCCTGCATGTCACGAAGTGATAGATCTTTTTATCGCGCGTCCCGTCGCTGGATCGCGGGTTTGATGGAACGGCTAGCCTTGAGCCAAAGGAGCCGTTTCAACGTTTTGGCAATATTGATCGGCGTTTTGAGCGGTCTGAGCGCGGTGGCGTTTCACAAGTCGATTCACTGGGCGGAGCACAATTGGATCGACCGCATGAGCCAGATCCCGGGTTGGTGGGGCGTGGCCGCTCTCATCTTGCTGCCGGCATTTGGAGGGCTTGTGGTTGGCTTCTTGATCAAGCACTGGTCTCCGGAAGCGGCGGGCAGTGGCATTCCTCAGGTGAAGGCGGCGTACTTCCTGAAGTTTGGCCGCATCCGGTTTCGGGCGGCGCTGG